>NZ_JBHUIP010000015.1:0-2963 GCF_042683105.1 Lacibacterium aquatile
TCGATACGCCCAATGGCCTGAGCACCTGAAGCCTGCGCGAGCAGGCTTAAATCGCTGCCACCATCCATTGCACACACTCCCCGAAACATATCATGACCGATAGGGTCGGATAATCGGTTCGGGAGCGGAACATGTCGAGAAGAAATTTGAGACTTAACGAAATTAACTAAGCGGACCGATTTGACTTCAGAGGACAGAAAAACTGCCATCTTAAGGGAGAGGTCAGTCTTCATTTTTACAACGCCATTGAAACATTGGCGCAATTCGCCCCGAAGTGTTGGGTCAGTCTATGTGCGGTATCTGGGTGCCGAGCAAAAAAAGGGCGCCCGAAGGCGCCCTTTCCCGTCGTTCCATGGCAGATCGATCAAGGCATGTAGGAGGTCGTGATATCGGCCGTTGTAACGGAGTTGTTGCCGAAGTCGGATACCAGGACCGCATAACCGCTGGAGGTATCATTGCCATTTTCGTCAATGATAAGGCTGACCTTGCCTGTGTCTGTGTCGGTATAGAGCAGCGCATAGGCTCCACCGTCAAAGCTGTAACCCGAGCCGCCATTGTAGGTGCCGCTGCCTGAAATGGCTTTGACGTGAGACGAGTCGATGCTGGAGAAGGCTCCGCCGTCGAGGATAATCTGAGCGTTGGCTGATCTGAACGCGCCGTTAGCGAAGACGTCGCCGCCCTCTGACGTGTTGGTGTAATAGAAATTGGTGAGGCCGTTGCTGCTCATCGCGCCGACAAAGCTGTCTGCCCCACCGCCACCGGTGATGTTGTCCGCGTCGCCGCTCACGTTGCCAGACACATTGATGGTGTCGCTACCGTTACCGGCATAGATCGTATCGCTGCCGGCGCCACCATTGAGCGATTCGCCATAGCTGCTGCCATAGATGTAGTCGGAGCCGACGCCGCCACTGATCGTGTAGTTCGTTCCGGTGACCGACGCACCTTCGACATTAATTGAATCATTGTCCGCGCCGCCGTCTATAAGGCCGCCGCCATGATTGTCGGAAATCGTATCGGCACCAGCACCGCCATAGATGCTGTCGACACCCCATCCGCCGTTGATGAAATCATCACCGTCGCCGCCGGAAATCTTGTCGTTACCGTCGCCACCGAAGATGTAATCGCCGCCCTTGCCGGCATTGATGAAATCAGTCCCGGCCCCAGCGGTGATCGAATCATTGCCGTCGAACCCGCCGACAATGCTGATCGACTGATTACTGGGAAGGGAGCTCGCATTGATGTTCACGCCGACGGTCGTGCCGCCGAGGCCCAGGGAGGATTTGACGTTGCCTAGGCCGACGCCCGATCCCGCCTGATAGAAATCAATGTCACCGGCCTGACCGTAGCCCTGGATGGTCAAGGTACTGCCGGGGGCGATGACATTATCCTGGATGGTCAGGTTGGCGTTAGTGACGGCGTCGCTATTGATATAAAGCTCAAGCCGATCCACGCCGACCGACCCGGAATAGAGGCCGAAGGTGGATTCATAATTGTCGTTCATCAACACGCGCACGAGGTCGGTGCCGCTGCCCAGGTTGATGTTGCTGACAGAACCGCCGCCGCTGAGGATCAGCGTATCGTTACCCGCGCCGCCATCGATATGGGCGTTGGTGAATTCGAGCCCCTTGATCAGCATCAGATCATTGCCGTCACCGCCGGTGACATAGCCCGCTTCACCGCTGCCTTCGCCGCCGAGGTAGCCGAGGATCAGCGTGTCGTTACCCTTGCCGCCGGTGATGGACAGATCGTCGATGTTGTTGTGCCAGGAATCGACGATATTGCCCTTGGTGGCGTTGTTGGCGTTGATGTTGAGTTCAGTCAGCCAGGTCGTCACCGCGATCCGCATGTCGCCCATGCCGCCAAAATCGAAGTCGTAGCGGGCGCCGCCACTCGACACCGCGCCAAGCTCCAGCACTTCGATGCCGGAAAGGGAGGCGCCGCTGGGGAGCGAGCCATAGGTGCCGTAAGAGACATAAAGCGCCAGCGTATCGATGCCCGCGCCGCCCAGGATCGTGGTGCCATTGGCGGGGTTGCCTTCGCCGTTCCAGCGCATTTCGATCCGGTCGTTGCCGGTTCCGGCATCGATATAATCGGCGGCGCCACCGCCGTTGATCGTATCGTTGCCCGTGCCGCCATAAATCGTATCGTTGGAGGCCCCGGCGCTGATCCAATCGTTGCCGTCGCCGCCGCTCAGAAAATCGCCGGGCACATCGTAGTCGCCCCAGCCGCCATGGATCGTGTCGTTGCCTGAACCGGCAATGATCGTATCGCCGCCGCCGGAGCCGCTGAACTCATTGTTGCCGGTCAGAAGCGTGGCATTGACGTTGAAGGATTCCCCTTCGCCCAGCATCTGAACATGAAGATGGTCGACTATACCGACCAGATTGATCTGCCCCAACTGGGCTGCAGAGGCGTTGCTGCCATAAAGCCCCAGGGTGCCGCCATCAAGGGCGCTGACTTCGACAAACAGCTTTTCGACATTGGTGATGTGGGCATCGATGGAACCGTAGGTTCCGCCTTCCTCGTTGCCTTCATCCATCAGATCGATGTCGGCCTGCACCTTCAGGGTGAGGATATCGTAGCCGTCGCCGCCGTCGATGCTCATCGTCTTGCTGGGCGACTCGATGATGATGGCAGTGCCGCCATAGACATAGGCGGGCTGAATGGCTTGGATAACGTCATCACCCGCACCGCCATTAAGCGTGTCATAGCCCGAGATACCGAGCAGGGTGTCATTACCGCCTGCGCCCTTCAGAATGTCGTCGCCGGTGGTTCCGATGATGACTTCGGCGCGGCTGGTGCCGACGATATTGGTACCGGTGAGGGTGGGGGTCGGATCGACTGGGTCTACGGGATCCACCGGGTCGACTGGGGTCACGGGCTTGACGGGGACGACCGCGGGGATGGTCGGGGTGGTCTTGTCGGGCGTGACGACCTGAGTGGTGGGAGTATAGCTGTAGATC
>NZ_JBHUIP010000016.1:0-109900 GCF_042683105.1 Lacibacterium aquatile
CAGTGTTTACAACACCTTAGCTTCCGGTCAGCACCACGTCGTCGCGGCGTGAGCGGGGTTATAGGCCGGGCTGACACATGAGTCAAAGGGAAAAAACACGCGAACGTCACTTTTCTGAAAACGCCCTGAAAAGGTCAGCCCCATTGACCCGAGCGCCTCAGTTGGCGCCCCTCAGATCCGCCAGCAGCCCGCGCACATATATATAGGGTGTATCGGCACCCAGACCCACCATCCAACCGTCCCAGACTTCGGCCACAGGCAACAGACGATCGGCAAGCCAGGTCGGATGGACGTCGCGGGACCACTTCACCAGCCCATGGCTGTTCAACAGGCCAAGAACCAGAGCCGAGAGCAGGAAGCTATAAAGGAGAGGACGGGGTGTCATGGCTCGCGGCTCCCTCTCTTAGAATTGGAAGTAGATAAAGGGAGCGACGCCTTCGGGCCCGAGGGCGTCAATAGCAGCCAGCGCCACCCCGACCAGCACACCGATCAACGGCCAGGATAGCGTGCCGATCCGGCCGACAAACTGCTGCGCCCATTCACGCGGCCCGGCCTGTGCCGCCAGCGCCAACAGGATCAAAGCCCCCAGGAACGGAGTGGCATAAAGCACCTCGCCGCCAGTGCCGGTCAGACCACCAAGGAAACCGACCGCGGCTTCCATGGTCGAGGAGCGGAAGAGCACCCAAGCGAGACACACTATATGGAAGGTGACAAACCAGCCGATCAGACGGCCGAACCTGCCCGGCTGGCGGTCGCCCAGCACGGCGCGCTCGATAGCCAATCCCGCCCCATGGATCGTCCCCCACAGAATGAAGGTCCAGGACGCGCCATGCCACAGGCCGCCGAGCACCATGGTCAGCAGCAGATTGCGGTAGGTCTTGACGGTCCCGCCCCGGCTGCCACCCAAGGGGATATAGAGATAGTCGCGCAGCCAGGAGGAGAGCGAGATATGCCAGCGGCGCCAGAAGTCCTGCAGGCTGGTTGCCGAATAGGGACGGTCGAAGTTGTCCGGGAAGCGATAGCCCAGCAGCAGCGCAAAACCGATGGCCATGTCGCTATAGGCCGAGAAGTCGCAATAGATCTGGACCGCATAACCATAGAGGGCGAGCCAGAGATCGAGCGTCCCGGCACTGGCGGGATCGACGAACACCGGGTCGAGCAGATCCGTCGCCAGATAATTCGCCACTACCGTTTTCTTGAAGAGCCCCACCAGGATAAGCCCTAGCGCGCGCGGCACCTGATCCAGGATCGGCGCCGGGGCCTTGGCAAGCTGCGGCAGGAAGAAGGACGCGCGGACGATAGGCCCGGCCACCAGCTGCGGGAAGAAGGAGATATAGAGCAGCACGTCCAGCGGATCGCGGGCGGGCGGCACCTTCTTTCTATATATATCGACGACATAAGAGATGCCGTGGAAGGTGAAGAAGGAGATGCCCACCGGCAGCACGATCTCCAGGAACGGCAGTTCGCGGTGCAGCCCGAGGCGGAAGAACAGGTCGTTCGCGCTCTCGATAAAGAAGTTATAATATTTGAAGAAGCCCAAGACGGTCAGATTGACCGCCACGGCTGCCGCCACCCAGCGGGACCTCGTCCGCTCCGACGCCGCGCCCACGGCAAGGCCGAAGCCATAGTTCGCGAGCGTGCTTGCCAGCAGCAGCAGGCAGAAGCGCGCGTCCCATTGCGCATAGAAGAAATAGGACACCGCCACCAGCAGCGCCTTGCGGGCGCGGTTCCGATCCCCGAGCGCCCAGACCCCGGCGAAGACTGCGATGAAAAACAGGGCGTAGGTTAGGGTCGGGAACAGCATCGTGGGCGTAACGATCTATCTTTAAAACGCGGGAGCCTAGTTCGGCAGGGCGGCCAGCGGGCGGCTCTTCCAGGCGGAATAATCCGCCATCAGGCTTTCGAAAAGAACCTCCGCCGATTTGGCGTAACCTTCGGGTTTCTGATGCACCCGGTCGGTATGCATGAGCGGCGGGTTGGTTTCGGTCCAGCGCTGCGCCCCACCGGCGCCGCCCATGACAAGCGACCAGTCCCAGAAACGCAAGCCCTGGCGCTCCGCCACCTTCTTCTGCATCCCCCGCACGACAGCCACATTGGCGGGCGTGACCCAGGCGCAACCCCGCTCGTTCGCGGCCCAGCCCTTGGCACGGGCAGGAGTGCAGCCCTTGAGGCTCGCCACCCGGTTGGCATCGGGCGGACCCACAACGATGATGTCAGCGTTGGGCGCGGCGGACTTCAGATATTTGATACGACCTTCGAAAGCCGCCTCGTAATCCGCTTCGACCAGACGATTGCCAAAGCCCTCGTTGGTGCCGAAGGCCAGGACGATCAGGGCCGGATCGCGCTCTGCCAGCTGCCAGCCCGCCAGCGCCTCGTCCCATTTTTCCAGCAGGCTGACGGTCGCACCGACGGTGCCATGGCTTTCATAGACAACACCCGGATCATCCCGCGTAACGCCCCAGCCGATCACCTCGACCGGGCCATCGCCCCGGGCAATCAGCTCCAGGCGGCGCGCGCCCTTGGTGACGGGCAGATCGAGACGGGCGCCGCGCAGGCTTTCGGCCTGGGTCGCCAGCGTATAAACAGGGGCGCCATCGACCTTGATATCGGCAGTGCCGCCGCCGGGCCGGGCCAGCGTCTCGATCACGGCGGCATCGAAACCGGCCGGATCGGTCGAGGTCAGCACCAGACTCTGCCCGGCTTTGGCGGTGGAAACACTAAAGCCGCTGATCCCGAACGGGCCAGACCCGGCCTTGGTTCCCCAGGAGGTGGTCGCAAGCCAGCCGCCCGACATCTGCACCTGGGCGCCCGTGGGGCGGAAATAGCCAAAGGGCGTACCGGGTGGCAGCACGCCGCGCCCGCTGTTGCCGAATCGCTCCTGGAACAGTTCGCGCAGGCGACCGGAGAAACGATCTCCTGCCGTATGGCTGTCGCCGAACTGCAGGATCGATACCGACCGGCCCTGGCGATGGGTATCGAGCCCATCGAGCTGCGTGAAGAAACGATCGAGCGGCCCACCCGGCCCTTGGCGTTTCACAGGCTCCACTATCGGGCGTGTACCCGCAACGGAATAGGCAACCCGCGGCACTGCCGGTGACTTCGGCGCCTCGGTGATCGGGACCTGGATCGCCCGGTTGGGCGTTTCGGCGCAGGAGGTCAAAAGCAAAAGGCCGGTGACAAGGCCACCGGCGATCCCAACGCCGACCGAACGGCGTAAACGCTGCGGCTGTATCAATTGCCGACGCGCGCGAGCTGTTGCACGGAAATGGTCTTCAGAAGTTCGCGAGCCAGAATGTCGTACCCACCCATGGTGAAATGCATACCGTCATCGTTGCGGAAAGGGCGCAGACGCCCGTCGCTGCCGCGACCGTGACTGGTATATTCGTGGTTCTCGTCGACCGACAGCTCCCACAAGGGGAAGAAGGTCGCGCCATGCTTGGCGACCACATCGGCATAAAGCGCGTTCAAATATTCGGCATCCTTCGAGACCTTGGGGTCCCGCATGATCGGCAGGCCGACCCAGATGGTCTTGATCTTCTTGTCGGCCAGCGGCTTCAGAATCGCCTCGATCCGTTCGATATAGGTCTGCTTCCAGGCATCGGTCTTATAATAGTGCTGGCGGCGGCCTTCGAAGAAACTGTCCTGCCGGTCGTTCAGCCCAAAGGACACGATGGCGACGGACGGCGGTTCCTGCTCCAGCATCTGCGGCAGGGCGGCGGGCCAGTCATAGACATCGGGACGGGCAAGGCCGGTGCCGTTTTTGCCGCGCCGCAGCAACTTGATGGAATTGTCGCGCACCAGGGCGCGGGTCAGCCCACCCCACAGCCCATCGGCCATGCTGTCGCCAAAGACCAGGACCGTCGTCTGCTTGGTATCGCCCGGAACGGCATCGCCATCCCCGCTGGCAAAAGCCGGAGGCGCGGAGGCAATAAAGAGACCGGCGATGAGAAGGACGAGGTTGCGTCGGCTGAACAGCAGCATGACACGGAAATCCGATAGGCTTGACTTAACCGTCTGCGCCAAAGGGACGGCCATATTTTGTGGTGTGCGGGCGCAATACATCTATGCTTCGCGCCGAAGATGAAATCAACCTCTCATAGGAACCTTGTCACAAACAGGTCGCAGATTGGTCTTTCAGGCGTGACCATCAGGTCACACTGTGCCTCGTCAACCACAGGAAAACTGCGGAAAAAATGCCCTTTTGACAGTCATTTAAGTTGACAGGGCCGGGGGTCGTCCGCATCCTCGCGGGGCCTATCAAGGAACGTTTTTTGGCGATCCTCGATTCATCTGTTTATCCGTTCATTATAACTATTCCACGGCCGACGATGACCTCTCGTTTCTTGACTGCCCTTCTTTCTGCTTCGGCATTGTTGTTAACCATGTCGCCGACGATTGTGAGTGCAGCCGCGAAGACTGGACCCAAGAAAGCCGTTGCGGCGCAAGCCAAGGAAGCAGCAGCCGAGCCTGCCGAGCCACCTGCGCCGGGTGTTCGCAGCGAAACCATCCGCAAGGGTGACACGTTGGGCGCGGTCCTGACCCGCGCCGGGGCGCCGAACAATCAGGCCGCCGATGCTTTTTCCGCACTGCGGAATGTTTTCAATCCCAAGGATCTGCAGATCGGCCAGAAGGTCGAGATCGAACTGGCTTCCGCCGAGACGGAAGGCAATCTGGATCTGAAGCGCCTGTTCCTGCCGGTTTCTGTCGAACGCGACGTCGAGATCGTCAAGGGCGAGAATGGTTATATCGCCAAAGAGATCGTCCGCCCGCTGAAGACCGTGATGATCCGTGGCGGCGGCACCATCGACAGCTCGCTGTTTGTCTCAGGCACCGAAAATGGCATCCCGGTCGAGATGATGATGGAAATGATCCGCATCTTCTCCTTCGACGTCGACTTTCAGCGCGATATTCAGCCGGGCGACGGGTACGAGCTGGTCTATGAACAGCGCCAGACCGATGCGGGCAAGGTCGCCAAGTTCGGCCGCCTGCAATATGCCTCGATGACCCTGTCCGGCACGACCATCAAGCTCTATCGCTTCGAGGATGGCTCGGGCTTCGTCGATTACTACAACGGCAAGGGCGAAAGCGTGCGCAAGGCGCTGCTGAAGACCCCGATCGATGGCGCCAAGATCACCTCTTCCTTCGGTGCCCGCCGCCACCCGATCCTCGGCTATACCGCCATGCATAAGGGCATCGATTTCGGCGCCCCCAGCGGCACCCCGATCATGGCCGCCGGTGATGGCACGATCCGCAAGTATGGCCCGAACGGCGCCTACGGCAACTATGTGCAGATCCAGCACAATGGCACCTATTCGACCGCCTATGCCCATATGTCGCGCTTTGCCGATCTGCGCGTCGGCAGCCGGGTGCGTCAGGGCCAGATCGTCGGTTACGTCGGCACCACCGGCCGCTCCACCGGCCCGCATCTGCATTATGAAGTCATGGTCGACGGCACGCAGATCAATCCGCTGTCGGTGAAGCTGCCCAGCGGTCGCGCCCTTGCCGGTAAGGAACTGAAGCAGTTCCAGGGCATCATGCAGGAACTGGATCGCAAGATGCTGACCCTGCCCGAACCCGCCCAGCTGGCCCAGGCTCGCGAATAGTCGGCCCCAGCAGAAATGAGAAAAGCCCGCCTTTCGGCGGGCTTTTTCTTTTGGGAGCGGCGGCTGTCAGGCCTTCGCCCCCTCCACCGCCCCGCCTTCACCGGCCCGACGATCCCGCGGGCAGGCCAGCGCCCCGATGAACACCACGCCGCCCAGCACGGCGAGGATCAGGAACAGGCTGGCAAAACCGTCCCAATGTTTATGGCTGAAGGCGATTAGCGGCACCGCGACGGCCGAAGCACCGAAGCTGAAGAGATAACGGATCGCGTGGATCCGCCCGCGCCAGGTGGCGTCGGTATAGCGGTTCACCATGGCGTCATTCACCGTCACCTGCCCGAAGATCGCGATCATCACGCCAACCACGGCAAGGATGAGCCAATGGCCCTGCCCCAGCGCCACCAGCAGCAGGCTTGGCACCTGGAAAGCGGCAATGGCGGCAAAGACCTTGGAGAGGGAAAAGCGATCCAGCGCCCAACCTACAGTCAATTGCGCCAGCGCGCCGCTGGCATAGATGATGGCTGCGATGCCGCCGATGCCGAAGGTGCCGCCGCCAAGGGCACTGATCGTCGGCCCGATACGCTCCGACACCAGCTTGGGTAAGGTTAGGGTAGCCGCCGTAAAGACGACGCCGCCGGCAATCGTCACCGCCAGTAGGATCCCGAAGGCGCGCACGACCGTGGCCTTGTCCAGGCCGGCGGGCATGGGCTTGGCTTTCTTGGGCGCCTTGGGCAGCGGCTGAACCAACAGCGCAAAAGCGATGCCCATCAGGATCGACACTAGGCCCGGAACCCAGAAGGCGACACGCCAGCCAAACTGCTGGGTCAGGAAACCGGTCGAGAGCGCGGCAGCGGCGACGCCCATATTGCCCCAGACGCCATTTACACCCAGCACCTTGCCAGCAGTTCCCGCCACTTGCGGCAGTAGCGCCAACCCCACCGGATGATAAATCGCCGCCGCCAGCCCAACCGCCGTCAGGCCGACAGCCAATTGCCAGTGAGTCTGGGCAAAGCTCGTCGCGATCAGCGCCGCGCCCAGACCAAAAAAGAAGACGAGCATCATGCCATGACGGCTCCAATGATCGCCTAGCCAACCCGCCGGGAGCGATCCCGCGCCAAAGGCAATCGTGCCGCCGATGGCCAAGGCGATCAGCGCCGAATAGTCGGTTCCGAACCCCGCCGCCATCCCCAGAAGGGCCGTGGGGAAGATCAACATGGACAGATGGTCGAGCGCGTGACCGGCATTGATGAAAAACAGCGGGCGGTTCATCGGGTCCTCGGAAGTCTAGTCAGGAAGGATGCTTCCTATCCTGCACCTGTCGGGATCATGATGTCTGGCCATATATCATCGAGTTTCCGCCATGGATCGCCATTCGACCGCCGCCGACGATTATCAGGCCCTGCCGCGCCCCATCGGCGTGCTGGGCAAAAGCTACGCGGCGGGAACCGATATCCCGCTGCATGAACATCGCCGGGGTCAGTTGCTCTATGCGATGAGCGGCATCATGCGGGTCGCAACGGAGGGGGCTGTCTTCATCCTACCCCCGAACCGCGCGCTCTGGCTGCCACCGGGGGTGCCGCATGCCTTGCGGATTCTGGCGGGGGTCGAGATGCGGAACCTCTATATCGCCCCGGAAGTGGCCCTGTTTCCCGAACCGACACCGAAGATCCTGGCGATGACTCTCCTAGTCCGCGCGCTCATCCTGCGACTGCTGGAGGAACCACCGCTTTATGACGAAGAGGGATCGGCGGGTTTGATCGCCCGGTTGCTCCTGTCAGAGATCCCGCGACTGGCCGAAGTGCCGCTCTCCGCTGCTTTGCCAGCCGATCCACGCCTGCGCCGGCTGACCAATGCGATCCTGGCCGAACCTGCCAGGGACTGGTCGCTGGAGCGGGCGGCGGAAATTGCAGCCCTCAGCCCCCGCACGTTGGAGCGGCATATCCAGGATGAAACCGGGCTGAGCTATGGCCGCTGGCGTCAGCAACTGCTGATGCTGGAGGCCATCTCCTTGCTGGCGTCGGGGCTCACCATCGCCGACGTCACCCGGCGCCTTGGCTATGCCAACGCCAGCGCCTTCGCGGCGGCGTTCAAGCGCAGCTTCGGCCAGAGCCCGTCCGACTTCAGGACCCGGAACGCCGCGTCTGGAAGAGATGGATGAACAGGGCTGTCGCCAGGACCGGGATCAAAAGATTGACGATGGGGATGGTGCCGAGCGCGGCAATCAGCCCCCCCGCCATCCAATAGCGCGACCGGCTGGCCCGGAAGGCGGGCTCAACCTCCGGCAGGCTCAGGCGGCGCATCGCCACCTGCTGGAAATATTCCCGCCCCAGCAGATACCCGTTCAAGGCGATGAACAGCAGCGGGCTCAAGGGTCCTAGGAAAAGATAAGCGGGCAGAAACAGGATATTCAGCCCCAGCGCCTTCAGCGCCAGCACGACCGATCCCTTGATATCCTCAGACAGCGGCACGTCGCGCGGCGGTGGCAGGGTCGGATAATGGCGCGCCTCGACCGCGCGGGCGACCCGCTCCAGCAGCAGGGAGGTCACGATGATCACCGTCGCCGGGAAGAACAGCCAGACCAGCATCATCACGGACAGAATACCGGCACCGAAAATAATGCCGTCCAGCCAGTCCATGCCGGTGCGCGGCACATAGGTCAGGCCGACGCTCGCCCCCACGCCCAGAATCACCATGACGAGCAGCGCACCGCCGATCCCAAGCCAGAGCGCACCGCGTGTTTTTGGATCGGAAAGTTGCCCGATTGCCTTACTGAAAGCCGAAAACACCTGCGAATCTCCCCAGCAACATATGTTTCATCGTCGGCGGCGACTTGGCCTTAAACGCAGATAAGTCTTGAGATATCAATTGTCTAGAGGCGTTTTAGATTCTTGTTTGGCGATCCCCCGCGCTAACGCGCGGCACGCCTGCGTGTGCGCCGCTTGTTCTGCAACGCATCCTGACTATACTGCGGCCGCGAAATATCCCAGAGGGTAAGAATGTCAGACCTGTCGGTTGAGGTCGTCGGCATTGGCAATGCTATTGTCGATGTCCTGGCGCAAGTAGATGATGCGTTCCTGTCCAGCGTCGGTCTCGTCAAGGGATCCATGACGCTTGTCGATGCCGACCAGAGCGCCCGCATCTATGACCGCCTGCCTCCCGCCGTCGAAATGTCGGGCGGTTCGGCCGGCAATACCATCGCCGGTGTCGCCTCGCTGGGTGGCCGTGCCGCCTATATCGGCAAGGTGAAGGACGATCAGCTGGGCCAGGTCTATCGTCACGACATGCGCGCCATCGGCGCCCGCTTCGAGACGGCCCCCGGCAAGGACAGCGCGCCGACCGCGCGCTCCATGATCCTGGTGACCCCCGATGCCCAGCGCACCATGGCGACTTATCTTGGCGCCTGTGTTGAACTTGGGCCGCAGGATCTCGATATCGCAGCCATCGAAGAAGCCGCCATCACCTATATGGAAGGCTATCTCTTCGATCCGCCCGATGCGCAGCGTGCTTTTTACGAAGCCGCCAAGCTGGCCCATGCCAAGGGCCGTCAGGTGTCACTGACGCTGTCGGATAGTTTTTGTGTGCATCGCCACGGCGGTGCATTCCGCGAATTCATCGACGGTCACGTCGATGTGCTGTTCGCCAATGAAGCCGAGCTGCTGGCACTGACGACCGAAGGCGACTTCGACCGTGCCCTGGCGGCCTTGAAGGGCAAGGTGTCGGTTGCCGCCGTCACCCGGTCGGAAAAGGGCTCGGTCGTCCTGAAGGGCGATGAAGTCGTGACGGTGGATGCCGCTGCGGTTTCAAAAGTCGTCGATACCACGGGAGCGGGCGATCTCTATGCCGCCGGTTTCCTCCTCGGCCATGTGCGCGGCTTCGCTGCGGCCGATTGTGGCGCCCTCGGCAGCCTCGCTGCTGCCGAAGTCATCAGCCACCTTGGCCCCCGGCCGCAAACTTCGCTCAAGGCGCTGGCCAACCGGCACCTGACCCACTTGCCTCTTTGATCTAAGGACCGCACCGCTATGGAGCGCCGTAACCTCGCTATTATCGCCCACGTCGACCATGGGAAGACCACCCTCGTCGATAAGCTGCTCGCCCAGTCGGGTACCTTCCGCGCCAACCAGCAGGTTGCCGAACGCGCGATGGACTCGAACGATCTGGAACGCGAACGCGGCATCACCATTCTGGCCAAGTGCACCTCGGTCGAATGGAACGGTATCCGCCTGAACATCGTCGACACCCCCGGACACGCCGATTTCGGCGGTGAAGTCGAACGCATCCTCTCGATGGTCGACGGCGTCGTCGTCCTGGTCGATGCCGCCGAAGGTCCTATGCCGCAGACCAAGTTCGTGACCGGCAAGGCGCTGGCCCTCGGCCTGCGTCCGATCGTCGTCATCAACAAGGTCGACCGTCCCGACGCCCGCGCCCATGAAGTGCACGACATGGTCTTCGACCTGTTCGCAGCATTGGACGCGACCCCGGAACAGCTGGATTTCCCGACCCTCTTCGCTTCGGGCCGCAACGGCTGGGCGACCGACGATCTGGAAAACGGCGCGCGTGAAGACCTCACCCCGCTGTTCGAACTGATCGTGAAGCATATTCCCGAGCCCAAGGTCGACCGCGACGCTCCCTTCTCGATGCTGGCCACCCTGCTGGAAAGCGACCCGTATCTGGGCCGCATCCTGACCGGTCGCGTCGCCACCGGCGTCGGCAAGGTCAATATGGCCGTGAAGTCGCTGGGCCGTGACGGCACCGTGCTGGAACAGGGCCGCCTGACCAAGCTGCTGGCCTTCCGTGGCCTCGAGCGCGTTCCGGTTGATGAAGTCGAAGCGGGCGACATCGTCGCCATCGCCGGTCTGACCGACACCACCGTCGCCGATACCATCTGCGTGCCGGAAGTCGAAGCCCCCCTCGATTCGCAGCCGATCGATCCGCCGACCCTGGCCATGACCTTCTCGGTCAACGACTCGCCGCTGGCGGGCCGTGAAGGCGACAAGGTGACGAGCCGCATGATCCGCGACCGCCTGCTGCGCGAAGGCGAAAGCAACGTTGCGATCCGCATCACCGAAGCCGCCTCGAAGGATGCCTTCGAAGTCGCCGGTCGTGGTGAACTGCAGCTGGGCGTGCTGATCGAAACCATGCGCCGCGAAGGGTTCGAGCTGTCGATCTCCCGCCCGCGCGTGCTGATCAAGACCGACGAGAACGGCGAGAAGCTGGAGCCGATCGAAGAAGTCGTGATCGACGTTGACGAGGAATTCGCCGGCCCGGTCGTCGAAAAGCTCGGCCAGCGTCGCGGCGAAATGATCGAAATGCGTCCTTCGGGCGGCGGCAAGACCCGTCTGGTCTTCCACGTCCCCTCGCGCGGCCTGATCGGCTACCAGGGCGAATTCATGACCGATACCCGTGGTACCGGCGTGATGGCCAAGTTGTTCCATGCCTATGCCCCCTACAAGGGTTCGATCCCGGAACGCCGCAACGGCGTGATGATCTCCAACGCGACCGGCGTTGCCGTTGCCTACGCGCTCTGGAACCTCGAAGACCGTGGTCCGATGTTCATCAATCCGAGCGTCGACATCTACGAAGGCATGATCATCGGCGAACACAATCGTCCGAACGATCTGGAAGTGAACCCGCTGAAAGCCAAGCAGCTGACCAACATCCGCGCTGCCGGTAAGGACGAAGCCGTCCGCCTGACGCCGCCGCGTCTGATGAGCCTGGAACAGGCCATCAGCTACATCGGCGACGACGAGCTGGTCGAAGTGACTCCGAAGGCGATCCGCCTGCGTAAGCGCCTGCTGGATCCGAACGAGCGTAAGAAGGACGAAAAGCGCAAGGCCGCTCTCGACGCCTAAGCCTTTCCGTTTCGGAAATGGAAAACCCCGGCTGGAAACAGCCGGGGTTTTTTATTGGCCCGAAGGCCGGGTCGACTGTCTGTTGGCGCGTCAGGCCATCACGGCCTTGCGCTGCAGGGTTACCAACTGGGTGACGCCCTTGCGCGCCAGACGCATCAGCTCCAGGAACTGCTCTTCAGAGAAGGGATCGGCCTCGGCCGTGCCCTGGACCTCGACGATGCCACCCCGGCCAGTCAGCACGAAGTTGCTGTCGGCCTCGGCATTGCTGTCTTCGGCATAGTCCAGGTCCAGCACGGCCTGGCCCTGATAGATGCCGCAGGAGATTGCGGCGACTTCGGCGGTCAGCGGCAGGGCCGTCAGCAGCTTGGTATCGACCAGCTTGCGCAAGGCCAGATGCAGCGCGACATAGGAGCCGGTGATCGCGGCCGTGCGGGTGCCGCCATCGGCCTGCAGCACATCGCAGTCGATCTTGATCTGCCGTTCGCCCAGCGCCTTCAGATCCGTCACGGCCCGCAAGGAGCGGCCAATGAGGCGCTGGATTTCCTGGGTGCGGCCGGACTGCTTGCCCTTGGCGGCTTCGCGGTCGGTGCGGGTATGGGTGGAGCGCGGCAGCATGCCATATTCCGCCGTGACCCAACCCTTGCCGGAATTGCGCAGGAAGGGCGGCACCTTCTCGTCCACCGACGCCGTGCAGAGCACATGGGTGTCGCCGAACCGCACGAGGCAGGACCCTTCGGCATATTTCGCGAAATTAGGCTCCAGCGAGACGGCGCGAAGCTGATCGAAGGCGCGGCCGGACGGGCGGGTGATGGTCATGGCGTTTCCTGATTCTAAAGACAGGCGCCCCTTCTAAAGCGAAACGGCCTCTGCCTCAAGTGGGCCTGCTGCATTGCACAGCCCCCGCGGGATACCCATTGTCTAGTGGTCCAGAAGACCGGAGAGATCCCGATGCGCCGTTTTGGCTTGAGCCTGCTTTTCACCGCTGCCCTCACCCTCCCTGCTTACGCCGACGGCGTAAGGATCGAAGCACCTTGGGCGCGTGCCACCATCGCAGCCCAAAAGACCGGCGGCGCCTATATCGCCCTGACCAACAACAGTAGCTCTCCAGATCGGTTGATCGCAGCCGAGACGCCGGTGGCCGAGCGCGCGGAGATCCATGAACATCGCCATGTAGACGGCGTCATGCAGATGCGGGAAGTCGCAGGCGGCGTCACCTTGCCGCCCGGTCAGACGGTGACCTTCGGCCCCGGCGGCTATCACATCATGCTGATGGGCCTGAAGCAGCCGCTGGCCAAGGGAGCCAAGTTCCCGCTGACGCTGGTGTTCGAAAAGTCCGGTAAACAGACCGTCGACGTGACGGTCGAAGCCGCCGGAGCGCGGGGGCCCTCGACCCCTTGAGGTGGCAAGCGGAAATCGACACCTTAACCGCTAGGCGGAGGCAGCCTCGATCCGGTTTCGCCCCGCCTGCTTGGCGCGATACAGCGCCTCATCCGCGCGCAGCAGCAGATCGTCAAAATTCTCCTGCGAAGTCGCCGTATAGGCAAGTCCGACGCTGACGGTCACCGTAATGCTTTGCTTGGCATTCAGGGCGATGGGCGTGCGTGCGATGGCGGCCCGGATACGCTCGGCCGTCGCATGGGCCTCAAGCTGCGAGCAGCCGGGCAACATGACACAGAATTCCTCGCCCCCCAGGCGCCCGATGGCATCGCCCGCCCGCAGGCAACCGCTGGCCCGTTGGGCAAATCCCGTTAATGCCTGATCCCCCGCCGCATGGCCATAGGTGTCGTTGATCGATTTGAACCGGTCGATATCCAGCATCAGAACCGCCGATGGCCCACCGCTCATGACCAGATTTGCCAATTCGGAGATTGCCCGGTCCCGGAATGCACCACGATTCAGCAAACCCGTCAGTTGGTCATGGGCAGCCAGATGCTTCAGACGCTCCAGCAGTTCCGTGCGGGCTGCCATCACGCTGGCGACGGTCAAAGGGGCAAGGGTGATGAACAAGACACCCAGGCGGGCGGACAAGCCCGCGGTCCCATTATCGAAACTGGGCGCCGCACCTGTGTCGATATAGCCCAGGGACATGGCGATCATCGTCCAGACACTAAAACTGAGTGTCAGGGCGGAGGTGGTGAAAAGCCCATAGCTGATGGCGCACCACAGAAGCGCAGGGACGGGAACCGCCAGGGCGCCTGCCCCATCGAGCCAAGCGCTGAGAAGGCATGAACCCATAAGCGTCGCCACCGGTATGAAGCACTTGAGCGGCGGCAAGCTCCAGGTCCGACGGCGACGGTCAAGGATCAACTGGAGTGGACTTGGCGCGGTCAGCACCAAGGGCAGGATAACCAGGAAATTGCCGATTTCGGCCAGCATCCAGAAGAGGCCGCTTTTCACCATCGGGCTTCCGAACAGCAAGCCTGTCGCGATGCCGCCCCCGATACCGGCCCCAAGACCTGCGGCAAGGGAAACGCCCAGCACGAGCAGCACTGCCGCTGGCTGCGCCAAACAGCGGGCATCCGTATCGAAGCGTGTCAACAGCCCCAGCGCGAAAGCCGCCCCCAGCAGATTGGCAGCCGTCAGCATCAGGCTGGTCATCAACTCGCTGCCAGTCAGGATGTCGGCCAGAACATAACCGGCGGCGGCCATGATCCATCCCGCCGCACTCGCCCAGCGGGGATTGCGCGCCATCAGGCCGATCAGCAGGGCATTGGCAGGCCAAAGCACCGCCAGACTATCGTCGAACCGGGTCAGGATACCGAAAATTGCCGCGCAAAAGATGATGAGGCCGACGGTAACCGGGCTGTTAAGGATGCGACTCATGCCATGATTGCTTTATGGGCGCTGCTCGAGAGCGTGGACTGCACCATAATTGAGCAGCCAAGTCTAAGCAGCCTGGAGACGCTAACAGGAGGCAAGGGGACCATGATTGTAAAGCGGATCGTTGCCAATCTGGCTGCCCCGGAACCGGCCAGGGCCCGAGAGTTTTATGGCGAGATCCTGGGCCTGGATCTGGTGATGGATCATGGCTGGATTCTAACCTTCGGCAATGACGAACGGATGAAGGTGCAGATGAGCATCGCCTCGGAAGGCGGCTCAGGAACGCCGGTACCCGATCTGTCGATAGAGGTCGATGATGTCGATGAAGCGCTGGAGCGCATCCGCCGGGGCGGCTTTCCGGTCGAATATGGCCCGGCCGACGAGCCCTGGGGGGTGCGCCGCTTCTTCGTGCGCGACCCCCTCGGCAGGCTTCTCAATATCCTGCAGCACCGCTAGGGCTGCTGGTCCATCCAGGTCAGTTCCAGATTCTCCTTACGGGAGAAGCGGGCGAGATGATCGCTCAGCACATATTTGCTGCGCTCCAGACCGGCTTGGTCGTCGGCATCCAGGCGGATATGCAGCGTATCGCTGACGGCCTGCATCACGCAGATGCTGCCCCAGGGGAAATCGACCTTGGCGTCCGTCTCGCTATAGTCGACCGTCACCTTATGGCGGAAATGTTTGCAGAGGAGCACGAGGTATCGGCTGGCGAGCGGCGTGCGAACCGTGGCTTCCGTGACGACCATTCTTGACCTTTGTTATTGGGAAAGCGGGCCTGCCCAATAGGTTCCGTCAAGCGGAACGGGCTGGAACCGCCGATAGGCATCGGCAAGCGTCACCTGCGGGTCGAGGTCGGCAAAAAGGCTCGGCTGGAACCATTTCGCCATCGCCTGGACCGCGACGACGTTGAAGGGCGAGTTATAAAAATGATGCCAGATGCTATGGCTGCGACCGTCGCGGATGGCCTGGAGATCGCTGAGGATCGGGCGTTTCCCGTTCCGGGCCAGGGATGCCAGAGCCGTCGCGCGGTCCACACCGGCACCAAGGGCAAGGCGCTTGCTGTCTGCGGCTTCGCCCGCCGAACCGATAGCGGTGCCGACATAGAGATCGGGCTGATTGGCGATCAGGAATTCGGCATTGATCGTCCCGGCCACACCGGGCAGCAGGCCATCGGCCATATTCTGCCCACCGGCGGCTGCCACCAGCAGCGCCAGCATGCCCTTCGACATGCTTTCGCAACATTGATCACCCAGACCCACGCGGCTTTCCAAGAACACTTTGGGTCTGGCGGGAGTGGCCGCCGCCAGCGGTTCGGTCACCCTTTTCAGGGCATCCTTGTAGAACGTCAGAAACTCCGCCGCCTCCTGCTCCCGGCCCAGCACCTGGCCCAGCAGCTCGATGGAGCGCGGCGTATTCACAAGCGGATCGACCCGTAGGTCGATGAAGATCACGACGGCCCCCGCCGCCTCCAGCTGCTTGACGGTTTCAAGCGACCGGGCCGAGGGGCCATGGCCGCCATCGGCCCCCAAGATCGCCAGCTGCGGCGCAAGGGCGATGGCTTTTTCCGAGGAGAAACTCGCCTCGCTGGTCAGGCCGAAACGCTCCACCTTGGCAAGCGCCGGGAAACGGTCGGCATATTGTTTGTAGCCGCTGGGGTCGAGCCGCTCGTAATCGGCCATGATGCCGACCAGGCGCTGAGTCGGATCGCGGTCCAGGATTGCGAAGGTCGGCAGGAAGCGCCCCTCGCCCAGGATCACCCGCTCGACCTTCTCCGGCACCTCGACCGTGCGCCCGGCAAGATCGGTGACCGTGCGGGCCGCAGCGACCTGCGCCGTCAGGGCGATGGCAAGAGCCGCACCGATTTTTCCAAGCATTCTGTAACTTCCCCAAACGCCAAAGCGTCTACACCGCCTCTTATAGGCGGTTTCCCGGATTGGCGATTTTGGGGGATCGTCGAATGTCTTTGCGGAACGGTTAGTTTTAAGAGGCCTGGGGGAGACCGCTGCTCCTATACCAGCAGCCGGACGTCCTTGGGCGAGACGCCGAACTGGCGCTTGAAGGCGGTCGCGAAATTGGCGGGGCTGTTATAGCCCGCGATGAAGGCCGCCTCGGTCACCGTCACGCGATCCTGCAGCAGGGCATCGCGCGCCCGCTCGATGCTGCGGCGGCGCACATAGTCGAAAACGCTGGTGCCATAGGCCGACCGGAAGAGGCGCTGCATCACGCTGATGCTCATGCCCGCCACCCTGGCGATCTCCTCAAGGCTCAAGGCTTCGCCGAGATTGGCCTCCAGGTAGTCGCGCACGCCGCGTACCCGCTCGCGGTCGCGCGTGGACAGGCCGCCCGCCTGGGACATATCTTCGCCCGCCATCGCGGCCAGCGTCTCGGCCACCACCTCGACCGCCCGGCTTTCGAGATAGAGATTGGTCATGAAGGTGGCGGAGTTGGGCGGGTTCAGGATCTGTTCGACCAGACTGAGCAGGCGCGGCGACGGGCGCCAGAAAGCCGAGGCCATATTGTCCGCGGCAAAGCGCAGGACGCCCCTGAAATCGCGAACCAGATCCACTCCGCCATTTTCGAGCCATTCTTGGGTCACGGTCACATTGACCTTGCGCACCTGATTGCCCCGCTTGGCATGGCGCACAAAACGGTCCGGACCCGTGCTCGCCAGCACGAAGGCCTGCAAGTCGCCCGCTTGCGGGACACCGGGGCCCAGGTGATACGATCGGTCGCCAAGCTGCATATCGACCGATCCGCGCAGAAACAGGCTGGTCATCAGGCCTGCCTCGCTGACCGACTGGGTAGTCAGATCATGCAGATCCTCGGCGTCGGTCGAATGGAGCGACAGGCCGCCGCGCAAAGCGATCATCCGATAGTCGCCTTTGAGAACGGCGGCATCCGGTGAGAGGCGGGAGGGCTCCAGCACCTTGAAATCCGCGCCATTCTGTTCGGCCAGCGAGGCGATATTCTCGCTATAAACCGACTTTCCGGCTATGGGCTGCCCATCCGACATCTGCCTTCCACACATCCCTCATTCATACCTTTGACCAAAACGCAAAGAAACTAGACCGCAGCGCAAAGGCATCGTTTTTCAGTGTCGACTATAAGTCATCCAGTAACGACGCGGCGTCGCCGTCCGATTTTCAAATGCAAATGCTTATCATTATCCTTAGCATGGGCAACGGGAGCGGTCGAGGGGGCAAAGGCGTCAATCGCTTGGATTGCTGCGGCTTTGCGCCGCTCTAATTGTTTCGAGGGTAGAGGGATGAGGAAGTTGAAGAGGCGGGTCGCCCGTCGGTCCATGGCGCTGCTTGCGGCACCGGCCATTGTTACCTTCGGGGTTGCCTCGATGCTGACCCCGGCTGGCGCCCAGGCCCAGCAGACTCAGCCCCAGACCACCGTCCTGAAGCCGCTCACCCTCGAAGGTGTCGCCCGGCAGCAGGAAACCAATGTCGAATTGCCCGAGGCGGATATCGACACCCGTCAGCCGCAGAATCTGCGCGAACTTTTCGAGACCCAGAGCGGCGTGACCGTCGCGGGCGGCAGCACCGCTTCGCAGAAGTTCTATGTGAACGGCCTGGATCAGGCGAAGCTGAATGTCAGCATTGATGGCGCCATGCAGCGCAACAACATGTGGCACCACGGCGGCAACATGTTCTTCGATCCGAGCTTCCTGAAAAGCGTCGAGATCGATGCCGGTGTCGCGCCCGCCGATGCCGGTCCCGGCGCCCTGGGTGGTGCCGCCCGGTTCGAGACCAAGAACGCCCGCGAGATGCTGGAACCCGGCCGCAGCTTCGGTGGCCTCGCCTCGCTCGGCTATGACACGAATTCCCAGGCGATCCGCACCACGGGCGCGGGTTATGTCGCCTCGGGCGGGTTCGACTTCCTGGGCATGGCCAGCCGCCTCAAGGGCGACGATTACGTCAATGGCGACGGCAACGGTGAACGCGGCACGGCCGACAACCTGATCGATGTGCTGGCCAAGATCGGTTACCAGACCGACGGCGGCGACCGCTTCCAGATCACCGGCGAGCGTGTGCGCGACAATGGCTATCGCCGCTTCCGCGCCAATCTCGGCAATTTCGGCGGCCCCGGCGCCGTCATGTCCGATAACAAGGCGGTGCGCGAGAACCTCAGCTTCTCCTATAAGAAGCTGCAGCCCACTGACTGGTTCGACCCGGAAGTCGAAGTCTATTATTCCAAGAGCGATCTGGAACGCCCGCGCGACGAGCCCCTGTTGCCCCCGCCCTTCTGGCGCGGCAACTTCAATTCCAACATGACGACCGTCGGCGGCAAGGTGCAGAACAGCTTTGCCATTCCGACCGGCAAGCTGACCGTCGGTACCGACTATTACCATAGCTCGTCTGAAGTGAACGGCTTCATGCCGGGCCTGACCAACCTGGACGAGCGCGTCTCGAACATCGGCGGCTTTATCCAGGCCCGTGTCGAGCCCTTCCAGGATCTGAAGGTATCGACCGGCCTGCGTGTCGACCGCCAGCATTACCGCTCGGTCGACGATCAGAAGTTCGACAATACCGGCTTCAGCCCGAACATCTCGGCCGAATATACCATCGCCAAATATTTCACGCCGTTCGCCGGTTACAGCTACAACTGGGGCGGTATCGAGCAGTCGGAAATCGCACCGTTCCACGCGGCGCCCTATACCTACGCCACCGACATCCAGCCCGCTTCCTCGCATAATTTCCGCGGCGGTCTGAAGGTCAATTACGAGGGCTTCCACGCCCAGGCGGCCTATTTCCACACCGTCGTCTACAACCCGACTACCTATAACTATCCGCCGCCCACCGGGCAGCGCCTCAACGGTCGGGATCTGATCTCGCGCGGCATCGACCTTGGGGTCGGATATGGCTGGGAAAATGCCGGTGTGGACTTCAAGTACACCCACACGGTCAACCGCTACGGGGAGCGCATGTCCCTGCCCGAGGATTACAGCAACGGCGTTCCGGTCGGCGATATCTTCAAGCTGGGCGGCTGGTACCGGATCGACAGCGTCGGCGTGACGCTGGGCGGTTCGGCCGAAGTGGCCCGCTCGGTCGACGACTGGGCTCTGACCAACGCCGGGTATGAAAAGATCGACGGCTATGGCACCGCCAATCTGTTCGTCTCCTGGCAGCCGACCTTTGCCGACTTCCTGACCCTGCGCGCCGAAGCCAACAATATCTTCGACGAAAACTACGTTAGCCGCGGCAGCTACAGCGAAACCGCGACCGTGACGCCGGTCTATTCGCCGGGCCGCTCATTCCTCTTCTCGGCAACGGCGAAGTTCTAGGCGGCCTGCCTCAAGTAGGCCAAAGGCCGGTAGGCAAACATACCAAACAAGCTCTTCCCGGGGATCGCGAGTCTCCGGGAAGCAAAGGCGACGGCAGGGGCCGCTCTTCTCCCCCTGCCGTCGTTTTTTTACTCTCTTAGTAAATCGTCATCCTCGGGCTTGACCCGAGGATCCATAGGGTAGCTGGTCTAAACCGACGCAAGAGAGCGACAGCCGGCAGCTGGATCCTCGGGTCACGCCCGAGGATGACTGCTTGTTTGGGTGTGCGCCTCGCACCGGGATGACAATCCTATTGGGGATACCCCTCAAGCTCCGTCAGCTTCACCGCCCGGCCGCTGGTCACGCTTTCCATGGCGGCCACCCCGCAGAGCACCGACATGGCGCCCGAGCGGGCATCGGCGCGCTGGTGCAGCGGATCCTCCGACCCTTCGGTCAGCAGCATGCCCTGCAGTTTGACGTCGCCACCGAAGTGGCCCTGCTTCACATAGGGCACCTCGATCCGCTCGACCGTGCCGTCGTTCAGCACTTTCAGGATCACATCGACCGGCGGCTCCGGCCAGGGCTGGCGCTCGTATTGGCGCACCTCGATGCGGCCCTTTTTGCCGTTAAAGGCCAGGTGATAACCCTCGATCGGCATGAAGGTATTCAGCGAATAGGAAACCTGGACGCCATTCTCATAGAGGATCGCCGCCGACATCACGTCGGGGATATCGATCTCCGGGCGGAAGACGCATTGGTCGCGGTGATAACCGTCGGCCTGCCAGGCTTCGCCATACAGGCCGTTCAGCCATTCATCGCCCTTGAGGTCGAAATAAAAGCTGCAGTCATTGGCGCCGGGACAGGTGGAGCAACGCTCGCCCAACTGGACACCCTGCTTGCCATAGTGGCGCTGCTCGCCGCGCGCAAACACCTCACGCGGGGTGGAGGCCAGAAACCAGTTCAGCAGGTCAAAATGGTGGGTCGCCTTATGGACGAATAAACCGCCCGACATCTCGCGGTGGGCATGCCAGCGGCGGAAATAATCGGCGCCGTGGATGGTGTCGAGATACCAGTGGAAATCCACCGACACCACCTCGCCGATGCTGCCCGCCAACAGTTCCTGCTTGATGCGGGTCGCGGTCGGGGCATGGCGATAGTTGAAGGCGACATCGACCCGCCGCCCGGTGCGTTTCTGCGCTTCCAGGATGCGGGCGCATTTCTCGGCGGTGGTGGCCATCGGCTTTTCGACGATGATGTCGCAGCCCGCCTCCATCCCCATGATGGCGTGGATATCATGGTCGCGGTCGCGGGTGCAGACCATCAGCGTATCCGGCTTCACCGTCGCCAGCATGGTGGCGAGATCGGTGAATTTCGGCGTCTGCCGCCCGATCACCTCGGCCGCGCGGTCAAGGCGCATAGGATTGATATCGCACATGCCGACCAGTTCGACCCGGTCGTCATAGACCTTTAAAAGCTCCAGTCCCCAGGTCCCCGTTCCGCGATGGCCGGTTCCGACCAGGGCGATGCGGCGACGTCTCGATCCTTCCGATGTCATTTTTTATGTCCTTTAGCAAACGGTGCGGAACCGTTCGATGCAGGTTGTCAGAACCTCGTTACCGTCCTTCTTCCACCAGTTTTCGGCAGAGAAGATCTCGACCTCTTGCGGGCCGTTGAAACCGGCAGCCTCGATGGCGGCGCGGATGGGCTTCAGGTCGATGACGCCGTCGCCCATCATGCCGCGATCCAGCAGCAGATCGCGGGTCGGCACCAGCCAGTCGCAGATGTGATGCGCCAGGATACGGCCCAGCTTTCCGGCGCGCTCGATCTGCTTGAACAGCTCCGGGTCCCACCAGACGTGATAGACGTCGATGGCCACCCCGACGCCCTCGCCCAGGCCTTCGCAGATATCCAAGGCCTGACCGAGCGTATTCACGCAGGCGCGGTCGGCGGCATACATCGGGTGCAGCGGTTCGATGGCCAGCGGCATGTTGTTGGCGCGGGCGTGGGGCAGGATCGCCGCGATCCCATCGGCCACCATGCCGCGTGCCTCGGTGATATCCTTGGAGGAACCAGGCAGACCGCCTACCACCAGCACGAGGCAATCAGCCCCCAGAGTCACGGCCTCGTCGATAGCGCGGAGATTATCATCGATGGCCGCCTGCAACCCCTCGCGGGTCGCCGCCGGAAACATCCCGCCACGGCATAGGCCCGTCACCTGCATGCCGTTGTCCTTGATGATCCGCGCGCTTTCGGACAGGCCCTGCTTTGCCACCTGATCGCGCCAGGGGGCAACGGCGGTTATGCCGTGTTTCGCACAGGCCTCCACCGCTTCCCGTAATCCCCATTGCTGGCGGACGGTCGCGAGATTGATCGAAAGTCCTTTCATCTGTCCTCCCTTCAGGACAAGGGTGCCAGCGCGGCCCAATCGGGTCCGACCGCCGACCCTAGGCCGGGCGCCGCCAGCAGGCTTTTCAAGCTGACTGACCCGCCCTGGATGGCGAGACGCGTCCGCCCGTTCGACGCCTGGTAGAGATCGGCATGGGCAGTGAGGAACGCCTCCTGCTCGCGCTGATCCGCCCCGGCCATGCCGTCGACATAGTGATGGCCATTGCGCTCCACATGGCCCAGCCCCAGGAAGCTGGCGAGCAGCAAATCCTGCTGCACGGCGACACCGCCCTGGGTGGTCAGATCCTCGGCCGACATGAAATATCCCTCGCCCCAGGAGGCCACCCGCGCGCGATTGAGGATCGCGCGATAGATGCCTTTACAGGATTTGGAGGAGATGCCGCGATAACCCAGCGCCTTGGCGGTCACGAAACTATCGATATCGGCGTCGGATTCATCGATCTCCACGGCTACAGGCAGTTCGTGGATCGGCTCGGATAGTGCTTTGGCCCGGGCAATCGGCTGTTCGATGAACAGGGTCGCGGCGGCGAATTGCTTCAGGCTCGGCTGCTCGCCGATCTTGCGCCAAAGCTCGATCACCGGCTGTTGATCGGGATATTGCTCGTTGCCGTCCAGCGTCAGGCGATAGCCCGGAACCTTCGCGTCCAGCAGGCTGGCGATACGGGTTAGACGATCCAGATCGGCATCTATCTGCCCACCCAGCTTCACCTTGAAGTAACGGTGGCCATAGGCGGCGATGGCGCTTTCGACGCTATCAGGCAGCCCGTCATTCAAGAGCTCCTGGCGGTCGGCATCGAAGATCGCATCCAGCATGCCGATGGTATGGCGCACATGGATCTGATCCTGGGGAATGCAGCCGGTCAGGAAGTCATCAAGATCGAAGCCCTTCAGATCCGGCGCCGTTGTCGCATCGATCCCGGCGAGATTGGCGCGCAGGGCCTTTTGTGCCGGTAGGTCCAGCAGCTTGCACAGAGCATCCAGAATCGCCCGCTCCAGCAACGCCAGCCCGAAGGAGGCGATGAGCCCCCCCAGTCCCAGAGTCGCGCAGGCAGCGTGATGCGCCTTTTCAACCGATGCCGACAGGCCGAAGGCGGTGTTTTCGCCAGCCCCCATCAGATGAATGCGCGCTTCCCGCAACGAAGCACGCAGCTGGGAGAAATTCTCCTCGTTCGACAGATCCGGGTTCTTGTCGAACCATTTCGGCACGATCAGCTCCGCCGACTGGCCCAGCCCTTCGCGTCCATCAGCCAGTCGGATCCGTACCCGCACGAAAGCCTGAGGAGCGGCGGTGAGGGTGACGGCGCCGAAGCGAAAGGGCAGACGGAAGGTCACCGGCCGCTCGTAAAGCTCGGCCTCGACAAGCCGCAGGCGCGGGGCGTCGGCCCGGCTCATCCGATACCGCCGACCGCCAGCAGACGGCGCATGCGCTCTGCCGCCAGATCGGGATCGCGCAGCACGCGGGCGGTATCCGCCAATCGGAACAGCTCGGCAAAATGCTGGAGCGACCGGGCGCTCTGCTGCCCACCCAGCATCAGGAAGTGATCCTGCAAGCCATTGAGGTAGGCCAGGAAGACGACGCCGGTCTTATAGAAACGGGTCGGCGCCTGGAAGATATGGCGGCTGAGCGGGACGGTGGGCTCCAGGATCGCATTGAAGCCCGCGACATCCCCCGCCGCCAGCTTTGCGAGACCGGCCGAAGCAGCCGGCGCGATGGCATCGAAGATGCCCAGCAGCGCGTCGGAATAGCCCTGGGCGTCGCCCTCGATCAGTTCGGCATAGTTGAAATCGTCGCCGGTATACATGCGCACGCCCTTCGGCAGACGGCGGCGCATGTCGATTTCCTTCTCCTTGGAGAGCAGGGAGATTTTGATGCCGTCAATCTTGGCCGCATTGGCCTTCAGGATTTCCAGGCAGGTATCCATCGCCTGATAATCGTCCTTCGACCCCCAATAGCCCGCCAGGGCCGGGTCGAACATATCCCCCAGCCAATGGATGACCACCGGCTCCTTCACCTGGGACAGCAGACGACCATAGACCTTGGCATAATCGTCCGGCCCTTTGGCGATGCGGGCCAGCGCCCGGCTGGCCATCAGGATGATCCGTCCGCCGAGGCCTTCGATGAAGGCGAATTGATCCTCATAGGCCTTGATCACATCGTCGATGGTCAGACTGGCCGACAGATCCAGGTGATCCGTCCCCGCGCCGCAGGCGACGAGGGCGCCCCTCGCCTGGGCAGCCTTGAGAGAGCGACGGATGAGTTCCTGGGCACCGGGCCAGTCGAGTCCCATGCCGCGCTGGGCCGTATCCATCGCCTCCGCCACCCCGAAACCGAGGTCCCAGAGGTATTCGCGGAAAGCAATCGTCTTGTCCCAATCCACCCCCTGGTCCAGCCAGGGGGAATTATCGGCCAGGGGATCGGCCACCACATGGGCGGCGGCAAAGGCGATGCGGTTGAAACTCGGAACGCCTTTGGAGACCGCCAGCGGGGCGTTCTGAACGGTGTAAGGGGCAAGCGTGCGACCCGCCCCCGGCAGCAGCAGGCTCGCCATGGCCCTAGACCTTCAGGGCCGGAACGTCGAGCCAGCGACGTTCCTTCCAGCTTTTCAGCCCCAGTTCGGCCAACTGCACGCCCTTCACCCCCTGCATCAGATCGAACGCCCAGGGTGTATCGGCCGCCACATGGCGCAGGAAGTCTTCCCACTGCACCTTGAAGCCATTGTCGTAGGTCTGATTGTCCGGAACCTCTTCCCACTGATCCTGGAACTTCATGGTCTGCGGCTGGTCGGGGTTCCAAACCGGGCGCGGGGTATTCACCCGGTGCTGGGTCCAGCATTTGGTGAGGCCCGCCACCGCCGACCCATGCGTCCCGTCGACCTGGAAGGTCACCAGATCGTCGCGCCGCACCCGCACCGCCCAGGAGGAATTGATCTGGGCGATCACGCCGCCCTCCAGCTCGAACGTCGCATAGGCGGCGTCATCGGCGTCGGCCTTGTATTTCTTGCCCTGTTCGTCGAAACGGGTCGGGATATGGGTCGCGCCCAGGCAGCTGACCGCCTTGACCTCGCCAAACAGGTTATCCAGCACATAGCGCCAGTGGCAGAGCATATCGAGGATGATGCCGCCGCCATCCTTGGAGCGGTAATTCCAGCTGGGGCGCTGGGCGGGCTGCCAGTCGCCCTCGAACACCCAATAGCCGAACTCGCCACGCACCGACAGGATCTGACCGAAGAAGCCGCTGTCTTTGAGCATCTTGATCTTGCGCAGCCCCGGCAGATAGAGCTTGTCCTGCACGACGCCGTTCTTGACGCCCTTTTCCTTGGCAAGCTGCGCGACTTTGAGCGCGGTCGCCAGATCCTCGGCAATCGGCTTTTCGCAATAGACGTCTTTGCCCGCCTTGATGGCCCTGGTCAGCAGTTCGGCCCGCATCTGGGTCGATCCGGCATCGAAGAACAGCGTATCGTTCTTGTCGGCCAGGGCAGCGTCGAGATCGGTCGTAAAGCGGCTGATTCCGTGCTTTTTGGCAATTTCGGCGATCTTGTCGCCATTACGCCCCACCAGGATCAGATCCGGCAGCAGTTTGTCGCCGTTTGGCAGCAGAACGCCGCCTTGATCGCGGATCGCAAGCAGTGAACGCACGAGATGCTGGTTGTAGCCCATCCGCCCGGTGATGCCGTGCAGGATGATGCCGATGCGAGTGGTCGCCATGGCTGTTCCATCCCCCAAAAAGCGCGCCGTTTCATCGGCCGCTGTTATAACCGTATGGTTACTAAACAGACACGACTTGATCTGCCCGTCAAGGGGGTGGGGAGGGAAAGCAACGTTACTTTGGTTTCACCGTCATCCCGTGGCTTGACCACGGGATCTCCTCCGGGAGCCCGTCCAATCCCGCCGAGACAATGTGGAAGCGCGCCCGGAGGAGACCCCGGGATCAAGTCCCGGGGTGACGAATTCCTTAGAATTGACTACCGGTTGCCCTCCCCTAGGGCCGCAGATACGAGAGCACGGTGTTGACGATATGGTCGCCCCAATCGGTGAGCGCCTTGTCCTCGGTCAAGTCGCGACGAAAGATCGTCGAAAGCGTATAGCGGTTCGACAGATAAAAGAACCCGAGGGCGGCAATGGAGATATAGACCTGGACCGGATCGGCATCGGGCCGGAACTGTCCGGCATCGGCGCCCCGCTTGAGCAAGTCCCGGATCACCGAGACCAGCGGCGAATGGAGATCGAAAATCCGCGCCGAACGTTTGAGGTGCTTTGCTTTCAGCAGGTTTTCGGTATTGAGAAGACTTAAAAACTCCGGATGCTCGATGAAATAATGCCAGGTGAACAGCGCCAGTTCGCGCATGCCGTCGACCGGGTCGCGATCGGCAAGATGCAGCCGGGTTTCGGCAGAGCGGATAGCAACATAGGCGCCCTCCAGAACCGCCAGATACAAGGCCTCCTTGCCGCCATAATAATGGTAGAGCATCCGCTTGTTTACGTCGGCGCGCGCGGCGATTTCGTTGATCCTGGCGCCGCCATAGCCATGTTCCGTGAACTCCTGCACAGCAGCGGCAAGGATTGCCGCGCTGGTGCGTTCAGGATCGCGGACAGCTTTGTCGCGCACCGGCACGGCCTTCTGAGTCCGGCGCGGCAGAGCGCTGGACGGACCGGCTTTCGGCTTTACGGCAATCGGCTTTGTCATCGGTTGGTCACCTGTTTCTAAGCGGCTGGCATGCCCCCCGGCACCAGCCTCCTTGACAGCCATCCTAAACCCGATCTAGCGTGTAACCAACTGGTTATAAGTGGCCTAAGCTACAATCAGCCCGGCGGCAGCAATGCCTCACCGGGACCACGCCTAGGGAGGATCGTGGATGGACGCCCTGACTTCGACGACGCATGGGGGAATTTGCCTGTCGGCCTGATTGGCTGACCGGATCGGCTTGCCCTGATCGTCGCCCGTCTCGGGTGCCACCCGTCGACGCCTTCCACCCACCATTTAGGGAATGGAGGAAACGTCATGACGAAGCCTGGAATGAACCGCCGCACCCTGCTGAAAGCAGGCGCCGGCGCCGCTGGCCTTGCGATGCTGGGGGGTGCCGGACCGGCCTTCGCAGCCGACAAGCGCATCCGCATGTATTGGTGGGGCAGCAAGGAGCGCGCCGACCGCACCATCGCCACCAACAAGCTCTATCAGGAAGCCAACGCCGGGGTGAATATCGACGGCGAAACGCTGGCCTGGGGCGACTACTGGCCGCGCCTGGCGACCCAGACGGCGGGCCGCAATGCCCCCGACGTGATCCAGATGGATTACCGCTATATCTTCGAATATGCCCGGCGCGAGGCGCTGCTGCCGCTGGACCAGTTTGTCGGCAAGGCGCTGAAGCTGGATGATTTCGCCCCAGCCGCTGTCGATAGCGGCAAAGTGGACGGCAAGATCTTCGGTGTCAGCCTGGGCGGCAACAGCGCCGCCAGCCTCTATGACCGCGTGGCCTTTGAAACCGCCGGCGTGAAGCCGCCCGATTTCGACACCTCCTGGGCCGACCTCGCCAAGCTGTCGGCCGAACTGACCAAGGCCGCTAAGAAGCCCGGCTTCTTCGGCGTCATGGATGCCGGTGGCCTGGAATCGGTGCTGGAATGCTGGCTGCGCACCCGTGGTCAGGAACTCTATACCCCCGACGGCAAGCTGGGCTTTGGCGAAAAAGACATCCAGGAATGGTTCGCCTATTGGGCGGACATGCGCAAAAACGGCGGCTGCGTGACGCCGGATCTGCAGGCGCTGGATAAGCAGGCCCCGGAAAACAACATGCTGACGCTGGGCAAGGCTGCCATCGGCTTTGCCCATTCCAATCAGCTGGTCGCCTATCAGGCCCTCAACAAAAGCAAGCTGGGCATCACCTCCTACCCCACCGGCGGCGCGGGCGGAAAGCCGGGGCAGTATCTGAAGCCCTCGATGCTGTTCAGCATTTCGGCCCGCACCAAGGAGCCGGAGGAAGCCGCCAAGATCCTCAGCTTCTATATCAATGACCTGAAGGCCGGTAAGGCCCTGGGTGTCGAGCGTGGCGTGCCCGCCTCCGCAGCCGTGCTGAAGGCGATCACCCCGGACCTCGACGATCTGGGCAAGGCCGGTGCCGAATATGTCGCCGCCATGAGCAGCCGCGTCGGTGCCCTGCCGCCGCCGCCGCCGCCGGGCGCCGGTGAAATCCAGGTGCTGATCCGCCGCGTGAACGAACAGGTCGGCTTCAACCGCCTGTCGGTCGCCGATGCCGCCAAGCAGTTCGTCACCGAATCCACCACCATTCTGGGCCGGGGCTAGCAGCGCATGACGATGGCCGCCACCACGGCTGAGGTCAGGGAAAGCCCCTGGAAGCGGTCGATCCGCCGCAACCTCGCCGGTTATCTCTTCCTTCTGCCGTGGCTGGTCGGCTTTTTCGGCCTGACGCTGGGTCCTGCGCTGGGATCGCTCTATCTGTCCTTCACCGACTTCGACCTGTTGCGCGACCCCCGCTGGGCGGGGGCCGCCAACTATGTGCGCATCTTCACGGCGGACCCCAAGTTCGCCGAGTCGATGCATGTGACCTTTGTCTATGTGATCCTGTCGGTTCCCCTGAAGCTGGCGTTTGCCCTGGGGATCGCCCTGCTGCTGAACCGCGGCATGATGGGCCTGTCGGTCTATCGCGCGATGTTCTATCTGCCCTCCCTGCTGGGGGCGAGCGTCGCCATCGCCGTACTGTGGCGTCAGCTGTTCGCGGGCAATGGTCTCGTCAATCAGATCGTCATGCTGCTGTTCGGCATCCAGGGGCCAAGCTGGATCTCCAACCCGGATTACGCCCTCTATACCCTGGTGGTGCTGTCGATCTGGCAGTTCGGATCGCCGATGATCATCTTCCTGGCGGGTCTGCGTCAGATTCCCCAGGACATGTACGAAGCCGCGAGCATCGACGGCGCTTCCAAAGCACGCAAGTTCTGGAAGATCACCCTGCCGATGCTGACCCCGGTGATCTTCTTCAATGCCATCGTGCAGACGATCGAGGCCTTCAAGGCCTTCACTCCGGCCTTCATCATCTCCGAAGGGACCGGCGGGCCGATCGATTCGACGCTGTTCTACACGCTCTACCTCTATCAGGAGGCGTTCGGCTATTTCCGCATGGGGTATGCCGCCGCCCTGGCCTGGGTGCTGGTCGCCATCGTGGCGCTCTTCACCGCCTTCTCGTTCCTGACGTCGCGTTATTGGGTGCATTATGACGACTAAGCGCTATCCGGTGGCAAAGCCCCTGGCAGCCCATGTCGCGCTGCTGGTCGCATCGATCGCCATGCTCTATCCGCTGCTGTGGATGCTGGCGAGTTCCTTCAAGCCGGAAGACGAGATCTTCTCCTCCGCCTCCATCTGGCCGTCGAGCTTCAGCCTGGAGAGCTATATCCGTGGCTGGCAGGGACTGGAGGTCAGTTTCGGGCGTTTCTTCTGGAACTCGCTCGTCGTCTCCGTCCTGTCGGTGATCGGCAATGTGGTGGCCTGCTCGCTGGCGGCCTTTGCCTTCGCGCGCCTCAAGTTCCGGGGGCAGAAGCTTTGGTTCGCCCTGATGCTCGGCACGCTGATGCTGCCCCACCATGTGACGCTGATCCCGCAGTACATCCTGTTCCTGAACCTCGATTGGGTGAACACCTTCCTGCCGCTGGTGGTGCCGAAGTTCCTGGCGAGCGACGCCTTCTTCATCTTCCTGCTGGTGCAATTCTTCCGGGGATTGCCGCGTGAGCTGGACGAGGCGGCGATGATGGATGGCTGCAGCCCCTGGCGGATCTATTGGAAGATCATCCTGCCGCTGTCGTTGCCGGCACTCGCCACCGCCGCCATCTTCACCTTCATCTGGACCTGGGACGATTTCTTCGCGCCGCTCGTCTATCTGAACGACATGGGCTCCTACACCGTGCAACTGGGTCTGCGATCCTTCGTGGACAGCACCGGCAAGTCGGACTGGGGCGGGCTGTTCGCCATGTCGACCGTCGCGCTGATCCCGATCCTGATCTTCTTTCTGCTGTTCCAGCGCCTGCTGATCGAAGGCGTCGCGACCACCGGCATGAAGCGTTAGCGAGTATCCCGTTCCATGGCTTCCATCCGTTTTGCCGCCATCGGCCTCAACCATAATCACATCTACGGCCAGACCCGCCTGCTGATCGCGGCGGGGGCCGAGCTGGTCAGCTTCTTTGCAGTCGAGGATGATCTGGCCTCGACCTACGCCGCCAGCTTCCCCCAAGCCAAGCGCGTCAAGGATGTCGCCGCGATCCTGGAAGACAGCTCCATTCAGCTGATCACCGGGGCCGGTATCCCAGACACCCGCGCCGCCACGGCCATCGCCGCCATGCGCCACGGCAAAGATGTGCTGATGGACAAACCCGGCGTCACCACCCTGGCGCAACTGGCTGAGGTCAAAGCCGTTCAGCAGGAAACCGGGCGCATCTTCTCCATGTGTTTTTCGGAGCATTTCGAGACGCGCTGCACGGTGAAGGCGGGCGAGCTGGTGGCAGCGGGTGCCATCGGCAAGGTGATCCATACCGCCGGTCTGGGACCCCACAAGCTGAACCGCCCGATCCGTCCCGACTGGTTTTTCCAGCGTGAACGGTATGGCGGCATCATCACCGACATCGCCTCGCACCAGGTGGCGCAGTTCCTGTTCTTCACCGGGGCGGAGGATGCGGAGATTGCGGGCGCCACGGTCGCCAACCGCCATCACCCCGATCTGCCGGGACTGCAGGACTTCGGCGAGCTGATGCTGCGCTCCAAAGACGCCTCGGGCTATGTGCGGGTCGATTGGTTCACCCCGGATGGCCTTGGCACCTGGGGCGACGGGCGCCTGACGATCACCGGGACCGACGGCTATATCGAGCTGCGCAAATATATCGATATCGGCGGCGTGCCGGGTACCGACCATGTCTTCCTGGTGGATAAGAAGGGCATCCAGCGCATCGACTGTGCCCATCTGAAACTGCCGTTCGGGCCGCAGCTGCTGGCCGATATCCGCGACCGCACAGAAACCGCCATGCCCCAGGCCCGCGCCTATAAGGCCATGGAACTGGCGATCAAGGCCCAAAACCTCGCCGAAGGAGCCGCCTGATGGGCAGGATCTGGAACGTCGCCATCGTCGGCTGCGGCATCGGCCGCACCCATATCTTCGAAGGCTATGCGCGCCATCCCGACAAGTTCCGGGTACTGGCGCTCTGCGATCTCAACCCCGAGCGTCTGGCCGCCGTGGCCGACGAATTCAACGTCCCTCGGCGTACCACCAGCTTCCAGGATCTGTTGGAGATGGCGGATGTGGATATCATCGATGTCTGCACCCCGCCGGGTCTGCATTTCGAACAGACGATGGCGGCCCTCAAAGCCGGGAAACACGCCGTCTGCGAAAAGCCGCTGGTCGGATCCCTGGCCGAGGTGGACACGCTGGAAGCTGCCGAAAAGACCTATGGCCGCCGCATCCTGCCGATCTTCCAATACCGCTATGGCAATGGCGTGCAGAAGGCGAAACGCATCATCGATGCCGGGATCGCGGGCAAGCCGTACCTTGGCACCGTCGAAACCTCCTGGCACCGCACGCAGGTCTATTACGATGTCCCCTGGCGCGGCAAATGGGCGACCGAACTGGGCGGCGTGCTGGTCACCCATTCGATCCATAACCACGACATGCTGATGTATCTGATGGGCGACGTGGACCAGATCTTCGCCCGCACCGCCACTCGCGTGAATAAGATCGAGGTCGAGGATTGTGTTTCGGCTAGCCTGCGCATGAAAAACGGCGCCCTGGTCTCGCTATCGGCCACCCTGGGCTCGGTGCGCCAGATCTCGCGCCTGCGACTTTGTTTCGAGAACGTAACGTTTGAGAGCGGGCTGGAGCCCTATCGCCCCGGTGACGACCCCTGGATGATCCAGGCCGTCAATGCCGAGATACAGGAGCGCATCGACGATGCCCTGAAGGGCTGGCGCCACGTGCCGACCCGCTTCGAGGGGTTGATGGCGGAGTATGGTCCGGGGTTGGAGACGGGCAATCTGCCGGTCACCCTGGCCGACGCCCGCCGCTCGCTCGAGTTGGTGACGGCGATCTATACGTCGTCGGCCGAAGAACGCGCCATCGACCTGCCCCTCAAATCCGACGCCGTCCGCTATGGGTCGTGGCGTCCCCAGCAGCTCGCCGGATAAGGTTTTCAGCATGACCGCCCTTCGCCTCAAAAATCTCGTCAAGCGCTTCAGCGATCTGCAGATCATCCATGGGGTGGATCTGACGATCCAGCCGCGCGAGTTCACTGTTTTCGTTGGCCCGTCGGGCTGCGGCAAATCCACCCTGCTGCGCATGATCGCGGGGCTGGAGGAGATCAGCGACGGCGATCTTTATATTGGCGATCAACGCATGAACGACGTGCCGCCCGCCAAGCGCGGCATTGCGATGGTGTTCCAGTCCTATGCGCTCTATCCGCATATGAGCGTCTATAAGAACCTCGCCTTCGGCCTGGAAACTGCGGGCATGCCGAAGGACGAGATTGCCACCCGTGTGCAGAAAGCGGCGGAGATCCTGCAGATCGTCCCGCTGCTGCAGCGTAAGCCGAAAGCCCTGTCGGGTGGTCAGCGCCAGCGCGTCGCCATCGGCCGCGCCATCGTGCGTGAACCGCAGATCTTCCTGTTCGACGAGCCGCTGTCGAACCTTGATGCCGAACTGCGCGTGCAGATGCGGGTCGAGATCGCCAAGCTGCACCGCGAGCTGGGTGTGACCTCGATCTATGTGACCCACGATCAGGTCGAAGCCATGACCATGGCCGACAAGATCGTCGTGCTGCGCGCGGGCAGGATCGAACAGGTGGGCAGCCCGCTGGACCTCTATAACCGCCCCGCCAACAAGTTCGTCGCGGGCTTCATCGGCTCGCCGAAGATGAATTTCTTCAAGGTCGAAGGGACCTCCGAAGGCTCGGTCACCGTGGCAGGCGCGCAGATCCCGCTGACCGGGCGCCTCGGCACGCCGGAAACCTTAGGCGTGCGCCCCGAACACCTCACTTTAAGCGGCGGCGTCCTCCTGGGCGCGGCCACTGTCTCGCTGGTCGAGCAGTTGGGCGGATCGAGCCTGATCTATGCCAATCTGAGCGACGGGCAGGCGGTGACCATCCAGCTCGAAGGGCAGCAGACACCCGCCATCGGATCCAGCATCCAACTGCATGCCGACCCCGACCTGTGCCACCTGTTCGACAAGGACGGGCTGACGCTACGGCGGGTGTGAGACACCCAATCTTGTCATCCCGGACTTGATCCGGGATCTCGTGTAGACAAACCGCGTCGAGAAACCGGCCGGAACTCGGCCACGGGGAGATCCCGGATCAAGTCCGGGATGACGAGATCTATGGGGAAACGCTCCTGGAGGAGATCCCCCGCACGAAGCGGGCGATGATGACTCACATTTGTAGCAATGACTCCTAAGCGCAAAACACTCAGAATGACGCGATGGAAACACTGATTCTCATCGTGATCGCGGCTCTTCTGGTCGCCTATCTGATGCATAAGGGCCATCTGCGCGGACGGCGGGCCGAGCAGGAAGGCCGGTTCGCCGTCCATGACGATAAGGGTCGCGAAGTAACGGCCCCCCGCCCTAAACAGCCCAGCCAAGGCACCGACCTCTAAGCGTCCCGCGGTTGACTCTACCCCGCCTTGACTCTTTTGCTTGCAAGAGAACATAATGCGAACATTCATTCCTTGAATGGTCGCAGACATGAGCGCCAGCGTCCCCTCCACGCCCGCCGATACCGGCGCGTTGCGTCAGATGATCCGTCGGTTGGAACGGCCGATGGCGCTTGGGCAGACGCCGGTCAGTTTCGGCGATGCGGTGCTGGACGGCATCCTGCCCTGGGGTGGGTTACCGACCGGGGCGCTGCATGAGGTATCCGGGCCGGGCGCCCTGGGGTTTGCCCTGGCCATCGCGGGGCGTGCGCCGGGGCGGGTGATGCGGATCGCGCCGCCGGGCGGGCCGCTGCTCTATGGTCCCGGCCTTGCCCGGTTCGCGCTGACACCCCGCCGCCTGATCCTGGCCGATGCCAAGCGGGGGCCTGCGCTGCTGTGGGCGCTGGAGGAGGCATTGAAGAGCAAGGCCCTGGGCAGCGTCATCGTCCAGGGCGCCGATCCCGACCTGACGGAAACCCGGCGCCTGCAACTGGCGGCAGAGGCGGGCGGCAGTCTGGCCCTGCTGATCCGGGACGGGGGTGCCGCGTCGAGCGCGCTGACCCGCTGGCATGTCACCCCGGCCCCTGCCAGCGCGGACGGGGCCATCCGCTGGACGCTCGATCTTCTGCGCTGCCGGGGCGGGCGGCCGCGCCGGTTGCTGGTGGAGTGGCAGGATGAAGCGCTTTGCTTCCATCTGGTTTCCCCATTGGGCAACTGACCTTTTCGCCCGCAAGGCCGAGACGCAGTCCCCCTTCGTCCTGGTGGAGCGGGACCGCCACGGCCTGTGTCTGGCCGCCATAGACATCGGCGCCCATGCGCTTGGCCTCAGCGTCGGGCAGCGGCTGGCCGATGCGCTGGCGGCAATCCCGCATCTGGTCACCCATCCCTTCGATCTGGCCCTGACCCAGGCGGCCCTCGCCCGCATGGCCGACGAAGTACGGCGCTGGTCGCCCCTCACTGCCGTCGATGGGCCGGACGGGGTCGTGATCGACCTGACCGGTGCCTGCCATCTGTTTGGCGGCGAGGAGGGGGTGCTGAAGGATATGGCGGCACGCCTGGGCAAGCTGGGGTTCCAGCTGCGCACCGCCATTGCCGATACCGCCGGCGCCGCCTGGGCCTGGGCGCGCTACGGCGGGGGCGGCATCCTGCCGCCGGGCGCCGCCCGTCAGATGCTGGCCGCCCTGCCGGTCGCGGCCCTGCGCCTTGCCGTCGAGGTGCTGGAGGGGCTGCATCATCTGGGATTGCGCCGGATCGGGGATCTGATGGCCCTGCCGCGCGGCCCGCTCGCCACCCGCTTCGGCCGGGAGGCCATGCTGCGGCTGGATCAGGTGCTGGGCCGGCGCGAGGCAGCCTTGCCCTGGCGCCGCCCCCAGGTGCGCTATGCCCGGCGCCTGCCCTTTGTCGAACCCATCGGCAAGCGCGAGGATATCGATGCCGCCCTGATCCATCTGCTGGAGCTGCTGACCCAGGATCTCGACGAAGCACACCTGGGCGCGCGGCGCCTTGTCTATGTGCTGGAGAAGGTGGACGGCACGCAGCAGAGCTTCACCATCGGCACGGCGGTCGCCGAACGGGATGTGAGTTATCTCGCCCGTCTGTTCCGCGATCCCCTGGATGGGGCCGAGCCCGGCTTCGGCATCGAGGCCGCAACCCTGAGCGCCCCGGTGACCGAACCTTTCCATCAGGCGCAAGGTACCTTGAACCATCGCCGGGCGGCAGGAGACGGCTTTGTCCATCTGATCGACCGCTTGCGCCAGCGCCTGGGATCCCAGGCGCTCTCCACCCCCCTGCCGGTCGACAGCCATCTGCCCGAACGCGCCCAGCACCGGGGCGATCCGCTGGCGCCGGAGGTCCTGGACTGGCCCGCTCGCCTCGACCGGCCACCGCTGCTGTATTCTCCCGCCGAGCCTGTACAGGGCGACGGTCGCAGCCGTTTCTACTGGCGCGGTGGGGACTACCGGGTGGTGACGTCCGTCGGGCCGGAGCGGATCGGCCCGGAATGGTGGCAGGCCGCCCCCGGCACCCGGCCGCGCGACTATTGGCGGGTGGAAGATACGACCGGAGGCCGCTACTGGCTCTATCAAAGCGTCGAACCGGACGGGCGGGGCGGCTGGTACCTGCACGGGGTTTTCGCATGAGTAGCTATGCTGAACTCCAGGTTACCAGCAATTTCTGCTTCCTGCGCGGCGCCAGCCACCCGGAGGAGATGGTCAAAACTGCCAAGACCCTGGGTCTTGCCGCCATCGCCATCACCGACCGCAACAGCTTGGCAGGGGTGGTGCGCGCCCATCGGGAGACGCGGATCAACCCGATGCGCCTGATCATCGGCTGCCGCCTGGATCTCCAGGATGGCCCGTCGCTGCTCTGTTATCCGACCGACCGCGCGGCCTATGGTCGGCTGTGCCGCCTGCTGACCCTGGGCAAGCGACGGGCAGAGAAGGGGCAATGCAGCCTTTTCCAGGAGGATCTGACCGACGATTTCCTGACCGGCCAGATCCTGATCGCCCTCGATCCCGATGAAGCCTCTCTGTGCGCCTTGGTCAGTCGCTCGCCGGGGGCGGTCTATCTGGCTGCCCAACATCTCTTGACCGGCGGGGATGAGGCGCGCCTTGCCCGGCTGGCCGCCCTGGCCGAGGCCACGGGGGCGCCGCTGGTCGCCACCAACGACGTGCATTACCACATCCCCTCCCGCCGTCCTTTGCAGGACGTGCTGACCTGCATCCGCGAGGGTTGCACCATCGAGGACGCCGGTCACCGCCTGTTCCCCAATGCCGAACGGCATCTGAAGGGCGCTTCGGCAATGGCGGACCTGTTCCGCGATTATCCCGACGCCCTGGCCCGCACGCTGGAGATCGCGGATCGCTGCCGCTTCAATCTGGACGAACTGAAATACGACTACCCGGACGAGCCGGTCCCCCCCGGATCGACCCCCCAGGAATATCTGGAATTCCGCACCTGGGCAGGCGCCCTGGAGCGCTATCCAGACGGGGTGCCGGACAAGGTCAAAGCGTTGTTGCGCCGGGAGCTATCCCTGATCGCATTCAAGGGCTATGCCCCCTATTTCCTGACCGTGAACGACATCGTCGCCTTTGCGAAGGCGCGCGGCATCCTGTGCCAGGGACGCGGGTCGGCGGCCAATTCGGCTGTCTGCTACGTGCTGGGCATCACCAATGTCGACCCCAAGGACACCCAGGTGCTCTTCGAGCGCTTCATCAATATCGAACGCAACGAGCCCCCCGATATCGACGTCGATTTCGAGCATGAGCGGCGCGAGGAGGTGATTCAGTATCTCTACACCCGTTATGGCCGCCATCGCGCCGGGCTTGCCGCCACCGTCATCTCCTATCAGGGGCGCAGCGCGATCCGGGAGGTCGGCAAGGTTCTGGGGCTGTCCGAAGACATCACCTCCAGCCTGTCCGGCCAGGTCTGGGGCAGCTATGGCAGCGGGGTAGATGAGGATCGGGTACGGCAGGCCGGCCTCGACCCGAGCGAGCCGCGCCTGTCGCTCGCCCTGCGCCTGACAGGGGAACTGCTCGGCTTTCCCCGCCACCTGTCGCAGCATGTCGGCGGCTTTGTCCTGACCCGCACCCTGCTGGAGGATACGGTCCCCATCGGCAATGCCGCGATGGAGGATCGCACCTTCATCGAATGGGACAAGGACGACATCAATGCATTGGGCATGATGAAGGTCGATGTGCTGGCCCTGGGCATGCTGACCTGCATCAAACGCGCCTTCGCGATGCTGCAGGAGCACGACGAGCTAGATCTGGAACTGCACAGCGTTCCGCCGGATGATCCACAGGTCTATGACATGCTGTGCCGTGCTGAAAGCCTGGGTGTGTTCCAGGTGGAAAGCCGGGCGCAGATGAACATGCTGCCGCGCCTGAAACCGAGAGTGTTCTACGACCTCGTCATCCAGGTCGCCATCGTCCGGCCAGGGCCGATCCAGGGCAACATGGTCCATCCCTATCTCAAACGCCGGAATGGGGAAGAGGCGTTCGACGATTCGATATACGGCCGAAACCTTGAACTTAAGGAGGTTCTCGAACGCACCTTCGGCGTGCCGATCTTCCAGGAACAGGCGATGCGGATCGCCCAGGTCGCCGCACAATTTACCGAAAGCGAACTCAATGAGCTGCGGTATGCCATGGCGACCTTCCGGCGACGCGGCACCATCGGCGAACTGGAAGATAAGATGGTCGGGCGGATGGTCGCCCGGGGCTATGACCCGGAATTCGCCCAGAACTGCTTCAACCAGATCAAAGGCTTTGGTGAGTATGGTTTCCCGGAAAGCCATTCCGCCAGCTTCTCGCGTCTCGTCTATATCTCGGCCTGGCTCAAGTGCCACCACCCGGCGATCTTCGCGGCAGCGCTGCTGAACTCCCAACCCATGGGCTTCTACGCCCCAGCCCAGATCGTGGGCGATGCCCGCAAAAATCATGTCGAGGTCCGCGCCGCCGACATCAACCGATCCGACTGGGACTGTGCCATAGAAGCCGGACGATATGGCCATGCGCTGCGCCTTGGTTTGCGGCTGGTTCAGGGGCTGGGCAAGGAAGCTGCCCAGAAACTGATCAAGCAACGCGGAGTGGGCTATCACTCGGTCGAAGCTCTGCAACGGCGTGCCGGACTATCCCGCCGGGCGGTCGAAGCGCTGGCAGAGGCGGATGCTTTTGGATCGTTGGGACTGGAGCGGCGTGAGGCTTTGTGGGCGGCCAAGGCCCTGACGGTCGAAGCACCGTTACCGCTGTTCGCCATGGCGGGCGAGGATGTCAGCCTGTTCAGCGAACCGGAACCCAACCTGCCGCTTGCCCCGGCCTCCGAAGCAGTGATCGAGGATTACCGTGCAACCGGCCTGTCGCTGAAAGACCACCCCGCGAGTTTCTTGCGCGAATATTGGCGGCGCGAACGGATCATTACGTCCGCCGAAGTAGCAAAGTCCAAAGACGGCGCCCGGATCAATTTTTCGGGTCTTGTATTGGTGCGCCAGCGGCCGGGAACGTCCAAAGGTGTCGTCTTCGTCACCTTGGAGGATGAATTCGGCATCGTGAACGGCGTCATCTGGTCCAAGACCGTCGAGACCTATCGCCGGGTGCTGATGACCGCGCGGGTGATGGAGATCCGGGGCCGCCTGCAGCGTACCGACAGCGGCGCCGTGCCGGTGATCCATCTGGTGGCCGAACATCTGGAAGACCGCAGCGGCGATCTCGCCCGCCTGACCGGTCCCGGCCGCTATCTGCCGATCGAACCACCCCCGCAGCAAGCCAAGCCCTTCCGGGCAGGTCACCCGAGGAATACGCACGCCATCCCGCGCAGCCGCGACTTCAAGTAGCTCCTCGGCCCGGAAGAGTCCCCGCCATACTGCTGCCTAACCAAGAAGTCAGTTTGCGATAGAGCCTTCCAACGTTAGAACAGTGTCATGTCTCTTTCCGTCATCATTCTGACCTTCAATGCCGAAGCCACCATCGCTGCCACGCTTGCGAGCGCGGCGCTGGTTTCGGACGATATCCATGTTGTCGACAGCGGTTCGACCGACGGTACGCTGGCACTGATCGCGGCCTCTGGCGCGACGCTGCATCAGCACCCGTTCGAGAATTACGGCGCCCAGCGCAACTGGGCCATTGAGACCCTGCCGCTGAAACACGGCTGGCAACTGCATCTGGATGCCGACGAGCGGCTGTCGGACGATCTCGCCCGCCAGATCAAGGCGCTGCGAGATGCCGGTTTTCCGGGGCCTATTGTCGGCTATCATCTGCCGCGCCTGGTGCGCTTCATGGGGCGCGAGCTTAAACACGGCGGCTTCTATCCCACCTGGCATATGCGTCTGTTCAAGACCGGTCAGGGACGCTGCGAGAACCGCAAATACGATCAGCATTTCCTGTGCGATGGTCCGACGACGCAGATCCATGCGCCGATGATCGATGATCTGCGCATGAGTCTGACCGAATGGACCGCGCGCCATAACCGCTGGTCCGATGCCGAAGCCGATGAGATCGAGCAGGCGTCGCACGCCGAAGGACTCGTGAAGCCCGATATGAGCGGCGATCCGATCCAGAAGAAGCGCGCCCTGCGAGGCTGGTACAACAAGGCGCCGCTGTTCCTGCGCGCGCTGCTGCTGTTCCTCTATCGCTATGTCGCGCGTCTGGGTTTCCTGGACGGCACGCCGGGCTTGATCTATTGCGTGTTACAGACCTTCTGGTTCCGCTTCCTGGTGGATGCCAAACTTTACGAACGCCGTGCTGCCCGTGGAGACCGTTCTTAGATGCGTATTGTCGTTCACGATTACCCCGGACATGCATTCCCCGTTCAGCTGTCGCGTGAACTGGCGCGCCGCGACCATAAGGTGCTGCACCTTTATTTCGAGGAATTCCAGTCGCCCAAAGGCCCCTTGCGCCCGAAACCGGAGGACCCCTCCGGTCTGCGCATCAAGCCGATCAGCTTAGGGGAGCCGTTCCAGAAATACTCCTTCGTCAAGCGCTGGCTCCAGGAACAGACCTATGGATCCAAGCTGGTGGCCGAGGTTGAGGAGTTCCGCCCGAACGTGATCATCGGCGGCAACTCGCCGCTCGACCCGCAGAATAAGCTTCAGGCCTATGCCCGGCGCGAGAAGGTTGGCTTTGCCTTCTGGCTGCAAGACGTCTATGGCGTGGCCATCGATAAGATCCTGCGGGGCAAGCTCGGCGAATGGCTGGGCGGCATGGTCGGCAACTATTATATGAAGCTGGAGCGCAAGCTCTGGCGGAACTCGGACCAGATCGTCCTGATCACCCAGGACTTCAAGCCGCTGCTGCGCAAGGAAGGCATCCCCGACCACGGCATGCCGGTGATCGAGAATTGGGCCTCGCTGGCCGATCTGCCGCCGGGACCGTCGAACAATCCCTGGCGCCAGGAACATGGGCTGGTCGGCAAGTTCGTGTTTCTCTATTCCGGCACCCTGGGCCTCAAACATAATCCCAGTCTGCTGGTGGCGCTGGCCAATACCTTCCGGGAAGATCCGAACGTCGCCATCGTGGTAGTGACCGAAGGTATCGGTCGCGAGTGGCTGGCCGAACGCAAGGTTGCCGAGAATCTCGACAATCTGATCCTGCTGCCCTTCCAGTCCTATGAGGCGCTCCCGGATGTCATCGCCACCGGCGATGTGCTGGTCGTGCTGCTGGAGCCGGATGCCGGGGTCTATTCGGTCCCCTCCAAGACCTTGACCTATCTCTGCGCCAAACGGCCGATCCTGGGCGGCATCCCGACCGATAATCTCGCGGCCCGGCTGATCGCCCGGAACAATGCCGGCGTCGTGGTCGATCCCAGCGACGTCTCGGGCTTCGTGAATTCGGCGCATACCTTGCTGGAATCGCCAGAACTGTGCGCCCAGATGGCGAATTCGGCCCGCAATTATGCGGAAAAAGCCTTCGATATCGTCGCAATCGCCGACCGCTTCGAAGCCGTGTTGCAGGCCGCCATCGACGGCGCCAAGGCCGATCCAAACAAGCCACCGCCCCCGGCGGCAGCGGTGGAAGCCCCCTTCCCCTTGGAAATGCCGACCGAAGTAGAAACACCCCCGGCGATGCCACCTCAGAACCCGCAGGGCAACCCTTCGGGCCGGGGCGGCTTTAATGCGTGATCTGGTGCCGCTGGTCGAGCGGTTGTCGTCCGCGCGGATCGTGCTGGTGGGCGATATCATGCACGACCGCTTCATCTATGGATCGGTTCAGCGCATCTCGCCGGAAGCGCCGATCCCTGTGCTGCAGGTAAACCGCGAGACCGACACCCTGGGCGGCGCGGGCAATGTGCTGCGCAATCTGGCGGCGCTGGAAGCTGAAAGCTGTTTCCTGACCGTGCTGGGCGACGATGGTCCCGGCCATACCGTCACCTCCATCATCGCCGATATGAAGCATTGCGAACCCCATCTGTTGGTGGAGCGCGACCGTATCACCACCGTCAAAACCCGCTATGTCGCCGGTATCCAGCAGTTGCTGCGTGTCGATGCCGAGAATGTGGCGTCAATCACTGACGGCACGGCTGAGGATCTGGTGTCGCGGGCCGTCGATGCTCTGAAGGATGCCAAGGTTCTGGTGCTGTCCGACTATGGCAAGGGCGTCCTAACCGACAAGGTGCTGCGGGCGCTGATCGATGCCGCACGCGGTGCGGGCGCCATGGTTGTCGTTGATCCCAAAGGCCGGGATTATTCGCGCTACGACGGCGCAACCATCGTGACGCCGAACCGTGCCGAACTGGCCGAGGCGACGGGGCTGCCGGTGCATGACGCCGATAGCTGCGTTTCCGCTGCCAAGGCGCTGCTGGCGCGCTGCGGACTTGCGGCTGTGCTGGTGACCCGCAGCCAGGATGGCATGACCCTGGTCCGGCGCGATCAGGAGCCGGTGCATCTGCCGACCAAGGCCCGCGACGTGTTCGACGTGTCGGGCGCGGGCGATACCGTGGTGGCAACCCTCGCGGCGGCCTTAGCATCCGGCACGCCTATGGAAGAAGCCTGTGCGCTGGCCAATGCCGCTGCGGGTGTGGTGGTCGGCAAGATCGGCACAGCCGCCTGTTCGGCCGCCGAACTGTCCGCGGCCTTGCAGGGCGAAATGTTCGCCCAGGGTGAAAGCAAGGTTCTGGGCCGACAGGTGATGCTGGACCAGGTGGCAGCCTGGCGCGCGCGCGGCCTCAAGGTCGGTTTCACGAACGGCTGTTTTGATCTGATCCATCCCGGCCACGTGTCGCTGCTGACCCAGGCCAAGGCTGCCTGCGACAAGCTGGTGGTCGGGTTGAATACGGATGCCAGCGTCCGCAAGCTGAAAGGCGAAACGCGGCCGCTGCAATCCGAGGCCGCCCGAGCACTGGTGCTGGCGTCGATGGCTGCCGTCGATGCGGTGACGCTGTTTGGCGAAGACACACCGCTGACCCTGATCGAGGCGATTCTGCCGGATGTGCTGGTCAAGGGCGCCGACTATACGGTCGAAACCGTGGTCGGCCACGAGATCGTGCAGGCCAATGGCGGGCGTGTGATGCTGGCCGATCTGACGGCGGGGCAGTCGACCACCAATATCGTCGCCAAAATGGGCCGCGACGCTCGCCCGTAGGGGGCATCTGCGTCGTTATCTGAAATGCTCGGCGCTCACGTACAGTCGTACGTTCCGCGCCTGTGCTTCCAGATGCCTAGCATCTCCCCCCTCCGGCCTTCGCTTCTAAAGCCGCAAAATAGAACTCGACATCCCGGACCCCGCGCGCGTTGCGCGCTCGCTATATATTAGGCGGCAACGCCGCTGGCGCGGGAGCTCGTGTGGCCGAACCGCGTAGAATCACCCCAAGTTAAAACACCATCTCCCCTGCCATATTCTTAATATTCAATTCACTTACTTGCGAATAAGAGGCGATAAATTGGTAAAAATCTCAGTTGTCGCCTGAATTAAGTGAGCGCAACGCTTCCCGCTAGATCTTCGTTGGTCACGAAGACGTTGGGGGAGGATACAATGCGCATCGGATCATTTTTTCTAAGTTGCATGGGCGGCGTTGCCGTGCTGGCGCTTGTTCTGGCAGGCATCATCGTTATCGATGCGGTCGAAGATAACCGTGGCGGTCGCAGTGCCGCGGACGCCATCGCCATCATCGGCCCGGCCCAGATGGTCGGCGAGATGGCATCGCTGGAGCGGTCGGTGATCATCACACCCCTGAATGCGGATCCCGCCATCGATGGTGAGAATCGCGCCAAAGTCCAGGCGGCGCGCGCGGCGCTGGACAAGGAAATGAACCTCGCCATCGAGCGGGCGAAAAGCGCAGGTTTTGCCGAAGGCCCTAAGGTCGCGCAACTGCTGCAGGATGCCGCCGCCAAATTGACGGCAGCGCGGAATTTTGCCGATCAGATGGTATCCATGCCCAAGGCCCAACGCCCGGCGAATTACTATAGCCAGGCCATCGGTGGCCTTGTCGCCGGGGTGGCTGCGGTCGAACCGGCGCTGAACATGCTGGAAGGCGTGGTTACCCATAATTCGCCCAATCTTTCCTCCGCCGTCGGCCTTGCCCGGGCGGGTGCAGAGCTGCGCGATATCTCCGGCCGCTTCGGGGCGTCCGTCACCGTCTTCTATTACGGCGCACGCCCGATGACGGTCCCGGAGAGCGTCGCGGTAGAAAGGCTGTTCGGGCGGTTGGACTCCCTTTGGACGCGGGTCAAACTGGGGATCGAGCAACAGGGCAATCCGAAGGTTCTGACCGCCGCCCGCAGCGCGGCTGAAGCCGGCTTTTTCACCAAGGGGCTTGCCATCACCGATCAGATCCTGACCGAAGGGCGGGGTCCTGACGGCAAATACACCTATCCGCGCGCTGACTTCTCGGCAAATTTCGTGCCGCTGCTGCAGACCATCGGCGGCATCCGAGATGCGGCCCAGGCGTTGGCGGAGGCCGAAGCAGCCGATACCGTCGCCCAGGGGCGCACCCGCCTGATCATCGTGGCGATTTCCGTCATCATCTTGCTGGCAGGTATCGTCGGCGTGGTGGTGGCCTTCGGGCGTCGCATCGTTAAGCCGCTGGTCAACCTCAGCGAGGTTGTCGGTGAACTCGCCAGTGGCAAGCGCGATGTCTCGGTGCCGGGGCAAGGCCGCACGGACGAAATCGGCCTGCTGGGCAAGGCGCTGGAGACTCTGCGCCAGGGCGCGATCACCGCGGACCGCCTGGCCCTGGAAGCCAAGGCCAGCGAGGAGGAGCGTGTGGCGCGCTCCAGCAAGATCGAACATCTTACCTCCAGCTTCACCGCCGAAGCTGAAAGCAAGATCCAGGCGGTGGTCGATGAAGCTCTGGCGATGCGTCAGCGGGCCGACAGGACCTGCGTGGAAATGGGTAGCCTCGTCGGGGAAGCCGGGACGGTGGCCACTGTTTCGCAGAACAGCCTGGAAAATGTCGAGATGGTCGCCAGCGCGGCCGAGGAACTGGCAGCATCGATCCGCGAGATCAGTCAGCAGATCGACAGCTCCGCCCGCATCGCCGCCCAGGCGAGCGACGAAGCCAGCAAGGCCGATGTGCGCGTTGCCGGTCTGGCCGAAGCGGCAACCAAGATCGGCGACGTGGTGAAGCTGATCACCGATATCGCCAATCAAACCAACCTGCTGGCCCTGAATGCCACCATCGAAGCCGCCCGCGCAGGAGATGCCGGTAAGGGTTTCGCTGTCGTGGCATCGGAAGTGAAGAACCTTGCCACCCAGACCGCCAAGGCAACGGACGAAATCCAGAGCCAGATCGCGGCTATCCAGGGGGCAGCGGGCGATGCGGTGGAGGCCATCCGTTCCATCGGTGGGACTATCCGAGAGCTTTCAGGCATCACCAGCGCGGTCGCGGCGGCAGTGGAGGAGCAGAATGCGGCCACGGGCCAGATCGCCCAGAACGCCGCCGAAGTCGCCATGGGCACCCGCACCGTCACCCAGCGGATCAGCAGTGTATCCGACGGGGTGTCGACCTCTGAAAAGCAGGTGGAGGCCATGGGCGTCGGCGTTGGTGTTCTGACGGACCAAACGGATCACCTGACACGGGCGATCACGGGCTTCATCAGCGAAGTCCGCGCCGCATAGCGTCAACCCGTCATCCTGCGCAGACATGGCAGGATGACGGGATTTCTTCAGCCGATCAGACGATCCCGCTGCCCGAACCGCCGCTGGCGGGCCGTGCCTCGGCGACCCTGGCGCGATAGCCGCTGGCACGATAAGTGGCGATAGGGTCGATGGCGCCCCCCGCCTGACGGCGGGCTTCGGCCAGGATCGGCTCCACATCGATGCGGAAACCGTCCTTCAGGACTTCCGATGCCATCAGCGGATCATTGGCATCCTGGAAGCCTTCCAGCGCCTTGCGATCCACCAGCAGCGCCTGGGCATAGGCGCGGCGGACCTCATTGGCTGACCGGATGAGGCTTTCGATGGGGTCAGTCACATTGTGCGACTGATCCAGCATATGGGCCGGATGGAAAGCCGGATCGCGCAACTCCGCATCCACCAACTCATTGAAGACCAGGAACAGGCGGAAGGGATCGATGGATCCGGTATCCAGGTCATCGTCGCCATATTTCGAATCGTTGAAATGGAAGCCCCCCAGCCGCCCGAACTGGATGAGGCGCGCGACGATCATCTCGATATTCGCATTGGGCGCATGGTGGCCCAGATCGACGAGGCATTTCGCCTTGGGGCCTAGGCTGGTAACGGCGAGATAGTTCGAGCCCCAATCCTGAATGACCGTCGAATAGAACGCGGGTTCATACATCTTGTGTTCGATGAACAGCGCCCAATCGTCCGGCACCTGGGCATAGATCTGCCGCATGGCCTCAAGGTAGCGCTCGAACTGACGGGTGAAGTTGGTCTGGCCGGGGAAGTTCGAGCCATCGCCGATCCAGACCGTCAGCGCCTTGGATCCGATGGCTTTGCCGATATCGATGCATTCGAGATTATGCTCGACCGCCTGACTGCGGGTCTGGGTCGAGGTGTGGGAAAGCGAGCCGTACTTATAGGAGCATTGCTGGTTCAGCTGATCCTGGAAGGTATTCGAATTCATGGCATCGAAGCCAAGACCCAGTGACTCGGCCTTGGCCTTCAGCTCCGCCGGATCCTTGGGCTTATCCCAGGGGATATGCAACGAGACGCGCGGCGTGGCGCGGCCCAGTTGCTGGGTGACGCCGCAATCGTCGAGCTTCTCGAAAATGCCGCGCGGCTCACCCTTGCCGGGGAAGCGCGCGAAACGGGTACCGCCGGTGCCAACGCCCCAGGAAGGAACGGCGACCGTATAGGCGGAGACCTTCTTGGTAATGGCCGCGATATCGACCCCGCGCCGGGCAAGCCGTTCGCCCAGAGCGGCATAATCGGTTGCCAGGTGCTTGGCGCGGGCTTCGTTTTCGCGCGCGATCACATCGGCAGCGATAGGCAAGGCGGTCATCGGGTCCCCTCCCTCATTTTCTTCTTATCGTACGTCAACGTGTGAAGGACTGCACGTTTCCCGCGTCCACATTGATGATATTGCCGGTCGATTTGGCCGAGAGATCGGAGGCCAGAAAATATGTGGCTTCGGCGATATCCTCTGGAAAGACCGAGCGTTTGAGCATCGAGCGTTTGCGGTAATGCTCCTCCAGTTCGTCCGGCGCCATGTTGTAGGCGGCAGCGCGCTGGGCCCGCCATTCGCCGGTCCAGATCTTGGAGCCGCGCAACACGGCATCCGGATTGACCACATTGACGCGGATCTGCGCATCCGCCCCTTCGAGCGCGAGGCAGCGGGCCAGATGGATTTCGGCAGCCTTGGCCGTGCAATAGGCCGCGGCGCCGGGGGAGGCCGCGAGCCCGTTCTTGGAGGCGATGAAGACGACCGATCCGCCCAGCTTCTGACGCTTCATCAGGCGGAAAGCCTCGCGCGAGACCAGGAAATAGCCCTTGGCCAGGATGTCCATATTGCGGTCCCACATCGCGACTTCCGTGTCTTCGATAGGGGCCGAGGAGGAGATACCAGCGTTGGAGACCAGGATATCGATGCCGCCGAACTCCACGCAGGACTGCTTGAAGCTGTCGATGACGCCCGCCTCGTCGGTGACATTCAGCGTGACGGCGCGCACGGCATCCTTCCCAAAGCTCTTGGCGAAAGCGGCCTTGGTATCCTCAAGCGCGCTCGCGTCGATATCGGCCAGCACCACGCAGGCGCCTTCGGAAAGCAGCTTGGCCGCAATTGCCCGGCCGATACCACCGGCACCGCCGGTGACAAAACCGACACGGCCCGCGAGGCTCTTGGGCTTGGGCATACGCTGAAGCTTTGCTTCCTCCAGCAGCCAATATTCGATGTCGAAGGCTTCCTGTTCGGGCAGGCCGACGTAGGTATCGACGCTGGAGGCCCCGCGCATCACATTGATGGCATTGACGTAGAATTCGCCTGCGATGCGGGCGGTGGCCTTATCCTTGGCAAAACTCAGCATGCCGACGCCGGGGATAAGGTAGATGATGGCGTTGGGATCGCGCATCGCCGGGCTGTCGGCCCGTTTGCAGCGCTCGTAATAGGCCGCGTAATCGTCGCGGTAATCGCTGATCGCCTGATCCAGGGTTTCGACCACCTGATCGAGATTGCCCTTGGCGGGGTCGAAATCGAGCACCAGCGGGCGGATCTTGGTGCGCAGGAAATGGTCGGGGCAACTGGTCCCTAGGGCGGCCAGCTTGCGCAGATCAACCGAATTGACGAATTCCAGCACCGCCGGTTGATCGTCGAAATGGCCGAGTTTGCCTTCGGTCTTGCCGATACGCCCCCGGATTTCCGGCATCAGTCGCGCAACGACGGCACGCCGTTCGGCCGGGGCCAGCGTCTTGACGGCAGAACCACCAAAGGCGGCCTTGCCTTCGGTCTTCTCCGCAAACCAGCGGATCGCCTGATTGATGGTGCCGACGGTATTTTCGTAGCAACTCTTGGCCGTATCGCCCCAGGTGAAGAGCCCATGGCCTTCAAGCATCACGCCGCGCGCCTTGGGGTTGGCCTCGGCGAATTCCATCAGCATCAGCCCCAGGTGGAAACCGGGGCGGCGCCAGTGCAGCCAGCCGATCTCATCCCCATAGATCTCGGCCGTCAGCTTCTTGGAATTAGCCGTCGCCGCCACCGCGATCACCGCATCCGGGTGCATATGATCGACGTGCTTGTAGGGGAGGTAAGCATGCAACGGCGTATCGATGGAAGCCGCGCGTGGATTGAGGTCAAAGGTGCAGTGGGGCAGATATCCCACCATCTCGTCCTCATGCTCCTTACCGCGATAGAGCTTGGTGCGCAGCTGCTGGAGCTTTTCCATATAGAGGGTGGAAAAGCCGTCCCGCTTCATCGTGCCGATATCGCCACCCGAGCCCTTGACCCACAGCACTTCGACCTCCTGCCCGGTCAGAAGATCCTTCTGCATGACCTTGGCCGAGGTATTGCCGCCGCCGAAATTGGTGATCCGCAGATCCGAGCCCAGCAGGTTGGAGCGGTAGAGCAGACGTCCGGGCTCGTCGAGAGCCTGCGCCTGCGCATCGTCCCAGCGATTGTCGAGAAGTTGGGTCGCGGCCAGATCGGCCATGGAAGCCTCCCCCAAAGGACGCCCGTCACGGCGGGCATGTGATAGGAATTGCCCGAATAGCACCAAATGGAGCCCGGATTGTCAATCGGATCCAGTCATAATCTTTCATATTGCAACGCAATATGATCAAATATGATCGAAACTGATTGACGACTGGCGGCTCCATGGGTTTACTGCCAATTGTCGAAAGGGGCACCCGATGCACGAACGTGAACGTCACCGGATAATCTTGAGCGCGGTCCAGGAGCGTCCTGTGGCCACCGTGCAGGATATCGTCGAATTGACGGAAGCCTCGGAAGCCACCATTCGCCGGGATATCGCGGCGCTCGCCCTGCAGGGCCGCCTCAAGAAGGTGCGCGGCGGGGCGGAGGCGATGCATCCCCCGCAACTGGGCACGCTGGTCGGGCGGCACTTCAAGGTCAGCGAAAGCGTCAATATCGCGCAAAAGCGCGCAATCGCCCGTGAAGCCGTCAAACTCTGCACCGATGGCGATGCGATCATCATCAATGGCGGCACCACCACCTTTCAGATGGTGCATTTCCTATCTGCCCGCCGCGCCCAGGTGCTCACCAACTCCTTCGCGATTGCCGAACATCTGGTGAAGCACTCGAAATGCACGGTCACCCTGCCCGCCGGCGCCATCTACCGCGAGCAGAACCTGATCCTGTCGCCCTTCGAAAATGATGGGATCGCGCATTTCTTCGCCAAACGCATGTTCATGGGCGCGCAGGGCATCTCGGCCCTCGGCATCATGGAAAGCGATTCGCAGATCATTCAGTCCGAACAGCGCCTGATGCGTCAGGCCGAGGAACTGGTGCTGCTGGTCGATAGCTCCAAATTTGCCAGCCGTTCCAGCCTCATCCTCTGTCCGCTTGCTCAGGCGACGACGATCATCACCGATGACGGCATCAGCCCGTCGGACCGGCGGATGGTCGAGGATCTGGGCATCACCCTCATTATCGCGGCCAGGGAGGCAGGCGAACAGGAAACCTCTTCGGTCGCTTAAGAAGGATCCGCCGCAGCGGACGGCGGAAATCCTGACCGGCGAGACAGCCCGCATCTTCGAGACACAAAAACAATTTCCTTGGGAGGAAAACGACAATGTCTCTGTTACGGAAGTTCGCCATCGGGACCGCCATGGTCGCCAGCCTCGCCGCCGGCACCGCCTCGGCCGAACCTGTCAAGATCGCCCTGGTCGTCAAGGCCATGGGCATCGGTTTCTTCGCCGCCGCCAACAAGGGCGCCCAGGAAGCCGCCAAGGAGCTGGGCGACGTCGAGGTTATCTATACCGGCCCGACCGACACCACCGCCGAAGGCCAGATTCAGGTCATCAATTCGCTGATCGCCCAGAAGGTCGATGCGATTGCCATTTCGGCCAACGACAAGGACGCGCTGGTCCCGGCCCTGAAGCGCGCCATGGAACGCGGCATCACCGTAATTTCCTGGGATAGCGGCGTCGCGCCCGAAGGCCGCTCGGTCCATCTGAACCCCTCGTCGAACGCGCTGATCGGCAATATGTGCGTCAAACTCGCCGCCGATAATCTGCCGGGCGGCGCTGGCGAGGTCGCCATCCTGTCGGCATCGGCCACTGCCACGAACCAGAATACCTGGATCGAGGAGATGAAGAAGGTCCTGCCGAAATACCCGGGCGTGAAGCTGGTCACCACCGTCTATGGCGACGATCTGGCCGATAAGTCCTATCGCGAGACGCAAGGGTTGCTGAAAACCTATCCGAACCTGAAGGCCATCATCGCGCCGACCACCGTCGGCATGGTCGCGGGCGCGCAAGCCGTGGCAGATGCGGGCAAGATCGGGCAGGTGAATGTCACCGGCCTGGGTCTGCCGTCCGAAATGGCGGGTCACGTGAAGTCGGGCGCCACCAAGTCGTTTGCGATCTGGAACCCCATCGACCTCGGCTATTCGGCCACGATGATCTCCTACAACCTCGTGAAGAAAAAAGCCGAAGCCAAGCCGGGCGCCGAGATCGGCATCGGCCGCATGGGCAAGATCACGCTGGACGACACGCGCTCGGCCGCCATGTCGGACCCGTTCGTCTATAATTCTTCGAACGTCGAAGAATTCGCGAAGATCTTCTGATCAAGGCGGGCCGGTGTCTTCGGACATCGGCCCTCACTTGGAGGTAACGCCATGTCCGCCGTTGCCCTGACGGACACCAGTCTTCCCATGACCGATTTACCCACGCCGCTCCTGGAGCTTGCCGATATCAGCCGCTCCTTTCCCGGCGTGAAGGCGCTCGACGGCGTTTCGCTGAGCCTGCGTCCTGGCCGCGTCACTGCGCTGATTGGCGAGAATGGCGCCGGTAAATCGACGCTGGTCAAAATCCTGACCGGCATCTATCAGCCCGATGGGGGCGAGATCCGCCTTGCCGGAACCCCCGTGCATCTGCCCACCGCCGAGGCCGCGCAGGCAGCCGGGATCACCGCGATTCATCAGGAAACCGTGCTCTTCGATGAGCTGTCGGTGGCCGAGAATATCTTCATCGGCCATGCGCCGCGCACCCGCTGGGGCTTTATCGACTGGCGGTCGATGAACAGCCGCGCCAGCGGTATTCTGCGCACCATCGAAGCCGATATCGACCCCACCATCCGCCTGCGCGATCTGTCGATTGCCCAGCGCCATCTGGTGGCGATTGCCCGCGCGCTGTCGGTCGATGCCCGCATCGTCATTCTCGATGAACCCACCGCCGCGCTGTCGCACAAGGAAGTCGAAGACCTGTTTCGCATCATCGACACCCTGAAAAACCAGGGCAAGGCGGTGTTGTTCATCAGCCATAAGTTCGAGGAAGTCTTCCGGATTGCCGACGACTACGCGGTCTTCCGCGATGGCAAGGCGGTCGGCGCCGGGCGACTCGCGGCCACCACGCAAGGCGACATCGTGCGCCTGATGGTCGGCCGCTCGGTCGATCAGGCCTTTCCCAAGATCCAGGTGACGCCGGGCGATCTCGTGCTGGCGGTCAAGGGCTACAGCCACCCAACCGAATTCGACGATATCAATTTCGAGCTCAAAGCGGGCGAGATCCTCGGGATCTATGGCCTTGTCGGCGCCGGACGGTCGGAATTCTGCCAATCCCTGTTCGGTATCACCGACCGCAGCCGAGGCACCGTCTATCTCGACGGGCGCCCGAAGTGGTTCAAATCGCCTGCCGATGCGATCGAGGCAGGCATCGTCTATGTGCCGGAGGAGCGCCAACGCCACGGCGCGATCCTCCCCATGCCGATCTTCGGCAATATCACCCTGCCGTCGCTCAAAAGACTGTCGCGCTGGGGCTTCCTGAGTGGAGCGGAAGAATTCTCGCTCGCTCGCCGCTATGCCGAACGCCTGGACCTGCGCGCCTCCTCGCTCTCTCAGGCCGTCGGCACCCTATCGGGGGGCAATCAGCAGAAGGTGGTGATCGGCAAATGGCTCGCGACCTCGCCCAAGGTCATCATTCTGGATGAACCGACCAAGGGCATCGATATCGGCTCCAAAGCCGCCGTCCATGGCTTCATGAGCGAACTGGCCAAAGATGGGCTGGCGGTCATCATGGTCTCTTCGGAGATCCCGGAGATCCTGGGCATGGCCGACCGGGTGCTGGTGATGCGCGAGGGGCGGCAGGTTGGCCTGTGGCGCCGCGCGGATGTGACGCCGGAAAGCCTTGTCCGTGCCGCGACCGGCAATCTGGGGGACTATTGATGAAGAACCTGCTCGCGCGCCGGGAAGGACTGCTGGTTGTGGCCTTGCTGGTGCTGCTGGTGCTGATCGCCAGCCGTTTCCCGGATTTCCTGGCGCCGAAGAATCTGGCCGGGGTCTTCAACGACACCTCGATCCTGATCATCCTGGCCCTGGGTCAGAGCGCGGTGATCCTGACCCGATCTATCGATCTGTCCGTTGCCGCCAACCTTGCTTTCACCGGCATGGCGGTCGCGATGCTGAATGCAGCCTATCCCGGCCTGCCGGTGCCTTTACTGGTGCTGGCGGCGCTGGGGATCGGCCTTGCGCTTGGCGCGATCAACGGGCTGCTGGTCTGGAAATTCGACATTCCGCCCATCGTCGCGACGCTCGGCACCATGACCGTCTATCGCGGCATGACGTTCGTGATGTCGGGCGGTAAATGGGTGAATGCCCATCAGATGAGCCCCGGCTTCCTGGAGTTACCCCGCAGCCTGATCGCCGGGCTGCCGGTTCTGTCCTGGGTTGCGATCCTCACCGTTGGACTGGCCTGGGTCTTGTTCACCCGCACACCGCTGGGCCGGGCCTTCTATGCCGTCGGTGGCAATCCGACGGCGGCGGTCTATACCGGCATCGACGGCGGCAGGACGCGCTTCTTCGCCTTCTGCCTGTCGGGCGCCATCGCGGGCATGGCGGGCTATCTGTGGGTCTCGCGTTATGCCGTGGCCTATGTCGATATCGCGGCGGGGTTCGAACTGGATGTGGTGGCGGCCTGCGTCATCGGTGGCATTTCTATCGGCGGCGGCATCGGATCGGTCGCAGGCGCGGTGCTGGGGGCCCTCTTCCTCGGCACCATCAAGAATGCGCTGCCGGTCGTGCAGATCTCGCCCTTCTGGCAGATGGCGATCTCCGGGACGATCATCATCTGCGCCGTCGCCCTGAATGCCCGCGCGGAAAAAGCCAAGGGCCGCCTCATCCTGAGGAATGCATCATGAGTGTCGCCCGCCAGATCCCCGACCGGCTGGAAGCCTCCTCCGTCCGGCTTTTCAAAAGCTGGGAAGCCCTGTTGCTGCTGGTAGCCCTGGTGATCTTCGGGGTGAATTCTTTGGTGTCGCCCCATTTCCTCGACCCCTGGAATCTCAGCGACGCCACCTTCAACTTCACGGAAAAGGCGACGATTGCCATCGCCATGGCCTTCCTGATCATCGCGGGCGAGATCGATCTTTCGGTGGCGGCCATCATCGCGCTCGCCTCCACCGCCATGGGGGCAGCGGTGCAGATGGGGGCCGGGACGGAGACGCTGGTGCTGATCGGCCTTGGCGTCGGGCTGCTGTGCGGGGCTTTCAACGGCCTGCTGGTGACCCGGTTCCAACTGCCATCCATCGTGGTCACCATCGGGACCATGAGCCTCTTCCGCGGCATCGCCTATATCGTCCTGGGCGACGGGGTCTATAAAGGCTATCCGGCCGATTTCGCCTTCTTTGGACAAGGTTATGCCTGGAGCTATTTCAGCTTCGAGCTGACATTTTTCTTCGGCGTCGCCCTGATTGGCGGGCTGGTCCTGCATACTACCGGCTTCGGGCGGCAGGTGCAGGCCATCGGCAATAGCCCGCTGGCTGCACGATTCTCGGGCGTGCGGGTGGAGCGGGTGAAATTCATCCTGTTCCTGATGACGGGGCTGGCGGCGGGCGCGGCCTCGGTCATGCTGACCTCGCGCCTCGGCTCGACCCGTCCCTCGATTGCTTTGGGGTGGGAACTGGAAGTCGTCACCATGGCCGTGCTGGGCGGGGTCAGCATCCTGGGCGGGTCGGGGACTATCCTGGGCGTGGTGATCGCCGCCTTCGTGATGGGCCTCGTCACCTTCGGCTTTGGCCTGATGAACGTGCCGGGCATCGTGATGTCGATTTTCATCGGTCTGATGCTGATCGGCGTCATCGCCCTGCCGATATTGGCGCGGCGCCTTCACGCCAGGATCAAGGGAGCCCGGTGATGCAGAAATACGCCTTCAAGATGAAGCTCAACCCCGGCATGGCGGCCGAATACAAACGCCGCCATGACGCGATCTGGCCCGAACTGTCCCAGCTTCTCAAGGGAGCGGGGGTCAGCGACTATTCGATCTACCTCGACCCGGAGACCAATATCCTGTTTGGCGTTTTATGGCGGGTGGATGGTCATCGGATGGCCGACCTTCCCCACCATCCGGTGATGCAGCGCTGGTGGGCGCATATGGCCGACATCATGGAGACCCGGCCCGATAACGAACCTATAGCCACTCCGCTGGAGTTGGTCTTTCATATGGCATGACCTTGCCAGCCCGCTTTATCGCCGTCCTCGATATCGGAAAGACCAACGTCAAGCTCGTCGGCCACGACCTGGACGCCGGCACCGATTTCTTCGTCCGTCAGATGCCCAACCGTGTTCTGCGGGACGGGCCTTATCCCCATTTCGACATCGAAACGATCTGGCAGTTTCTGCTGACGTCGCTGACCGACTTGCAGCGCGAGCAGCCGTTCGAAGCCATCTCGATCACCACCCATGGCGCCGCCGCTGCTCTAATCAATGATACGGGCCTCGTGCTGCCGATCCTGGATTATGAGCACACCGGACCCGATGAACTGGCGGCGGACTATGACCGGCTGCGACCGCCCTTCTCGGAAAGCTTCTCTCCTCGCCTGCCGATGGGCCTCAATCTGGGCGCGCAGCTTTATTGGCAGCAGGTCTGTTTCCCGCAGGAGTTCGCGGCGACCACGGCGATCCTGACCTATCCGCAATATTGGGCCTGGCGCCTGACCGGCATCACCAGTACCGAGGCGACCTCGCTGGGCTGCCACACCGATCTCTGGCAACCGAAATCGGGCCTTGCCTCCACCCTGGTCAGGAAAGCCGGATGGGCGGATAAGCTGGCGCCCCTGCATCTGGCATTCGATGCACTGGGGCCGGTGAAACCGGAGATCGCGGCACAGATCGGCCTAGCCAACTCCGTCCCGGTTCATTGCGGCATCCACGACAGCAATGCCTCGCTGTTGCCCCATCTCCTGGCCCAGGAAGCCCCCTTCAGCGTGATCTCCACCGGGACCTGGGCGGTACTGTTCGCCGTTGGCGGCAAGCTGGATGGGATGGATCCGGCGCGCGACACGCTGGTCAACGTCGATGCTTTCGGCCGCCCGGTCCCCTCTGCCCGATTCATGGCGGGGCGAGAATTCGATCTGATCACGGGCGGCACCGTGGCAGAACCGGATGCAGCCGCGCTGGCGTCTGTTCTCTCGGCAGGCAAGATGGCCCTGCCCGCCTTTGCTGAAGGAACGGGGCCTTTTCCCAATAGCAGCGGCCGCCTGACCCACGAAGACTTAAACGCACAGGAGCGCACGGCGGTCGCCAGTCTTTACGCGGCCCTGATGACGGAGGTCTGTCTGGAGCTGCTGCGGGCCGATGGGGCCAGCGTGATCGAAGGCCCCTTTGCCCGCAATGCCCTCTATTGCGAAGCGCTGGCCGCCGCCATCGGACGTCCGGTGAAAGTCAGCCAGAGCGCCACCGGCACCAGCGCCGGAGCGGCCCTGCTGGTACGGCGGGAAGACAGGGCGGGGCCGCTATCACTGCCGCCCGCCCGCTACGAACTCGATGGATTTCAGCGCTACCGCAAGGCCTGGCGCGCTCAGGTGCTATAGAGTTTCACTTCCTCTTTGCCCGAATCCCAGGGGATCACTTTCTCGAACCGCATGCCGATCTTCTCCAGCACGTGGGAGGAGGAGGTGTTATCGGGATCGGTGACGGCCACAACACGCTTCAGACCCAAGTTGCCGAGACCATACCCCAGGGTGGCGCGCGCCGCTTCGGTCGCATAACCCTGGCCGCAATGGCGGGCCAGCAGCGCGTAGCCGATATCCACATCCTCCAGCGTGTCGCGCCGGATCAGGCCGCACATGCCGATGGGTTCAGCGGTTGCTTTCAGCACCAGGGCATAGAGCCCGAAGCCGTTCTTCTCATAGCTCGCCAACGGGCCATTCACGAGATAGGCCTCGGCGTCGGGGATCGTGCGCACGCCCCGGTCGACGATATTTTCGATGAAACCCGGATCGTTCAGAAGCTCCAGGATGAACGGCGCATCCTCGGGAATAAACCGACGCAAAAGCAGCCGCTGCGTCTCCAAAACCTTCACCTGAACACTCCCTTATTCTTGCCAAGCGCCTGGAACTTTGCCGCCCTGGCGACGTTAGCCCAAAGCCCGGTAGGTTTGTCGAGAGGCTCTGCACTCCATCCCATCCGGCTTGCCCTTCGGATAAGCCCTTTTTTTAGGAGGAGAACCGCAGTGACGGCACTCTATACCCGAGCTTCCGCCCCTTTGCTGCGTGCCGTTGCCCCGGCCGGGTTACACCCGATGCCCGCCGATAGTCTCCCGCTTCGGCTGCGGATCGGTTGTGACATTTCTTATGAGTTGCCACAGTCGACGCCCATGATCCTGATGGTCACGGTGCACGATACCCGGCAGAACCATCTGGAAGCCCCGGACCGCATTACGACCACGCCTGCGGTTCCGATGCAGACCTATCGCGATGATTTCGGTAATACCCGCCATCGGCTGGTCGCTCCCGCCGGAGAGTTCCGCTTACGGATCGCCACGGTTATGCGCGACAGCGGCCTGCCGGACATGCCCTTCCCCCTGGCCGAACAATATGCCGTCGAGCATCTGCCCGCCGGGGTTCTGAAATTCCTGTCGCCCAGCCGCTATTGCGACACCGAACTCCTATCGGATATCGCCTGGCAACGCTTTGGCCACATCCCGGCGGGCTGGGCCAGAGTCCAAGCGATCTGCGACTTCGCCCATAGCCATATCCGCTTCGATTACCAGCAGGCCCGCGCCACCCGCACGGCGTCCGAAGCTTACAACGAACAGCAGGGCGTGTGCCGGGACTATGCCCATCTGGCGATCTCCCTCTGCCGCGCGCTCAATATTCCGGCGCGATACTGCACGGGCTATGTCAGCGATGTCGGCCTCAATCCTCCACCCAGCGATCCCATGGATTATGCTGCCTGGATGGAGGTGTATCTTGGCGGTCGCTGGCACGCGTTTGATCCGCGCAATAATGCTCCGCGCGTCGGCCGTATCCTGATCGGCGTCGGGCGTGATGCCGCCGATGTTCCGATCGTGCACAGCTTTGGCGCAAATCGCCTGACAGGCTTCAAAGTCCTGACAGAGGAAGCCGAAGAACCATCGCGTGGTTGGTAGGGTTCGAGGTATCGCCCCCTTCCGTTTACTCCAATACCGCAATCTTTGCTCGGCTGCACCTAAGCCGTGACAAATAGAGTTTCCCCATGCCCGGCGGCGCGAAAGGCGTTATATTCGTGCCACTCGACCACATGCTGGACGCGGCAGAGGGAGATATTCGATCATGGATCTTTGGACTGAAATCGGCCACGGCCTGATTATCGGCCTCTTGGTGATCGCCCTGTTTTTATTGCTCGGCACATCGCCTGAAGATGGCCACCGGCACGCCCGCGCCTCCCGCGACCGGTGAGCGGCTCCCGCGTTTCATAAGACCTGATGCTGGGCGTCTCATATCAATTTATTTTGCACTTAAAATATCCAACGCTGCCTAAAGCTTGAACGTTTACGCGTCACCGAAGATCGGTCAGTGGCGCTGCCCTTGTGTCGGCATGGCTCTTGCTATTCCCGAGACTCGATTATTACCGTCATGGGACTGGTAAATGACGGGCGACCGGCGCGAGGGCTTCACGGGTATGGTAAGGCGTTCTCTGGATCTTCTCTACCTGGGGGCCGGGTGGCTGGCCGGGTTGTTCCTGATCTCGATCTTTGCCCTGATGATGGGCCTGTCCATAGGACGGCAAGTGGGGCTGAACATCCCCTCGGGCGATGATTTCACCTCCTGGGCGATGGCGGCGATGGCCTTTCTGGGGCTCGCCCATACCTTCAAATCCGGCGATATGATCCGGGTGGAGCTGCTGTTCGAACGCTTCAAGGGCCGCATCCGCCAGGTGATGGAAATCCTCTGCCTGTCGCTGGCCCTGGTGATGAGCGGCTATTTCTCCTGGCATGCCACGATGATGAGCTGGGACAGCTATCGCTTCTTCGAATATTCGCAGGGCGTGCTGGCGGTGCCGATGTGGATCCCGCAGATCGGCTACGCGCTGGGCCTGATCATCCTGACCATCGCGATCCTGGACGAGCTGGTGATCGTGCTGTCGGGGCGCAAACCGACCTACGAGAAGCCCCCCGCGACCACGGCTGAAGAAGTGGTCGAACGCGCCCTTCAGAGTGGGGTCTGAGGGTATGGATATCGTCACCCTCTCGGGCCTGCTGCTGATCGCCCTGCTGGTTCTGCTGGGGTCGGGCGTCTGGATCGCCATCGCGCTGCTGAGCATCGGCTGGCTCGGCATGCAGTTTGTCCCCAACGTGCCCTCCAGCGGCACGGTGCTGGCCACCACCATCTGGGGCAATTCAGCTTCCTGGACCATGGCGGCACTGCCGCTGTTCATCTGGATGGGCGAGATCCTGTTCCGCTCGCGTCTGTCGGAGGAAATGTTCCGCGGCCTAGCGCCCTGGCTGAACCGCATTCCCGGCCGTCTGCTGCATGTGAATGTGCTGGCCTGCGGGATCTTCGGATCGGTTTCCGGCTCGTCCGCCGCCACCTGCGCCACGGTCGCCAAAATGGCGCTGCCGGAGCTCAAAAAGCGCGGCTATGACGAGAAGATCAGCCTGGGCTCGCTGGCTGGAGCCGGGACGCTGGGCATCCTGATCCCACCATCGATCATGATGGTCATCTATGCCGTCGCCGCCGATGTCTCGATCATCCAGGTCTTCCTGGCGGGCTTCATCCCTGGCGCCCTCGTGATGGGGCTCTATTCCGGCTACATCATCCTGTGGGCCCTGCTGAACCCCAAGCGGATGCCCCCGCCTGAACCCCTGATGAGCTTGCGCGAAAAGCTGAGCGAAAGCGCCAAGCTGATCCCCTGCATGGCGCTGATCTCGCTGGTGTTCATCTCGCTGCTGGCGGGCTGGGCGACGGCGACCGAATGTGCCGCCTGGGGTGTCGCGGGATCGCTGGCCATCGCCTGGTGGTCCGGCACCTTGAGCCGCACCAGCTTCTGGCAGAGCGTGATGGGCACGACGCGCGTCACCTGCATGATCATGCTGATCCTGGCAGGCGCCTCCTTCATGTCGACTTCAATGGCCTATACCGGCATTCCGCAGGCCCTGGCGGCCTGGGTTCAGACGCTGGGGCTTGGGCCGTTCGGCCTGATCGCCGCGCTGACGGTCATGTACATCATCCTTGGCACCGCGCTGGACGGCATCTCGATGATCGTGCTGACCACCACGGTCGTTATTCCGATGGTGCAGCAGGCCGGCTTCGATCTGATCTGGTTCGGCATCTTCCTGGTGCTGATCGTGGAGATGGCGGAAGTCTCGCCGCCGGTCGGCTTCAATCTGTTTGTCCTACAGACCATGTCGGGCAAGGACAGCAATACCGTCGCCCTCGCCAGTCTGCCGTTCTTCGGCCTGCTGGTCATCGCGGTTGCCATCATCACGATCTTCCCCGGTCTGGTGATGTGGCTGCCGCGCCTCGTCTTTCCAGGTTAACCCTTAAGGAGTGTTCCCATGTCGAGCTTCGTTACCCGTCGCGCGCTCTTGGCTGCCACCGGTCTGGCCCTGTCGATGGCCGCCTTTCCGGCCTTTGCCCAGACCAAGTGGAACCTCGCGTCGGCCTATCCGGCAACCAACTTCCATACCGAAAATCTGGTGAAGTTCGCCGAAGACGTGAAGACCGCCACCAAGGGCGGCCTGGAAATCACCGTCCATCCCAACGCCTCGCTGTTCAAAGCGCCGGAAATCAAGCGCGCCGTCATGACCGGCTCGGCCCAGGTCGGCGAGGTGCTGATCTCGGTCCATGAGAACGAAGACCCGATCTATGGTGTCGACGTGGTGCCGTTCCTGGCCTCCTCCTATCCCGATGCCATGAAGCTGTGGCAGGCGCAGAAGCCCTTCCTGGAAAAGAAGTTCGAAAGCCAGGGCCTGAAGACGCTTTATGCCGTTGCCTGGCCGCCCCAGGGCATCTTCGCCAACAAGGAAATCAACAAGATCGAGGATCTGAAGGGCACCAAGTGGCGCTCCTACAATCCCGGCACCGCCCGTATCGCCGAACTGGTCAGCGCGCAGCCCGTGACGGTGCAGGCCGCCGAACTGGCCCAGGCGCTGGCGGGCGGCATCGTCAATGCCCTCATGACCTCCTCGGCCACCGGCGTCGACTCTAAGATCTGGGAATCGCTGAAGTACTATTACGACACCCAGGCCTGGCTGCCGAAGAACGTCATCATGGTCAATAAGACCGCCTTCGACGCACTGCCTGCCGATCAGAAGGAAGCGGTGCTGAAAGCCGCCGCCGATGCCGAAAAGCGCGGCTGGGAAGTCTCGGCCATCAAGACCAAGGAAAATGCCGAGAAGCTGACCGCCAACGGCATGAAGGTTCTGCCGCCCAGCCCCGAACTTGCCGCTGCCATGAAGAAGATCGGCGAAGAGTTGACCGCCGATTGGCTGAAGAAGGCAGGGGCCGACGGCAAAGCCCTCGTCGACGCCTACAAAAAATAAGACACTTAGGCGGAGAGAGCATCTGCCCTCTCCGCCCATCGCTTCTAAACGTTCAACCAAAAAGACTGTCATCCCGGCCCCCGAGCCGCGATCCGGCCGCAGGGAGTAGCTGTATACAGCGTCGGGCGTCGTGCAACAGCCGTCGGCCGGATCCCGGGTCAAGCCCGGGATGACAGTTTGCAGTTATTTCTACCGCTTGAAATGCACGATCCCGACGCCGATCAGAGCCATAGCGCCGCCGATGGCGCCCAGCAGGGTCGGCACTTCACCGAGCCACAGGAAGCCGATCAAGGTCGCAACCGGCGGCACCAGGAACAGGACGTTCGACGCCTTACTGGCAGGCAGTTTCGAGAGAACGATGGCCCAGGCGGCGTAGGAAATCAGGCTCGGCACCACGCCTAAGAACACAACCGACAACAGACCGGATGTCGAAGCGGCAGAGGCCTGCTCGAACCCGCTGGGCAGGAAGGGCGCCAGGAAAAGCGCACCTAAGATCATGTTCCAGGCCGAAACCGTGAGCGGACGATGGCGGGCGAACAGCGGCTTCTGCACGACCGTGGTGACCGACGTCGCAAAGGCAGCGCCCAGGATCAGCAAGGCTCCGGAGTCGATGGAGATCCCGCTCCGCTCGCCGAGTGCGATCAGGCCAACACCGCCGAACGACACCAGAGTCCCGATCCAGGCCTTGGTCCCAAAACGCTCACCCAGCAGGAACATGGCCAATACGGGGGTGATGATCGGGCTGGTATTGACGATGAAGCTGGCCGCGCCCGCCGATACCGTCATCTCGCCCATGTTCAGCAGGGCCGAGTAGAGCGCAATGAACAGCAGGCCACCGGCGACAAAGCGCCAGGCCTCCCCGAGGCTAGGCAGCGGGGCGCGGGTGATCGCCAGGAACAGCGCGGCAGGGATGGCGGCCACCAGGAAGCGGAGAGCGCCGATCTCAATCGGACCGAATTCGGTCAGCGCGACGCGGATGGCGGGGAAAGAGGCCGCCCAACCCAGGATGGTGGCCGCTGCCGCCAGCAGGGTCCCCAGGCCGACACTGGGAGCGGAATTGATCGAAAGTGCAGGGGCAGACATGGCGAAGGCTCCTATCTGAAACAATTTCCGTTACTAGGCGCCTTCCCCAGCCTATTGACAAATGAGCAAATAGGGAGCGAGCTGTGAGCATGACTCACACCTCATTCCAGCTCCCTCCCTTGGACAGCTTGCGCGCCTTCGAAGCAGCCGCGCGGGCAGGCAGTTTTTCCGGTGCGGCCGAGGCGGCGAACATGACCCACGGGTCGATTTCGCGGCAGGTCGCCAAGCTGGAACAATGGCTGGGTCTGAAACTGTTCGAGCGGCAGGCGCGCGGGGTTGAACTCACTACCGACGGTCAGCGCCTGCTGGAGCGCACACGCGAGGCCTTCGCCCTGATCGCCGATACGTCGGACCGCTGGATCGAGCCGCGCGGGACCGAGGTGGTGCGCCTGACCTCGCTGCAATCGGTCTGCGGCCTGTGGCTGATGCCACGCCTCACCCAGTTGGAGACCGGCAATCCAGCGCTGCGGATCGTACTGCGTGTCGATGGCCGCATGAGCGATATGGAAGAAGACGGCATGGAACTGGCGGTACGCTGCGGGCGCGGCAGTGTGCCGGGGCGCGTGTCGGTAAAATTGTCGGAGGAATGGTGCTATCCCGTCGCCAATCCCGAGATGGCGGCAAAGATCGGCGATGGCGATCCGGAACGGTTGCTCGCTTATCCCCTGATCCATGACAGCGATGCCTCGGGCTGGCGCGCCTGGTTCGCGGCCCAGGGCCTCGATTATCAGCCGCGCCCCAAGGATCGGCGATTCGACGATTACAACATCGTGCTGGATGCCGCCGCGCACGGTCTCGGTATCGCCTTATCGCGGCCGATGCTGGCCGAGGCTGCATTGGCGAGCGGCCGGGTGGTGCAGATCGACGACCGCACCGCCCTCAATCCCAATTCCTATTGGCTGGATCGCCCGATCCGTCCCCTGCGACCGGGCGCGGCGGCCCTGGCGGAACGGATCGGCGCTGCTGCCGGGCTGAACCCCGCCCATATGGCGGTGTTTCTGCGGAACGTGCGATAGGGGGTTCTTTAAGAAGACCGTCATGCCGGGACTTGATCCCGGCATCCCCTCCGGGAGCGCTTCCACGCCTAGCTAAAACCTTCTGGACAGGCTCCCAAAGGAGATCCCGTGGTCAAGCCACGGGATGACGAGATTTTTGATCAGCTGACTTAGCCTGCCACCAACCACGCACCGAAGACGATCAGCAAACTCCCCGTCACCCGGTCGATCCAGACGGCAAAACGCTGATAGGTCCTTTGAGCCGCCGGGTTGGACAGAGCAAAAGCCACCGTCACATACCAGACGAAGGATGCCCCGGTCACCGTGACCACCGCCCCGACCAGCACCCAGCCCGGCGTTCCCGGTACCAGGATCTGACCGAAGGTGCTGGCGAGATAAATCGGTGCCTTGGGGTTGGTGAGACTGACCATCATCGCGGGGAAGAAACCGCTGGTACGCCCCACTGCCTCCACCCCCTGTCCCGCATAGCGCCAGAGGCACCAGCCGACATAGGCGAGATAGAGCCCTCCCCCAATCCGCAAGACAGTCTGCAGACTGGGGACAGCCTCCAGCAACGCCGAGAGGCCGATGACGGCGCCGATGGCCCAGAGCGTGTCACCGGTCATGATGCCCAGCGCCGTCGCCACCGCATGACCGCGCGAACGCTTGACCGCCGCCCCGCTGACGGTCAGGAAATTTGGCCCCGGCGAGATGCAGGCCATCATATTGAGGGTGAAGATCGAGAGGAGGATCGGCAGATAGACACTCATGCTGCGACCCCTTCGACAGCCAGGGTTTCATAGACGCTGGAGGGCTGCGAGGCCTCGGCCGTACGGGTGAAATCCATCACCCAGTTGGTTTCCCAGCTGTCGCCGCCATCGGTGGAGAAAGCCTGTTCCCAGCGGGCAGAGGTCGCAGCGATCTGGCTCCAGAGGAACCGCACCCGGATCGGACGGCCATTGAAACTTTCATCGCAGAAGAAGCGACCGATCCCGCCCTCGAACCTACCCACCATCGGCACGTCGAAGGCCGGGTTGCGGCTGTCGACCCAACTGATCGACCAGAGTTCGCTCTTGGGGTCATAGAGGCGGATCGTTACCCCGACGTAGGTGCCACCCGGCAGATGCAGCACCGATTCATCGAAATTCCCAAGCCCCCCAAAGCTTTTACGGATTTGCGAATAGCCGGTGAACTCGTCGCAGCTCGGATCATCCGCCAGCCGGTTGCGCAGGCGGCGATGGCGGATGTCCCAGGACCCAAGCAAGAAGTCGAAGTCATTGGCGGACATGGCAGTTTCCTCGTTTGCGTTGGCCTACCGCGCTTCGCGCTACTTGAGGCCGGTTGCGTTGAAGAACATCCTGCGCCGTTAAAACTGACATCTAATGTCAGGTATTTCTGCTAGATTTAAAAAATCATGCGCGCCAGCCGACTGCTCTCGATCCTGCTGCTGCTCCAGACCCGTGGCCGGATGACGGCGCAGGCGCTGGCGGATGAGTTTGAGGTATCGGTCCGCACCATCTATCGCGACATTGATCAGCTCTCAGCGGCCGATGTGCCGGTCTATGCCGACCGCGGCGCCAATGGTGGCTTTCAGTTGCTGGACGGCTATCGCACCCGCCTGACCGGCCTCACCCCCGCCGAAGCGGAGGCGCTGTTTCTGGCGGGTCTGCCGGGACCGGCGGCCGAACTGGGTCTGGGCGATGCGATGGCGCAGGGGCAATTGAAGCTGCTGGCCGCTTTACCCGATCCCATGCGCGCCGACGCCCAACGCCCCGGCAAACATTTCCACCTGGATCCCATCGGCTGGTTCAAGGGGGCGGAGCAGGTGAAGCTGCTTCCCCTGATCGCCCCGGCTGTCTTCGGCGAGAAGCGCCTCGCGATCCGCTATGACAGTTGGAAAGGCGTGGTGGAGCGGCAGCTCGATCCCCTGGGTCTCGTGCTCAAGGCTGGCGTCTGGTACCTGATCGGGCAGGTGGGACAGCAGGTGCGGACCTATCGCGCCGCCAGTATTCTGGATGTCCAGGTGCTGGAGGAAGGGTTCATCCGCCCGCCCGGCTTTGATCTCAGCACCTTTTGGGAGAACTGGGCGCAGGAATATGAACAGCGCATGCAGCAGCGGCAGTCCAGCGTGCGTCTGTCGCCACGCGGCATGACAATTCTGGCGCGTGAAGGTCAGGTGATCGCCCAGGCCCTGCGAACGGCGGGTCCCGCCGATGATTCCGGTTGGCGCGAGGTCACCCTACCCATCGAATCCATCGAGGTCGCGACGGCCAGCTTCCTGGCTCTGGGCATCGAGGTGGAGGTCCTGGCGCCCCCCGACCTGCGCGACAGCATCCGGCAGACCGCCGCCAGCGTGGCTGCCCGCTATTCCTGAGGTTTCGTCAGCGAGGCTTTGCTCAAGGCCCGGAACCACCCCGCCACCGCCAAGGTGCCAAGGACGCTCAGGAGTCCGCCGCCTACCAGCGCCGCCATCGGCGAAAACAGGCGGGCGGAGAAACCGACCTGGGCATTGCCGAGGGCAGGGCTCAGGCTCGCCTGCATCATCCACAGGCTGGAGACGCGGCCCATCATGGCATCGGGAATGATCGATTGCAGCCAAGCGCCGCGCAGAATTTCCGCCACCGTAAAGGCAAAACCCGCCCCGAGCAGGAAGACCATGGCGAGCGGGATATTACCCGCCAGACCAAACCCAGCCACCAGCACGCCCCAGGCCAGGGTCGCGCCGATCAGCACCATGCCGGTGTGCTTGAATTTGCCCATCCAGCCGGAGGTCAGGGCCGCCGCCAGGGCGCCTGCGGCAAAGGCCGAATGCAGCAGACCCACCGTTTCCGCCCCGCCGCCCAGCTCGCCGGCGCCGAGTTCGGGAAACACAGCGAAAGGCATGGAAAAGATGACCGCAGCCAGATCGATCAGCAACACGCCGCCAACCACGGGGTTGCCCCGGATGAAGCGCGCGGCTTCCTTCAGACCCGCAAGGCCGGGGGTCTGACTTTCGCGCCCTTCGGGCCGTAGCGGCTTCATGAAGAGGATCAGCAGCGGCGTCAGGCTGACCCCGATGGCGCAGAAGAGGTAACAGGCCGCCAGCCCCCAACGCGCGATCATCGCCGCTGCCATCAGGGGGCCGATAATCGTGCCGAACTGGGTCGCGGCGGCATTGAGCGCCCCGGTCGCCGCCAGTCTCTGCCGCCCCACCAGTGCCGGTATCGCGGCGATGAAGGCAGGGGAAGACAGGCCGCCGGTCGCGCCCGATAGGCTGGCCGCCAGATGGATCGGCCAAAGGCGCGGCTCGTCGGACAGGGTATTCAGCAGCAGCAGGATATTGACCGGCACAAACGCCGCCCGCGCCCAGAACAGCAGGGCTCTGCGGTCATAGCGATCAGCCAGAAATCCGCCCAGGATCAGGAAGACGAAGGCCGCCACCGCGATGGTGACATTGATCAGCCCCACCTGGAACGACGAGCCGCTGATCGCATAGATCTGGCTGTTGCAGGCCACCACCATCACGCCGATGCAAAGCAGTGTGATGGCGTGACCGGCATAGAGATAGCGAAAGTCCGGGACCTCGCGCAGGGGCGCGAGGTCGATCATCAGGGATTTCACTCGGTCGGTTTCCCGGCGAAATCATCCTCCGTTGTGCCACGCCGCCAATAAGCGACGCAGTAATGCTGGGTCTTGTCCAACTCCAGCTCGTTCCGGAAATAGCGGCGCAGCGACTTGAAGGCGGAGAACTCGCTGGCTGTCCAGGCGAAGTTGCGGCCTTCCGTCGGCCATTCGACCGTACGCACTGCTGCTTCCAGCAGATGGGTCGTGCCGGGTTCGGCGCCATCGCGATGCAGCCAGGTAACCTCGATGCCAGTGTTATTGACCAGCGTCTGTTCCTCGGCTGCGTCCGCCACTTCGATGAAAGCGCGCCCCTTGGTCGACGCGGGCATATCTTCCAGAATGCGGGCGATGGCGGGCAGCGCGGTTTCGTCCCCGGCCAGCAGCACCCAGTCGGCATCCGGCACTTCGCCGCCACCCGGCCCCAGGATACCGACGATATCGCCCGGCTGGCAGTGGCTGGCCCAGCGCGATCCTGCAGTATCGTCACCATGCAGGACAACGTCGAAATCCATCGTCCCCGCCGCCACGTCGATCCCGCGGATCGTATAGGTGCGCAGGGTCAGCGCATCCTCGCCCGGCGGCCAGATCAGAATGCCGTTTACCCCGAAACCCGGCCACACCGGCGCGCGACCGACAGGGGGGATCAGCAGGCGGATATGCAGGCCGCCCAGATTGAAGCGGTCCAGGCGCTCGCCCGATAAGGTCACACGTCGCATATGCGGCGTGATAGTGCGCGCGCCGACCACTTTGAGTTCACGGAAATAGGCGGGCGTGCGCGTCTCGCAGCCATCGCCCACCCAGACGAGATTCGGCACCGTGCCGGGGCCAACGAACTCCTCCAGATGATAGGCGACACCCGCCCGCATCAGGTCGATATAGCCCATGTCTTCGGCCTCGACCCGGAACACCAACTCGCGCCCATCGATCTTCATCACCGTCCGGCCGATGGAGAACTTAGCTTCGCCCCCCTTGGCCGTGCGGGTGATCTTGGCGTCATGTTCGACAAAATGTTCACAGATCGCGTCGATCAGCTTGCCGGGATCGGCCACACCGACGCGGACTTCGGAAACCAGGGTCATCGGCTCGTCACTTTCTCCACTGTCGCGTCCACCAGCACCTGCAGCCGACCCATCGAACAGGGCTCAACCCGGGCGGAGACGCCATAAACCTCGGCCAGCATCGCGGGCGTGATCGCTTGCTCCGGGCTGCCTGCCGATTTCAGATGCCCGCCATTGAGCACCAGGATGCGATCGGCCCAGCGCGCGGCCAGGGCCAGATCATGCAGCACCGCCACCACGGCGGCGCCCTTGTCGGCCATATCCCGAGCGATCGACATCACCCGTGTCTGGTGCCGCAGGTCGAGGGCGCTGGTCGGCTCGTCCAGCAGCAGCAGGCGCGGATTGCGCACGATGGCCTGGGCAAGCCCCACCATCTGCCGCTGCCCACCCGACAGGGTATCGAGCGAAATGAGCGCCAGACCTTCGATGTCCAGGCGTTGCAGAATCGCTAAAGCCTGCTCCCGCGCCAAGGCGCTCGACCGGGGCCGCTGGCCGGAGGGAGCGGCCATCAGGGCGCTCACCACCGTTTCCAGCACCCGCAGTTGCACGCCCGCAGGCAGGGCCTGGGGCATGAAAGCGATCTGGCCCGCCCGGTCAGCCAGGCTGGCGCGTTGCAGATCCATCTCGCCCCAACGCAACCCGCCCTTGGAGGGAATGAGCCCGGCGATGGCCCGCAGCAGGGTCGATTTACCCGCCGCATTCGGCCCCACCAGCGCCGTCACCGCGCCCGATGGGATCGCGGGCAACGTCAGGCTATTGATGATTGTGCGACCGCCAAGCGCGACGCTCAGGCTTTCAACATGCAGCGCGCTCATAGCCGCTCCTTCCGCTTCAGGATCAGCGCAAAGAAGATCGGCAGCCCCACCAGGGCCGTCACGATGCCGACCGGAATCAGGATCCCCGGCACGATCATCTTCGAGGCGATGGAGGAGAGCGACATGACCAGCGCGCCCATCAGCGCGCTGACCGGCAGGAAGAACCGATGATCCTCCCCCACCAGCAGGCGCGCGATATGGGGGCCGACCAGCCCGATGAAACCGATGATGCCGACAAAGGCGACGGAGGCGGAGGTCAGCAGCGCGATCCGCAGCAAGGAGGCGATGCGCAACCGGCCCACATCCACCCCGAAGCTGCGCGCACGATCCTCGCCCAGCCGCAAAGCCGTAAGGCCCCAGGCGGCGCGGAAGGACAGCGGGGTGATGACCAGGATCACGGCGCCCAGGATGGTGATGGATTCCCAATTGGCGCGCGTCAGGCTGCCGAGGGTCCAGAACACAAGGCGCTGCAAGGTTTCCTGCGAGGCGACAAACTGCAGCAGCGACACCAGGGCATTGAAGGTGAAGACCAGGGCGATACCGAACAACACCAGCGTCTCCGCCCCCGCCCCGCGTAGACGGACGAGCAGTTGCAACAGCGCCATCGACCCGAAGGCGAAGACAAAGGCGTTGAAGGCGACGATCCAGCCCTGCGGGATGCCGGGAATGCTGATCCCCAGCACGATGGCGAAGGCCGCGCCCAACGAAGCGGCGGACGAAACACCCAGGGTGAAGGGGCTGGCCATGGCATTATTCATCAGCGTCTGCATCTCTGCGCCCGCCAGCGACAGGCCGACACCGACCAGCACCGCCATCACGGCGGCAGGCAGACGCACCTGATAGAGGATAACGGTCACCGACCGCTTCACCTCGTCCGGGAACAGCAGACCCTGGATGGTTTCGCCCAGCGACAGGCCAGACGGACCCAGGGCCACATCGGCCAGAAAAGCGATGAGCGTCAGAAAGCTTAAAGCCGCCACGATGAGCACGCGGCGGCGCAAAAGGGTGCCATATTCGGCCAGCGTATCCGCATCCGGCCGCAAGGTAGTATCCATCAGGGTCTACTCGGTTCCTTGAGATCGATCCAGTAGGTCCCCTCGAAAGGAACCGCCAGGAAACGCCTGTTGATTTCGGCCATAGCCGCGTCGGGATCAAGATCGGCAAAGACCGTCGGCTGGATCCAGCGCGCCAGCGCCTCGATGCCCAGGATGTTCAGCGGGCTGCCGTTGAAGAAATTCCACAAACCATGCGCGCGCCCCTTATCCTTGGCTGAAAGCTCGGCGATGCCGGGGATCTCCATGACCCCTGCGAGACTGGTACGCGCCGCCGCCTTGTCGACACCCCAGCCGACCGACAGCGTATTCTTCTGTTTGAGCTGCGGCAGGCCGGTCGCGATATAGACGTCCGGATCCTGGTCGATGACGAATTCCAGATTGAGCTGGCCGCCATTCTCGGTCGGGAACTTGTCAGCGCCAATGTTCCGGCCGCCCAGCAGGCTGATGAATTCACCCGTTCCGCCCGATCCCGCCGACCAGCAGCAAGGCCAAAGGCCGGGATAGGCATGCAGCAGCACCGTCGGCTTTTCCGGCAGACCGGCCGCAACCCGGCTGCGGATGCGGTCCATGCGGGAATTATAGAAGTCGATATAGGCCTTCGCCGCCGCTTCCTTGCCCAGGGCTTCGCCCAGGACGCGGATGCTTTCGACGGTGTTCTTCAGCGGATCGCGATAGAAGTCGATGATGACGACCGGAATGCCCGCCGCCTCGAACTTCTGCAAGGCAGGATCCTGGACACCGCCCGGCACCTGCCAGGCGCCAAAGATCGCAAGGTCCGGCGAAACCGCCAGCGCCTTTTCCAGCGAGAAAGTGTCGCCGGTTCCAGCCCCTACCACCGGCACTTCGGCCAGCTTCGGAAACGCCTTCAGATAGGTTGCGTAGATCGCAGGCTCCAGGGCAGAGAGGTCGCCGCCCCAACCGACCAGCAGATCGGCCGGATTCTTATCCAACAGGCCGAGCGTCTGGATCTGGAAACCTTCAGCCAGCATCAGGCGCTTTGGCTGCGCCTTCAGCTCCACCTTGCGCCCCAGGACGTCGGTCACGGTACGTGGGAAACTCGTGCCTTGTGCATAGGCTGATGGCGCCGCTGAAACCAGCGACGCCATCAGGACCACTACCCAGACCAGAGCCAGGGCAAAGCGGCAGTATTTTACCACTTGTAGCTCGCGTTCAGCATCGCGCGGCGACCTTCGCCCCAGTAGCAGTATTCGTTGCCGTGGGTGGTGCCGGTGCAGGCCGCGACATAACGCTTGTCGAAGAGGTTCGAGACATTCAGGCCCAGACGCCAGCCCTGGATGTCGTAGAAGATCGCGGCATCGGCCAGCGCGTAGTCGGGAACATAACGGCTGTTTTGATCATTGGCTGGCGAGTCACCGACGTAGCGCACACCAGCACCGAAACCAAGACCGCGCAGGTCGCCGGTCTGGAAGGTGTAATCAGCCCAGGCCGAAGCATAGAGTTCCGGCGCCGAGACCGGACGCTCGCCCTTGTTCGAACCTTCGAGGATCTTCAGGTCGTGATAGGTGAAGGCGCCGCGCAGGTTCAGACCATCGACGATCTCGCTGCTGCCTTCGATTTCGAAACCGCGCGAGCGGACTTCGTCATCCTGACGGCCGTTGAATGGCGCGACGTTGGAGCTGACGACGTTTTCGCGGACGATATCGAACACCGCCGCCGTGATCATGGTGCGGCTGCCTTCGGGTTGGAACTTCACACCCAGTTCGTACTGGCGGCCGGTTTCCGGCTTATAGAGGCCACCCGTGGAGTTTTCGCCCACGACCGGATTGAAGAAGGTCGAGTAGCTGACATAGGGAGACAGACCGATGGAGGTCTTGTAGAGCAGGGCCGCACGGCCGCTGAAGCTCGAATCCTTGCGATCCAGATTCGGGTCCATCCCGGTCGGGCTGTTCTGTTCCAGGGTCACCCAATCGTGACGACCCGACAGCGTCAGATACCAGCGGTCGAGGTTCATCTCGTCCTGGAGATAGACGCCGTACTGGTTGAGCTTCTGGGTGTTGTCGTTATAGGCAAACCGCCCGAACGCCGGGGGATCATAATCCGGATTGGCAACATCCAGGGCGGCCGGGAAGCCGAATTCATCGTAGTTGTCGGTCTGATAGTAGCGATAGTCGAAGCCACCCAGGAAGGTATGGTTGACCGAGCCGGTCTGGGCCTTGAAGATCGCCGAATTATCGACCGAAACCTGATGCGACTCGGGCTTGCTGAGGCCCCAGAGGCGGTTGAAGGTCGTGCCGGTACCACCGTTCGGCATCGAGTAGGTCAGGCCATAGCTGACGTCGAGATAGGTGTATTTCGTGCTCTGACGCAGGGTCAGCTGGTCATTGACCTTATGCTCGAAATCATAGCCGAGCATGATCTGGTCGCGATCAAAACCGTCCAGGCTGTCTTCACCGAAGTTGAAATCGCGATCGATATGGCCATAGCCGGGGATCGGATCCACCGTACCGACGTAAGGCAGGAAGGTCGGCTTCAGTTTCGGGCCGGTATGGTCCTTCTGATAGGAGGCCAGAACCGTCAGCGTGGTGTCGTCGGTCGGGCGCCAGGTCAGCGACGGGGCGATGAAAAAGCGTTCGTCCTTGGCGCCATCGCCCTCGACCTCGCCCGCGCGACCCAGTGCGATCAAGCGGTAGGCAAGCTTGCCCGACGCATCGACCGCACCCGTGGCATCGGCACCGGCATAGAACTGGCCGAAGTTGTCGACGCCGGTCTGGACTTCATAGCCGTTCTCGAACTGCGGGCGCTTGGAGACCATGTTGACGAAACCGCCAGCAGGTGCGCCGCCGTACATGGCCGAATTAGGCCCCTTCACGACTTCGATACGCTCAAGGCCAAATTCTTCGATACGGGTCCCGGCAAAGCCGGTCGCAAACATCGAATGGCCATCCAGGAAGCCACCGTCGGAGGTGGCGTGGATACCGCGGATCGCGAACCAGTCATGGCGGGTATCGGTACCGAAACGCTCAGAGCGGATGCCGCTGGTATAGCGGGTGGCGGCATCGACCGTGCGGGCGCCCTGGGCCGTCATGGCATCGCGGGTCACGACCGAAACGGACTGCGGAGTGTCGATCAGCGCGGTGTCGGTCTTGGTGGCGGTCGCACTGCGGGACGCGATGATGCCCTGGTCAGGACCGACCGGGCTTTCCTGGCGGCGACCTTCCAGCGTCAGCGGCGCCAGCGTGGTCGTACCGCTGTTGGCGGCGGCCATCTTCTGAATAGTGACCGACTTCGGGCCGGTGAAGCGCGGGGCAAAGCCGGTCCCGGCGAGCAGGCGGCTCAGGGCTTCCTGCGGGTCCATGCTGCCGGACACGCCCGGCGAACGGACGCCATTGGCGACACCGGCGTCATAGAGAACTTGGATACCGCTGGCGGCGCCAAAGGCTGCCAAGGCGCCATCAAGGGACTGCGGGTTGATCGCAAAGGCAACCGGGGCTTGCGCCTGGGCGCGCGCTTCGGTGGGAACCATTGCGATCATCGGCACGGCGACCAGGGCGCTTCCCGACAGAAGGAGGGCGGCAAGTCCACCCCGCTTTAATTTTGCCCAACTAGCCACCGGCTGACCCATTCTCTGTCCCTTTTCTAAGACACTGTCTTCGGCCCCTTTTAAAGGCCGGCGCAATCGCGATTGCGAACTGCTCTCAATGTCTAAGACGACAGGGATTTTGAAAACCGAACTGCGGACGCAAAGTTTTTTAGGTTTTTATGTCGGGGTCGATTTGGGAGGAGCGGGGGACCTCCCAGGACTCGGCCTCCTTCATCAGCCGTCATCCCGGGACTTGACCACGGGATCTCCTCCGGGAGCCTGTCCAATTCTCACCCCGACAGCGTGGAAACGCCCCCGGAGGAGACCCCGGGATCCAGTCCCGGGGCGACGGGTTTTTTGTTTAGCTCAGAACGATCAGACGATTGGTGATGCGGGTTTCGGACAGGCCTAGGGTCTGTTCGATATGGCGCAGCAGCTCTTCCGGGCGGTCCAGATGGAAAACACCGGTGACCTTATGTTCGGCCCGCTTGGGATCGGCAATGATGATCCAGCCGCTGCGATAGCGGCCGACCTGTTCGATGACAGTCCCCAGACGCTCGTCGCGGAAGATCAGCAGGCCCTTGCTCCAGGCGGTCGCAATCTGAGGATCCACTTCCTGGACCGGACCGATGGTCCGGCCATAGCGGATCTGCTGGCCTGCCGTCAGGCGCGCCGTACTTCCTGCCGCGACGTCGATGATGCCCTCGACGCAGGTAACCGCCACATGGCCGTCGGTGCGATGCACGGAAAAGACCGTACCGACCGCTGTCGTGGTTCCCTCGGAGGCCTGCACGACGAAGGGCCGTGCCTTATCGGGGGAGACGGTGAAAAGCGCTTCACCCTCGACCAGTTCGATCCGGCGCTCCCCTGCCGTATAGCGAACGGAGAGGGCGGTTCGGGTATTGAGTTCCACCCGGCTGCCGTCGGGTAGCGCCACTGTCCGCCGTTCTCCTACGCCGGTGCGGAAATCGGCGAATAGAGCCCCCATCGACGGGCCCAGCACGCCATATCCCCCCGCCACAACCGCCAGCCCGGCAACGCTGGCCGCCAGAGCGCCGGAGCGCAGAAAGCCACGACGGCTGACCGGGGTTTGCGCGAACGGATTATGGCTGGCGCTTTTCACGGTCCCGAGATCCCGCCACAGGCGGACCGCCTCGCGATAGGCGCGCTCATGATCCTGTCCCGTTGCACGCCAGCCCTTCAGTGCCGTGGCATCGGCCTCGGTCGCATCGCCCGACGTCAGACGCACGACAAACGCCAGCGCCTCCCGCAGCAGCGGGTCGAGACCGGGTAAATCGAGGACGTTGCTCGTCGTATTCTGGGGCATCTGATCCATGAACATTGCGACGCAGGGGCTCGCCAACGGTCGGCCAGCCAACCCACGTTGCATTACTCTATCCTCTAAGACGTTTCAGACTGTCCAGACCCGAATCGCCCTTTTAAAGATCGACGCAGGCGGAGTGCGCAATGTTCGAGCGCTTTCAGGATATCTTTTTCCACCGTCCGGGTTGAAACGTCGAATTTCTCGGCAATCTCGCGGTGGGCCATCCCCTCAATGCGGGCAAGACGGAAAATTTCGCGCTGACGGCTGGGAAGATCCCCCAAGGCCTTTGCCAGCACCTGGAGCTCCTGACGGCCGGTCGCAATCTCGGACGGGTCGGGGCTATCGGCCGGAATCTCAAGCAGATCTTCGACCTCGTTAGCGGTCAGGCGCCGATTCTCGACCCGCGCATGATCGGCGGCGAGGTTGGCCGCTACCCGGAAGAGGTAGGCGTCGGGATTTGCAACCTCCATCGAAACGGAGCCGGTCGCGATCCGGATCCAGGTTTCCTGGGTCAGATCCTCGGCAATCTCGGGATTGCGGACACGGCGGACCAGGAAGCGCGTAACGGCTTCCCGTCGCTCCTGAAACGCTGCCAGCAATTTCTCCCGCTCGTCCGTCATCGGCCCCTTAAAGCCCGAAGGTCGCTGCCGCCATCCGGCCCTATAATGGCTACTTCAATTGATAATCGTTCGCAATTACTAAGAAATGCCTACGCACCTGCGAGAATCGCAAGGCATGCGGCTGGGACATTTGTGCATTGCGATGAAAAAAGCGGATCAGCGTGGGGAAAATGCTCGCCTGGAACGTCTTATGAAATGAGAATAGATTGCGCTCGCACTCGCAAGGCTGCGGGCCGTCGGCATTTCTCAAGGCCTGCCGCCGTTCTGATGACACTCCCGATAGGGTAAGACCGATGCGTTTTCTTCTGACCTGCCTGCTGCTTTTCCCGACCCTGGTGTTTGCCCAAGCTCCGGCAGCAGAAACCCTGGCCATCCCGACGGGCATGACCCACGACCTGTCGCCGATGGGCATGTTCCTGGCTGCCGATTGGGTGGTCAAAGCGGTCATGATCGGCCTGGCACTGGCGTCGGTTGCGACCTGGACCGTCTGGCTGGCAAAAAGCTGGGAACTGTCAAGCGCCCGCAAGGATCTGCGCGCTGGTCTCGATGTCCTCTTGCGCGCTCGTACCTTGGCCGAAGCGGGGTCAAAGCCGACCAAGGGCATCGTGTCGCGTCTGGTGAAAGTCGCTGCCGCCGAAGCCGAGGCATCGGGCAGCGGCACGGGCGAGGGCTTGAAGGAGCGTGTCTCCTCGCACCTCGACCGCCTTGTGCAGGCGACGGGCCGCCGCATGACGCGCGGCACGGGCCTGCTGGCCACCATCGGCTCCATCGGTCCGTTCGTGGGTCTGTTCGGTACCGTCTGGGGCATCATGAACAGCTTCATCGGTATTTCGAAGAGCCAGACGACCAATCTGGCCGTCGTCGCCCCCGGTATTGCCGAGGCGCTGCTGGCGACCGCCATCGGCCTCGTGGCCGCGATCCCCGCCGTCATCATCTATAACGTCTTCGCCCGCGCGATCGCCGGTTACAAGGCCGAATGCCTGGATGCCGCCGCTGCCGTCGAACGCCTGATCAGCCGTGATCTGGACCGCCGGATCTCCCCGGCCCCGCTGACCCGCGCGGCGGAGTAGTCACTATGGGCGCACGTCTGGGCGGTCACGATGACGACGATCTCGCCGTCAATCACGAGATCAACGTTACCCCCTTCATCGACGTCATTCTGGTTCTGCTGATCATCTTCATGGTGGCGGCGCCGCTCGCCACCGTCGATGTGCCCGTCGATCTGCCCGCCTCCACCGCGGCCCAGCAGCCGCGCCCGGACAAACCGGTCTATCTGACCGTGAAGGACGATCTGTCGCTGGTGTTGGGCGATCAGCCGATCAGCACCAGCGGCCTCGTCCAAGCCCTGGAGGGTGCCACCCATGGTGACAAGGAAACCCGCATTTTTCTGCGCGCCGACCGGGTCGTCCCCTATGGCGACCTGATGGATACGATGAACAAGCTGCGGGACGCAGGTTACCTAAAGGTCGCCTTGGTCGGGATCGAGCAGGCCGTCCGCCCATGACCATGGAGCTCTATCAGGAAAGCCGGAGTTCCCGGCCCTGGTTGATCGCGGGCCTCGTGGTGCTGACCATCCATGCCGGCGGCGTGGCAGCAATGCTTGTGCGCTTCTTCGACCCCGCGCCGATGCCCCCGCCGCTGCCCGCGATCCTGATCGATATGGAGCCGCTGCCGCTGCCCGAAATCCCGCCCGAGGCTATCCCCCTGCCCGAGGAAGCGCCGCCGGTCGATTTGCAGCCGCCCCCACCGCCGCCCGAGCCAGAACCTGTACCCGAGCCGCCCAAGCCGATCGAAGTTCCCATCGAACTGCCACCGCCACCCGAACCACCGCCGCCGGTGATCGAGCGCGAGGTCGCGGTGCCTTTGCCGCCGCCTCCCCCGCCGCCCAAGCCGAAACCCAAACCGGCGCCCAAGCCCCAGGTGCGGCAGGTGGTTCCGCCACCGCCAAATCCGCTGCCGCCGGTCGTCGACGCGCCGCCGCCCCCGCCTGCGCCGCCCCCCTCGGCTCCGGCTGCCCCTGCGGCCGTGGAGGCGCCACCGCCGCGCCCGACCATGAAATCGGACGCGGAGATGACTTGGGAAAACCAGATGTTCGCGCGCTTGCGCCGATTCACCCGGCGCACGGACTACATCACGTCACGGGGCATCCGCCCTTACATCGAGATCAAGTTCGTCATCGATCGCGAAGGCAACGTCCTATCGTCTCAGGTGCATGTTTCCTCCGGCAATGGCGATTTCGACCGCACCGCCCTCGGTATCGTTCGCCGCGCCTCCCCGCTGCCCGCGCCACCGCCTGAAAAGCTGGGGGAAACGGTGGAGATCATTGTGCCGGTCAACCTAAGCCTTTAGTAAACGCCGCCATTCATGTCCGAAAACCGCGAGACGGCCTCGCAGGTTTCGGGGATGATCGAGGCATGGAAAATCTCGACCCCGATATCTGCTATCGTGCGCTTGCCACCAGAGACGCCCGCTTCGACGGGCGGATCTTCGTGGCGGTCCGCAGCACCGGGATCTATTGCCGCCCGATCTGCCCGGCCCGCACCGCCAAGCGCGAGAATGTGACCTTCTATGCCTCGGCCGCCGCTGCCCAGGAGGCGGGCTTTCGCCCCTGCCTGCGCTGCCGTCCCGAAACCTCGCCGGACATGGGCGCCTGGCGGGGGTCCTCCAACACCGTCTCCCGCGCGCTCGCCCTGATCGAGGAAGGTGCGATGGATGAAGGCGACGTGGAAGCCCTGGGTGACCGTCTGGGTGTCGGCGGGCGTCAGTTGCGGCGGCTGTTCAAGCAGCATCTGGGGGCCAGCCCCGTGGCCGTTGCCCAGACTCGCCGGGTACTGCTTGCCAAGCAGTTGATCCACGAGACCCGCCTGTCGATGGCCGAAGTGGCTCTGGCTGCCGGATTCGGCAGCGTCCGCCGTTTCAACGAGACCTTTCAGACCCTGTTCCGCCGCGCGCCTGCCAGCCTTCGGCATGGCGCCCAAGCCATCGAGATTGCCGACGCCCCCGTGACCCTGACCCTGGGGTACCGCGCGCCCTATGATTGGGCTGGCATGCTCGGCTTCCTGGCCTCGCGGGCGATACTGGGGGTCGAGGCGGTCATCGACGGGCGCTACGCCCGCACCATCGCCTTGGGAGGCAAAACCGGTCATCTGCTGGTGGAACCCGGCAAAGGCGACAGCCTGAAGGTCACCATCCGCTTCCCCGATCTGACCCAGTTGCCGCAGATCATCGCCAGGGTCCGGCGGGTCTTCGATCTGTCGGCCGATCCCCTGGCGATCAGCTCCCATCTGGCAGAAGACCCGACCCTTGCTCCCCTGGTCGCCCGCCGCCCCGGCCTGCGCGCACCGGGCGCCTGGGATAGTTTCGAGCTGGCGGTACGTGCCATCCTTGGCCAGCAGATCACGGTGCCGGTTGCCAGCAGACTGGCCGGGACGCTGGCTGCCACCTTCGGGGGAACCCTTAGCGATCCTGCCGCCCTCGCGCTGGGATTGACCCATGTCTTCCCCGATGCCGCCGCCTTGGCCAAAGCCGATATCGCGGGGCTGGGCCTGATGCCGGGGGCGCGGGCAAAGGCACTCACCGGACTGGCCGCTGCCGTCGCCACCGATCCCCGCCTGCTCTGCCCCTATGGCGATCTCGATAGCGCGGTCGCGAAACTCTGCGCCCTGCCGGGTATCGGCGACTGGACCGCCCAATACATCGCGCTGCGGGCTTTGCGGGAAAGTGATGCCTTTCCAGCCGCCGATGTCGGTCTGCTGAAGGCCATGGCCGTGGCTGGCATCCGCCCCAGCGTACCGGAGCTGCTGGATCGCGCCGAAACCTGGCGGCCCTGGCGGGCCTATGCCGCGATCCATCTGTGGGCGTCGCTCAGCGATGCGTCGGAGGTCAAACATGCAGCCTGAACGCCTGACCCTCGACCAGCTAGATAGCCCCATCGGCACTATCCTGCTGGTGTCCGATGAAGAAGGGCGTCTGCGCGCTCTCGACTACAGCGACTATGTCCCCCGACTGGAGAAGCTGCTGCGGCTGCATTACGGATCGCTGAAGCCGACCCCCGGCACTGCTCCAGCGGCCATCAAGCGTCACCTCGGCGAGTATTTCGCGGGCGATCTTGCCGCCATCGACGGTATCGATTGGGCAACGGCGGGGACCGAGTTTCAACAGAAGGTCTGGCGCGCCTTGACCCGGATTCCCGCTGGAACCACCACCAGCTATGGCGCCCTGGCCCAAGCCATCGACGCCCCCAAGGCCGTGCGCGCGGTCGGGGCCGCGAATGGCGCCAATCCCGTCGGGATCATCGTGCCCTGCCACCGGGTGATCGGGGCCAATGGCGCGCTGACCGGCTATGGCGGCGGCCTGCACCGCAAGGAATGGCTGCTGCGTCACGAAAGCCGCGCTTAAGTTACGGAACTTAGGCCCCGCCGTTGGGTTGAGGGAGATACGCGCCCTCATGCCCGGAGAAGAAGCGTGGCCAATTTAAGCGTCAGCGACGCGGTTCCGCCGGAGGTTGCAGACTCGCAACCCCTGCCCAGCGACATGCCCTTGCCGACCGATCCACGTGTCGTGTTCCAGGGCGGGCTGTTCCTGCTGGCGCTGCTGGCCGCCTGCTATGTCGCGTCCGACATTGTGCTGCCGATCGTCCTGGCCTTCATCTTCAAGCTGCTGCTGCATCCCGCCATACGCCTGCTGGAGCGGGTGCGCGTGCCGCGAGTCCTCGCCGCCATCCTCGTGATCCTGGCCGTCTTTGGGGCTATCGTCGGCTTTGGCGCCGCCCTGTCGGGTCCTGCCAGCAACTGGGCCGCCAATCTTCCCGAAGGCGTGCCACGCCTGCAGGAGCGCCTGAGTTTCCTGAGTGCGCCGGTAGAAACTCTGCGCCATTTCATGCATCAGGCCGAAGGTTTTACCCAGGTCGGTGCCGGAACTGCGGCAGCGCCAGCCGTAAAAGGGCCGAGCCTCTGGGAATCGCTGTTTGTCGGGACCCAGCATTTTGCCAGCGGCCTGTTCACCATGCTGCTGATCCTGTTTTTCCTGCTGATGTCGGGCGACACTTTCCTGCGCCGTCTGGTGGAGATCCTGCCGCGCTTCAAGGACAAGCGGCAGATCGTCGATATCTCGCAGCAGATCGAAAGCGACATCTCGGCTTATCTCTCGACGATCACCCTCATGAACCTGGGCGTCGGGATCGCCACCGGCCTTATGACCTGGGTCTTCGGACTGGAAGATCCGGTCCTATGGGGCTCCGTCGCCTTCCTGCTGAATTATATCCCGATCATCGGCCCGATCTTCGCAGCCGGTATTCTGCTGTTGGCGGGCCTCTTGAGCCTCGATCCCCTCTGGCGAGCCTTGCTGCCCGCCGGATGTTACTTCGCAATCCATATTATCGAGGGTCAGGGCATCACGCCGCTGCTGCTCGCCCGCCGCTTTACCCTCAATCCGGTGGTGGTGATTCTGGCGCTGGTCTTCTGGTTCTGGATGTGGGGCGTTCCCGGCGCCATCATCTCCGTCCCCATGCTGGCCATTGCCAAGATCATCTGTAACCGCATCCGAGGCCTCGCCGCTTTTGGGCATTTCCTGTCTGGCTAGGTGAAGAGCGTAACGATAGAGGCGACCAGCAGCCCTGCCATCGTCAGATTGAAGACCCGGAAAGCCCGCGCGGACTGCAGCAAACGGCCCGCCGCCTCGCCCAGCAGGCCCCAGATCGCCATCGACGGCAGAGCAATCAGCCCCGTCACCCCGGCGATCACCAGGACCTGTCCCGACATCTCCTCGGTTGGGCGCGTAAAAGCTGTCACAGCCCCCAGCGCGATGATCCAGCCCTTTGGGTTCAGAACCTGCAGCATCACCGCCCCCAGGAAAGACACCGGCTTGCGATCCGCATTGATCCGGGGCGGTGCCGCCGTCGCGATCCGATAACCGAGATAGAGCAGATAGGCCGCACCGGCGTATTTCAGCGCCCCATGGATCTGCGGCAGGCGCAGCAAAATCTCCCCCAATCCAAAACCCGCCGCCAGGATCATGGCGAATAGCGCGACAGCGATTCCCAGGATCTGCGGCACGATGCGGGCGATGCCGAAATTGGTCGCCGTCGCCGCCACCATCAGATTGGCCGGACCGGGGGAAGCGGTCATCGAAAAGGCAAATGGCACAATGACCAGGGCAAGCTCGAGCATCACAGAATCTCCTGAAGCGATGCCTCACGATCTGCGCTTCATGTCGATCAGACAAATTGATAGAATTGTTGATATCTTCAATTTTCCTGAAGACATGCTATGCGCCCGCTCGATCCCGATCTGCTCCGCACCTTCCTGGCCATCGTTGAGGACGGCAGCTTTCGCGCCGCTGCCGAGCGGGTAGGCCGTACCCAATCGGCCGTCAGCATGCAGATCGCCCGGCTGGAGGAGGCTGCGGGACATGCCCTCTTCACCCGCGAACGCCCCTGGCCACGCCTGACCCCCAAGGGAGAGCTGCTGCTGGGCTATGCCCGGCGATTGCTGGCCTTGCAGGAGGAAGCGGTGACCGCGCTTAGCGGCACAACCGCCCGCGGCAATGTGCGCTTCGGCATCCCCGACGATTACGCGGGCGGCATCCTGCCGATGATTCTGGAGCGGTTTGCCGCCGATCAGCCGCAGATCGATCTGGAACTGCGGTGCGAGACCAGCGACCGCCTCACGGCCCTGATTGCGGCGGGGGATCTGGATGTGGCCCTTGTCTCGCAGGTGCCGGGCGGGTCACCGGGGCAGTTTTTCCGGCGTGAGCCGCTGGTCTGGGCAACATCCCTGCGCCGTCCGGCCCTGGGGCGCGAACCGATGCCGCTTGCCGTCTTTCAGCCCGACTGTCAGGCCCGGCAATGGGCAGTTGCGGCCTTGAGCGAGGCAGGTATCGAGCATCGCATCGCCTATAGCAGCCCAAACCTGGCGGCGCTCCTGGCCGTGGCCGAAGCCGGGCTCGCGGTTGCCGCGCTGCCTCTGTCCAGCCTTACGGATCGCCTGAAGATCCTGCGCAATCTGCCGCCGCTGCCCGACCTGACCCTCGGCATCCTGACCGCCCGCACCCTCACCCCGGCCGCCCACGCCCTCTGCCGCTCCATCCTGGAGGGCGGCGCTGCGGACGCGGCTTAGCCCGCCAATGCTAAAGCCGTCAAAGCCACGCCAGCGGCACCTGCGGCCATCGAGATCATCTCGTTCTTGAAGATCTGCGCCGCCAGAACGGCAGCGATGATCCCCACCGCCGTTACCACGCCGCCCGCGATAATCCCTGCAACCGCAAAGCCGATGAAGAGATTGCCCGGCGCTAGATAGAGCAACCGATAAAAGAGGCTGCCGGGATCGGCCCGTTTCACCGCGACGAAACCACCCGCCCGCAAGGCGAAGGTCAGCACGGCCAGCGCGGCGAGTGCCAGTAGGATGTCATTTTCCAGCGTCATCGCGCCCTCGCATCGCTCCGATTGCGGTTCCCAGCGCCGCCCCTGCCAAAGTCGCCCAGGTCAGCGGCATCAGATAAGAAGCCGCCCAGACACCGGCCGCCGTGATGACCCAGGGCAAAGCCACCGCCCGCGCCTTGCCCTTCATCTGCGCCGGGATCATCGACACGATCAGCCCCAGGGGCAGGAAGGCAAAAGCCAGGGCCAGCGCACCCTTGGGCGCCAGATTCAGGGCATGTCCTGCAACCGTCCCGGCGACCCAGCCTGACCACATCGGCAAACCGGAGCCGACCAGCAGCCCCACGTCGCGGTCGCCCTTCTCCGCCTTGGCGACGGTCAGCACCCAATTGGCATCGGCCAGGAGGAACAGCGCGGGCAGCATGCGGCGCAAGGGCACGTCGGAGAAATGCTGGCGCAGATTGGCGCCCATCACGAGGTAGCGGGCATTGACGCTTAGGATCGCCAGCATCATTGCCGCCAGCGGCAGCGGGGAAACCGTCCACATTGCCGCCGTCACCGCCTGGGCCGTACCGGAATAGAGCAGCGCGCTTAGCAGGAAGGCGTGGATAGCGTCCAGTCCCAGCTCGCGATAGGTCACGCCCATGATGAGGCCGATGGCCCCGCTGGAGAAGAGGAACGGCCAGCCGACCTTCAGCCCCCGCCCGACCCCGGCCAGGGTGAAGGGCCGCCTGTCGCCCGCTTGCGCTTCAACCGTCGTCATGTCAGATTTCCTAATGGTCAAAACCATTATGTTTGCACTATGGACCAAGTCAAGCGACAGCACGGCCCCTATCGCTCACCGCAGTGGATCGACAGTTTCTGCGGGGGCGCGGTGTGCCTCGACTTCGTCAATACGGTCGAACAGCTCGACACAGCGAAGGCCGAGGAGCGACTGACATCCTATGACGCGCTGCTGGCCTGGAGCCGGGCGCGGGAGACTGCCGCTGCCGATCCGCTCGACCGTCTGGCTCGGGTCGCTGCGCGCAATCCCAAAGTGGCGGAAGCCGTCTGGCGGGATGCCATCGCTTTGCGGGGCGAGATGCGCGCCTTTCTGCATCGGATCGAGGCGGGAGAAACGCCGGATCCGAAGCCGATGAATGAGCGTCTGCGCACCCTGCCAGCCCTGCCACCGCTGATCGTCGGCGGCGACGCCTATCTGCCCGACTTGCCCGGGCGCGATCCGGGCGAAGTTGTGTGGCCCGTGCTCTGGTCGCTGTCGGCCCTGCTGACCTCAAGCGATGCCGGACGCCTCGGCATCTGCGGCGGACAAGGGTGCGGTTATCTGTTTCTTGATCACTCCCGCAACCGCTCGCGCCGCTGGTGTTCGAGCGAAGGCTGCGGCAATCGCGAGCGGGCACGCCGCGCCTATCATGCCCATAAGGCTGACTAGCGGTCGGTAGCGCCTATCAGTAGGCGGATACCCAGCGCACCCATTACGGCCCCCGCCGCCCGGTCGACCCAGCCTTTGGTCCGCAGATAAAGAGCGCGCGGCTTATCGGCGGAAAATCCCAGTGCCACCACGGCGTACCAACCTGTCTCCAGGCAGAAGATCAATGGCGGCAGAACCAGCATCATCCAAAGCGGCGTCTGGGCGGGCAGCAGGGCAACAAAGACCGAACCATAGTAGACCGCTGTCTTGGGATTGCTCAGCTGGGTCAGGAGCGCGGCGGCAAAAGCCCGGCCAGGATTACTGGCGCCCGTATCGCCCGTCGCAACCGTCAGAGGGACATCGGCGCCGCGCCAGATGCGGATGCCGAGATAGAGGAGATAGAGCCCGCCTGCGATCTTGAAACCCATATAGAGCCAGTCGATCTGCGCCAGCAGCGTGGCGAGACCTAGCAGCGCCAGCGCTCCGAAGGCCGCCCCACCGGCTCCCATCCCCAAGGCCGCCGCCAGCCCATCCCGACGCGAGGTGGAAATGGCCAACCGCGAGACCATCACGAAGCTCGGCCCCGGACTCATAGCCCCGATAAGCAACGCGGCAAGAATACTGAACAGAACGGGCAGAACTTCCATCGGTGCCTCCATTGACAAGAGGCGGGAAGTCTAGAGCCACGGCCTTTAGGTCATCGACAGTCGACTTGTCTCCACGACAAGATTTCCACAATCGATCAGCGGATCAGCCCCGCCGACTTCAGCGCCTTTGAGAAAATCGCGGCCAGATCGCTGATCGGATCGGGCTCAGGCGGTGCAACCGGCTTGACGCGTGGCTGGGTCACGACCACGTCCGTCAGCCCCCAATCCTCGGCAATCAGATAGGTCGAGGACAGGCCGATATCCAGCAGGTGAGGACCAGCGACCCCAGGGCCGGGACGGTCGGGACGCGTATCGACCGGTGTGCCATGGCCAAGGCCGTGGACCCGGATCTCCTGCACCGCGACCTTCCCCGCGCTGTCGCGCCAGGAGCGGCGGGGATGGGTGCCGACCTCATCATGGGTCGGCGTGCGCTGGCTGATGCCATGGACATCCGTCCATTGCTTCACCAGTTCATCGGCATTCATAGGCACAACCGTCTCGTCGGCATCGCCCTGCCAGATGGCGACCTTTGGCCAAGGGCCGGTATGGCGGCTGGCACTGCGCACGAGATCGCCCCATTGGGCGGCAGGTTTGGCGGTACCCTGGAACATGGCGTGCAGCGCGTCCTGCACCGTGCTGGCGGCCCGATAGGGCAGGCCAGCGATGATCGCGCCTCCGGCGAATACCTCGGGATATGTCGCCAGCATCACCGCCGTCATGGCACCGCCTGCCGAGAGGCCGGTCACGAAGATTCGGGCCGGATCGATCCCATGGTCTGCGACCATGCGCGCAATCATCTGACGGATCGACAGTGCCTCGCCGCCATCACGTGCGGTGTCCTGATCGCGGAACCAGTTGAAGCAGGTCTTGGGGTTATTGCCGCTGTCCTGTTCGGGATAGAGCACGGCAAAGCCATGACGGTCGGCCAACTGCGACCAACCTGAGCCATGGTCATAGATCGCAGCAGACTGGGTACAGCCATGGAGCACAACCACCAACGCCGGGGACGGCGCGAGTTTCTTCGGCACATAGCAGAACATGCGCAGGCGACCGGGATTGGGCCCGAATCGCCGGACTTCCTCCAGCCGGTCTGCTGGCGGATGAAAATCGCCCTCCTTACTCTGGGCCTCCGCCCTGGCATGCAGGGCTTCCCATTGCCGTCGGTAGAGGGCGAGATCGAAAATAGTCCCTTCAAGTCCGGCCATTTCCGTCATCCCTTCTCGATCAACGGAAAAACTCCGCCTCCTTCCAACATATATATTGCGACGCACAAATCAATGTTGCATCGCAATATTGCGGCGGGCGAATTGTCTCAGGTGCCGCGACCCAGATGCCGGATCAAGGCCCTGGCATCGGGCGGCGGTGGCAGCTCGGCGCGGCGATATTCCCGCCCGTCACGGGTGCGTGTCAGCAATCCCGCTTCGAAAAGGGCGCGCCGCAGCAGGGCCGGATCGCCAAAGACATGCCACTCTTCCAGCAGAAGATTGATCTGGATCTCATTGCGCACCTCGGCGGCAGGTATCCGCGACCACAACACCCAGAGGCCAAGCTCGCGATGGGCTGCCTTTGCTGGCCATCGCAGCAGACGACCAGCAGCATCGAAATGGCGAGAGGCGCGTTCCACCTGCTGATGATCCACCGGGGCATCGGGCAATGGAACGGCCTCCAGCCGCTCCTGCGCAGCCTGACCGGCCCGGAAATGTTGGAAATTACGATAGCCGACCGACCGGGCCAGCATGTTCAGCAGCTGAACATGCCCCGGTTTGCCATCCAGCGCGCCAAGTTCGCGGTGAAGCGAGCGCGCAAGCGAAGAGACATCCCTTGCAACGAAGGGAAGAACGGATCTGGACATCACACACCCTCAATCGTGCCGATCGAGCTTTGACTGTCGATGGTCGCTGGCTTACGACGCGGCACGGGGTTTCGTGTGTCGAACCGGAAGGAAAGGCAGGTTTAGCATCCCTTGCGGGACAGCGACGCCTCGGTGAACTGCCGACCGATGAGGGTGGTATCGCGAAGGGCGGTGTTTTTCAACCGCAATCAGGGGAGCTAGAACTTGCCCAGGAAATCCATCTTGCCGATGGCAAGCCCGCTGTGGCGCAGGATCGCGTAAGCCGTGGTGCAATGGAAAAAGAAGTTCGGCAGCGCAAAATTGAACAGATAGTCGCTGGCCGTGAAGCGGGTTTCGAAGCTGCGCAGCTTCAGGGTAACGCCGCGCTCCTCCGCCCCATCGAAGGCGGCGGGATCGATGGACTTCAGGAACTCGACCGTCTTGGCGATACGGGCCTGTAGATCCTGATAAGTCTTTTCCACGTCCGGCATGCTGGGCGGGGTCTGGCCCGACAGGCGGGCGGCGGCGCCCTTGGCGGCGTCGGAGGCCAGCTGGATCTGATTGATCAGCGGATGCATGTCGGGGGCCAGACGGGCGGTCAGGAAGCTCTCCGCGTTCGGCTCGTCCGCAGCCTTTTCCAGGATCGTCGACAGATTGGTGAAGGCACGCACAAAGGTCGGGATCGAGGCCTGATACAGCAACAGGGACATGGATTTCACTCTAAGGAAGGAAGGGATGGCCGAAGGTAGCGCAGGCCCTGAATTGTAGCAATGGCAGGTACGGATTATCGCTACGGACTGGCCGCCAGCGCCTCCTGATCCGCTGCCATTTCGGCCAACAACCAGTCGCGGAAGGCCTTGATTTTCGGCAGATCGGCCGTCGCCTTGGGGGAAACAACCCAATAGCCCTTGTCCAGCGGCAGTTTGGCCGTGAAGGGCCGCACGAGGCGCCCGGCGAGCAGGTCCCGCATCGCCAGGGTCGTGCGGGTCATCGCCACGCCCTGGCCGCTCATAGCGGCATCCACCGGCAGGCTGTCCTGGGTGAAGATCGGGCCGCGATCAACCGAAAACCCATATCCCAGTTCATGCTTCCAGCGGCGCCACTCCTCGTAATTATCCACATGCAGCAACGTCTGCCCGGCCAGATCGTCTGCATGACTGATCCTGGCCGCGATACCGGGGGAGCAGACGGCAAACATCTCCTCCACCGTCAGGCGGACGGCATGAACCCCTGGCCAATCGCCGGTGCCATAGCGCACAGCCATGTCGATATCTTCGCGGGCGAAATCGACCAGATGGGCCGAACTGCCCAGCCGTAGGTCGATGCCAGGATGCAGTTTTGAAAAATCCCCCAGGCGCGGCACCAGCCAGCGGGAGGCAAAACTGCTGGAGGTGCTGACGGTGAGGACGCCGCTGCTCTGACGGCGCATCAGATCCTCGGCCCCCCGGGCAATACGATCGAAAGCCTCGCGCACCACCGGCAGATAGGACCGCGCAGCCTCGGTCAATTCCAGCCGATGGCGTCGGCGGATGAACAGGCGCAAGCCCAGATCTTCCTCCAGCGCCTTGACCTGATGGCTGATCGCGCCCTGGGTGACATTCAGCTCTCCCGCCGCCGTGGTGAAGCTTTCATGGCGGGCGGCGGCCTCAAAAGCTTTCAGCGCATTGAGGGAAGGCATCCGGCGCGGCATCGGCACATCCTGACATTAGAAAAACTAATGATAAACCGAGAAAGGATGCTTTGTAAGGCCCGGAATTCCGGCGCTACATCGAAATTCATGCGCTTTTAAAACCGGAGCAAAATTCATGAGTCTCGAAGAACGCGTTAAGGCCCTTGGCCTTAAGATACCTGCTGATGCAACACCCGGCGCCAACTATGCCCCGGCGGTCCTGCACGGTGGGCTGGCCTATGTCAGCGGCCAGTTGCCGCGCGAAGGCGACCATGTCTTTGTGCGTGGCCGGGTCGGCAGCGACGTGACGCTGGAAGCCGCCCAGGAAGGCACGCAGATCGCTTTGCTGCGCTCGCTGGCAGCCTTGAAGGAGACGCTCGGGTCATTGGACCGGGTGACGCAGATCGTCAAGCTGACCGTCCTGGTGCAGAGCGCGCCTGGCTTTTTCCAGCAGAGCATCGTCGCGAACGGTGCATCCGACCTGATCTATCGGTTGTTCGGCCAGGAAAAAGGCGCCCATGCCCGCACGTCGGTCGGCGTCGACCAACTGCCCCGCAATGGCGCGGTGGAGGTCGAGATCGTGGCGGCCTACGACTAACCTAGCGATCCCAGACCGGCACACCCGTAAAGGATTGGGCGAGGTAGTCGACCATCATCCGCACCTTGGCAGAAAGATGCCTGCGGCTGGGATAGGCTGCCAGAATATCGATGTCCGCCATGCGATACTCCGGCAGCACCGGCACCAGCCGCCCCGCTTTCAGATCCTGACCGATGATGAAAGTCGGCTGCCAGGTGATACCGATCCCACCCAGGGCAGCCGAGCGCGCGGTGTCGCCGTTATTTGTGTGAAATCCGAAGCGGACTTTCTGCACGACCGGCTGCCCGGCGGCATCGAAAAAATGCCAGTCCTCGGCCGTCACATTGTAGGAATAGCCGATGCAGCGATGACCCGCGAGGTCGGCCGGAGTGCTCAGCACGCCATGGCGCTTCAGATAGTCAGGCGAGGCAACGGCGACATTGCGCGAGGCCGCGAGACGGCGCGCGACAAGGGAAGTGGCGCCCCCGCGTGAGATACGGACCGCGAGGTCATAACCTTCCTCCACGATATCCACGACCCGGTCCGACAGCACCACGTCCAGCTCGACCTCGGGATATTTCACCAGGAACCCTGGCCAGAGCGGCGCCAGATGCAGAATGCCGAAGCTGACCGGCGCATTGATGCGCAACCGGCCCTTGGGCGTCACCGAACTGGCGGTCGCCAGCGCTTCGGCCTCGGTCACGTCATCCAGAATCCCCCGCAGCTTCTCGAACAATGCGGCTCCGCCTTCCGTCAGGGAAAGGCGGCGGGAGGAGCGGTTGAGCAGCCGGGTCCCGAGGTGCGCCTCCAACTCGTTCACATAGCGGGTCACATTGGCGGGCGAGGTGTCCAGGGCGTCGGCAGCCTTGGTGAAACTGCCGCGTGCGGCGACGGCAGAGAAGACTTCAAAGGCGCGCAGGCGGTCCATGGTCTGGGCTCATCATTCAGGAAAACTGAATGATACTCGCATCTCTGCTGCCTGTTTCCAATAGATCATGAGAGTTAGGGTCCTTTCAACGACGGCGCACCGCCGCCGATACACACCAGATGAAAGGATCTTCAAAATGAACCGTCTCAATGGCAAGCGCACCCTGATCACTGGCGGCACCAGCGGCATCGGCCTCGAAACTGCCAAGCAGTTCATCGCCGAAGGCGCCCGTGTCGCCGTCACCGGCACCAACCCGGAAACCCTGGCTAAGGCCAAAGCGGAACTGGGCGAACAGGTCCTGGTGATCCAGGCCGACGCAGGCAATATCGCCGACCAGAAGAAAATCGCCGATGCGATCCAGGAAGGTTTCGGCGGTCTGGATGCGGTCTTCATCAATGCAGGCGTCGCCGAATTCCGCCCCATCGAAGCCTGGGACGAGGCCGCCTTCGACAAATCCTTCAACATCAACGTCAAGGGTCCGCTGTTCCTGGTGCAGGCGCTGCTGCCGCTCCTCTCTAACCCGGCTTCGATTGTGCTGAATACCTCGATCAACGCCCATATCGGCATGCCGAACAGCACCGTCTATGCAGGCAGCAAGGCAGCGCTGCTGTCGCTCGCCAAGACCTTGTCGGGTGAATTGATCGGCCGGGGTATCCGCGTCAATGCCGTCTCGCCGGGCCCGGTTTCGACCCCGCTCTATGGCAAGCTTGGGCTTTCCAACGAGGATCTGCAGAAGACGGCCTCGGCCATCCTGGCCCAGATCCCCGCCGGTCGCTTCGGCGAGCCGTCGGAAATCGCCAAGGCCATCGTGTTCCTCGCCTCGGACGAATCGCGCTACACCGTCGGCGCCGAACTGATCATCGACGGCGGCATGAGCACGCTCTAATTGCTTGGGTTCCTTGAAACGGGGGCGCAGACTGGCGCCCCCGTTTCCTATTGAGCCAAACCATGCGCCTTCTGAAAGCCGACATCACCAAGCTCGAGGTCGATGCCATCGTGAATGCCGCCAATGGGGCGCTTTCGGGCGGTGGCGGCGTTGATGGTGCGATCCACCGGGCGGCAGGGCCGGAGCTCTTGGCCGAATGCCGGACGCTGGGGCGCTGTCCGCCGGGCGAGGTACGGGTGACCCAGGGTTACCGCCTGCCCGCCAGGCTGGTTTTCCATGCTGTAGGTCCGGTTTGGCGGGGTGGGGAGGCGGGCGAGACGGATCAGCTGGCCGCCTGCTATCGCCATTGTATGGAGCTCGCCAGGGAGCACGGCGTACGCAGCATCGCCTTTCCGGCCATAAGCTGCGGCATCTATGGTTTCCCGGCGGAGAAGGCAGCGCCCATCGCCCTCGGTATCGTGGCGGAAATGCTGCCGGAAAGCGGCGTCGAGGATGCCATTTTCGTTATGTTCGATCCCGGCATCGAACGCGCCTATGAGAGAGCCTTCGTAAACACTCAACCAAACGGTTGACAATCAAAGTCGGCACGTAGATATTCAACCACATGGTTGACCATATCTCCCCCACTCACCGTCTCGACACGGTTTTTCACGCCCTCTCCGATGCCACCCGCCGCGCGATGCTGCAGCGGTTGGGTCGGGAGGATCAGAGCGTCACCGCATTGGCCGAGCCCTTCAGCATCTCGCTGGCGGCTGCCTCCAAGCACATCAAGGTGCTGGAGGGGGCAGGGCTCATCCGGCGCGAGGTCCGGGGTCGCACCCACCTCTGCCGGATCGAGGCCGGTCCGATGCGCGAGGCTATGGAATGGCTCAATCACTATGGGCGGTTCTGGGATGCACGCCTCGACGATCTGGAGCGTGCTCTGGCCGAGGACGAGACAGAAAAACAGGAACCGACAGATGACCATTCTTGAAGATTTCGGCACCCTCACCGCGCCGGATACCGTTCGCCTGGAACGCCTGCTGCCCGGCCCGATCGACCGGGTCTGGAGCTTCATCACCGACAGCGAAAAGCGCCGGAAATGGCTGGCGCCGGGACCCATGGACCTGAAGGTCGGCGGAGAGGTCGATCTGCGCTTCAATCACGCCGAACTGACCGGCGACAAGAATACCCCGGCCGAATTCTGCAAATACGACGGGTCGATCAGTCAGCCCGGCCATATCGTGGCGGTGGAAGCGCCCCATCTTTTGACCATGACCTGGGGCGAAGGCGGCAGCAATCCTCCGTCCGAGGTGACCTTCGAACTATCGACTAAAGGCGACAAAGTCCTGATGGTCATCACCCATAAGCGCATCCCGAACCGGGGCTATATGCTGAGCGTTTCGGGTGGCTGGCATGCCCATGTCGGCGTTCTGATCGATGTGCTGGCGGACCGTGAACCGCGACCTTTCTGGAAAACCATCGAAGCCTTGAAGGTCGAGTACGAGCAGCGCATCCCAGCTTGACCGAGACAGTAATCAACGCCTTTGACGAGCCGCTAAATGCGGCTCGTCTTTGTTATGGGCGGGTGCGTTAGTTATATTAACTTTCTGTCATTTACCTGAATACATGATTATTATTTCGATCATAGAAGCAAAAATTTGAATATAAACGCCGTTAATGAAAATTGAAATTTCCTCATAGAAAGTCTTTGAGTCAACAGACTCGGAATCAAGATTATTTTATACTAACCTATCCTCTGAAAATATCAGAGGGAGGGGACGATGAGGCATTTAACCCTGTTGTGCATGCCGGTTGTATTGTCGGGATGTATGCAAGAGATTACGCCGACGGCAGCGTCGACAGATTTCCGGTCGAACCTGATGTCCGACGGCCCCAATCCGCTGGTGAAATATCCCGCCCTCCGACAGATCGAGGTCCAGCTGCGCGATTATGTGATGCAGCCGACCCCTGACATGAAAACCGACTATCTCATCGCTGTCGGCGCACCGGAGATCGGTGCCGCGCATGTCCGCCAGTCGGTTTCGGAGCTTAACCAGGGGGCTGATGCCCTAATTGCCCAACGCTATGGCGCCCCCTCTGCTCCTAACGGCTCCTGCGGGGTCGAGCCGACCGCAGAGCTGCCTTTCCGCCCGGTCGAGCAGGCGATTAAGCCGGTCGATTGGATGTTCCTGTCGGGCGCCTGTGTCGACGGCAAGGCTAACGGCATCGCGTCGGTTCGCAGCGCAGACGGCGTGCAGCATTTCACCGGGCAGTTCGTGGATGGCCGGGCGGTCGACGGCATCTATCAGGATACCGCGCAAAACTTGCTTTATGTCGGGCCGATCAGCCAGTCCGGCGAACCAGTGCGGGCGTCGCTGCGCCATCAGTGGCCAGGTAAATCCGTGGTCTATTATATCGGCGATCTTCAAGGCGGATTGGCGAATGGCAAAGGGGTGTCGGTTTCCCCGAGCAGTGTCGGCGGGCTCCATCTGAATACCGCCGGTCAGTTTGCCGCCACCAAGCTCAACGGCTTCGGCACCTATCAATCTCTGATGAATTTCGGCGACGGGGGTCGGAAGGTCGGCGCCTGGATCGGTTCCTGGGCCGATGGCAAGGCCCATGGGCTGGCAGGCAATACCAACGACGCGGATTCGCTGTTCGTCGGCACCTATGAACACGGCCAGGGGAATGGGGTCGGCGGGATGTATTATGCCGATCTGACGCCGCTCAGCACCTATCGTGCCTTCCGCTTCGGCGGCTACCGGGGCGGGAAGCGGGATGGTGGCCATCTGATCCAGAATGCCTGGAGCGGGATGGAAGCGCGGGAAGTCTGGCGGAATGGCCTGATGATCGAAGATGATACCTTCGATTTCGGCCAGATCTTTGCCTTAGCCGGGGGTGCGGCCGTGCTGGGCATGTCGAATATTCCCGCTGCGGCCAAGGTGCAGATGGGCGGCGCCTATACGGCGGACGTCATGGGAAATACCGGCGGCAGCAACACGATCAATACGGCGAATGCCCTGGCAGGTGGAGCAGCGGCAGGTCGTCCTGGCATGATCGGGGGGCGCCCGGTTTCTTCTTCCGTTGCCCCAGCCGGGGCGATGCGCACCGAAAGCTATAGCTTCACCTGTGCGCACAGCGGATCCCATACCATTCAGATCCCCTATCGCGATGCATCAAAACTGCCCATCAAGAAGGCCTATACCAAGACGATGGCCTGCAACGAGACGGACAATTGGTCCAAAGCCCTTGCCGACTGCAACCGGGCCTTTGGCAATCAGTCCTGCCAAGAACAGTGATGGGCAAGGCGACGGCGATCCCCTTGCCGTCGCCTGTCCTACTAAAGGGCCAAGCGCGTCTCGACCCGCAGGTCACCCGTCAAAGTACGATGGACCGGGCATTTGTTGGCGATGACCAGCAGCTTCTCCCGGTCTTCCGCGCTCAAGTTGGGCCCTGTTAGGAGGATTTCGCGCTCGATCATCTCATGGGCCGGTTGGTCGCCTTCGGCGGGAATCCGGCGGTGGTGCAAAGTGACCATCACACGGTCCAGCGGGATCTGTTTGCGTTCGGCATAGAGCCGCAGGGTCATCGAGGTGCAGCCGCCCAAGGCGGACAGCAGGAAGTCATAGGGATTTGGCCCGGCGTCCTGCCCGCCTTCCTCGATCGGTTCATCGGCCAGATAGCGATGACGTCCGGCGGTTACTAGCTGCTCCAGCTTGGTGCGGCGGCTTTCTTCCACTGTCACCTGCCCCTGCGGCAAGGCCGGCGGCGCGTCGGGTTCAGGGACGGCATCGAGATACCGCTCGGCCCAGCCCGCGATGACACTGGCAGCATATTGTGCGTCCGCCAGCCGTGTCAGCAGATGGTCGGCATTATCGAGCGAGATGAAGCTCTTGGGGTGCAGCGCCGCCTCATAGATCTGGCGGGCATTGTCGATGCCGACCACATCGTCGATGGGGGAATGCAGCACCAGCAAGGCCCGATGCAGCTTGGCGATCCGCCGCTGCTGATCGTGCTGGGCAACATCCTCCAGGAACTCCTTGCGGATGGTGAAGGGGCGCCCGGCCAGATTGACCTGGGCTTCGCCCTTGGCCTCGATCTCCGGCACGCTGTCCTGGAACTGATGCACGATATGGCCGACGTCGTAGGGCGCGCCGATGACGGCGACGGCCCGCACCTCCGGGATCTCGCCTGCTATCCCCAGCACCGCCGCGCCGCCAAGACTATGGCCGATCAGCAGCGAGGGCGCGCGACCGGTCACCCGCATATGGGCGATGGCGGCTTTCAAGTCGGCGAGGTTGGAGGAGAAATGGGTGTTGGCGAAATCGCCGCCGCTGCCGCCAAGCCCGGTAAAATCGAAACGGATCGTCGCAATGCCGCGCTGGGCCAGGGCCGCCGCGATACGGGCAGCGACGTGGATATCCTTGCCGCAGGTAAAACAATGGGCAAACAGCGCATAGGCCCGCACCGGCCCTTCGGGCAGATCGAGGCGCGCGGCGAGCTTGATGCCATCGGCGCTGGGGAAATCGAAACGTTCGACGGGCATGCGGTGTCTCCCTTGTTCTCTGGCTTTATCCGTCATCCCGGGACTTGATCCCGGGATCCCCTCCGAGAGCGCTTCAATTTGCCTCGGCCCTCCTTGGACAATCTCCCGGAGGAGATCCCGGGATCAAGTCCCGGGATGACGACAAAACGTGAAGGAGCGGAGATCCCGGTGTCGAGCACCGGGATGACGGTATCAGCGGATATCATGCGCAAAAGCTTGCCACAGTCGTTTGCGAGTCTGCTTCTAAAGGAGACCCGTCATGCGCTTCGTCCCAGCTTTCGCCCTTCTGTTTGCAGCCACCCCGGCCCTGGCTTCCAGCCCTGACGCTTGGGCTGCCTTCGCAGGTGAAGTAAAGGCCGCCTGCGTTGCGGCCAGCGAGCTGAAAGATGCCAAACCCGCCTCAAGCCAGCTGCTGTTTCCCGGCACCCATCAGCAGGTGGCGATGCTCGTGACCGGGATCTATCCGCAGCCCCATATGAAGGGCAAGGCAGGCACCGTCCTCTGTCTTTATGACCAGAAGAGCGCGACTGCCCAGATCTCCGAAGCGGAAGGCTGGGCAGCCGTTCAGCCCTAGGCCTCAAGCAGCCCGGAACAGCCGGATCTCCACCGGCTCCCGGCGATTGCGTACCTGGATTGCCGGACCATCCTGATAGCGGGGAATCATCTCCGACACACGCGGATCAGCCGTGGCAGCGCTGATCAGCGCGTGGCTGGCCACGATAGGGGCGGCATGTTCGCGGGTCAGCTGCTCCAGGCGGCTGGCCACATTCACGCAGTCGCCGACCACCTGATATTCCAGCGACCGTCCATCGCCCAGATTGCCGACAGCGCAGAGGCCGTAATGCAGGCCGATTCCCACCGCGACCGGCTTTTGTCCGGCGGCCCGGCGCTGATCGCTCCAGGCACTCATTTCCTCCAGCAGCGCATGGGCGCAGATGAGGGCGCGGGCGGCATCGTCCGGCTTGGCATGCGGGGCGCCATAGGTGATCTTCACGGCGTCACCGATGAATTTCTCCATCACCCCGCCATGGCGGAAGACCACGGCAGAAACCCGCGTGTGATATTCCCGCAAGAGCCCCATCAGCTCCACCGCCGTCATTTTCTCCGACAGGCTGGTGAAGCCGATGATGTCCATGAAGATGATCGCCACATGCTGTTCGCGGATCTCGTTCAGCACGGCAGGGGCGGCGGCGAGGCTTTCGGCTACCTCGGGCGGGAAATAGCGGGCGAGGTTCGCCTTGCCGACCTCTGCCTGGATGGAGCGCATCAGCAGGCGGCGCCCGCGCCAGACCGCCACCGCCAGCAGGCCGGTCGCCAGCAACAGTACAACGATCTGATTGAGATAGACCAGGACGCTTAGGTAATGCGGCCCAAGGGTGCGGGCGATGTCCTGTTCGACGGCGCTACGGGCGGGGTCCAGCACCAGCGGCGTCAGGTAATTGATGGTGTCGGGTTGGAAGAACAGGATCCAGAAACCGGCACTCCACGCCAGCGCCGCCGCGACCCCCGCCCAGATGACCAGCAGGGGAGAGAAAGTTAAGGTTGCGAGGCCCAGGTACACGAAATAATAGCCGAAATTCTGGAAGCGCATATTGAGCAGCGCCGTCCAGACATCGGGGATGAAGGGGCTGGGGACGATCAGCACCCAGGTCAGCAGCAAGGCATCGACCGTGGTCAGAATGGCCTGGGTGCGCGCGATATTGTCGGACCGGCAGAGCAGGCGCGGCAGCCAGCCGAAGGCGGTAAATGCCGCGCAGATCCCAACGTAATAGAGGGCCTGAAGACCCTCGGTCGACAGGATCGACCAGATGGCAATGGCCAACATCGCGGCGGTTCGCGCCCAAATGGCAACCTGCAACCCATGTTTCTCGGCTTTTAGGAGCAAACCGCCGCTGGACGGAGGGGATAGCTGGGGCGCCATGGGTAACCTCGAAGGTTGGGACCTGTCTGCCGCAGATCCTAATCTGCAATGGCCTCCGCTCGAAGGTGGTATCTGCGCAATGTGAATTCCAGTCAGGCTTGCGCTCACGGCAGGTCTGGTCTGATAAAACGTTTCATTCAATTTTGCTTAAGACTTTACGCTTATACCCGCCACAACCGAGGCGGCGCTCCCGATGGTTCGCAAGTCCTCAATCGTTCTTTCAAATGTTTGGTGAGGACCATGTCGATTCGGGTTATGCTTAATACATCGTTGCTACTGATCGCAGTCTTGGTCGGTGGATTAGGTGGATTTGTAGCTTGGCGGCAGTCCGCCCAGATGAGCTTCACGACAGAAGCGGGTGAACGGGTAGCAATCTTCCGCTCCTTGGCCGTTATTGCTCAGAATCTTTCGTCCGAGCGTGGTGGCATGACCGGCGCACTCGCCGCAGCGCCTGGATCGGCCGCCGTGGCAGGGGCGCAGAAGACCCTGTCCGACAATCGCGCCGCCCTCGACGCAGCCTTCACCGAATTCGACCGGGTTGCGGCCCTGCACAGCTTTCCTGGCAGCGAAGCGGTCCTGCGCGACATCAAGGCGCTGCACGACCGCGTCATGATTTTCCGCAAGGAAACTGCCGAAGCCGTGGCTCTGCCGCTGGAACAGCGCACCGCGCTTCTGAAGAAGCTGACGGCCGATAATCTGCAGATGCTGACCGATCTTGGTGAACAGATGCGCGAACAGCAGTCTCGCCTCTCTTCCCTGATGGGGGGGGCCGCGCAGATGATCGGCCTGGCCTCGACCGTCTGGGACTTCCGCGACCAGACCGGGCGCCACGCGACCTTCTTCACCAACATCATTCCAACCGAAAAGCCAATGACGGATGCCGGGCAGCGAGCGCTGGCACGCCAGCAGGGCGTTGTCGACCGCATCTGGTCGGAAATCGAACCCTATCAGACCAGCCCCGATGCCTCTCCCGCCCTGCGTGCCGCCACGGCAGAAGTGGCCAAGGTGCAGATTGCCGAACTGGGTGAAGTGCGCGCCAAGCTGGCCGAGGGCTTCGTCACCGGCGACTATTACATCGACGCGACCGAGTTCCGTCGTCGCATCCAGCTTGGCTTTGCCGCGATCAACGCCCTGCGCGATGCCGCAATCACCGAGGCCGAGGAGATCGTCGCGACGGCCTATGCGACCGCGCTCTGGAGCTTCATCATCGGGGCAGCAGCAGCGGCCTTCGTGCTGGCTGTGGTAATCATCGTTGCGGTTCTGGTGCGCCGCCGTGTAACGCAGCCCCTGGACGGCTTGACCGGCACGATCCGCAAGATTGCCGACGGCGCCCGTGACCTCGACGTCGATTTCGCCGGTCGTACCTGCGAAATGGGCACCCTGGCCAAAGCGATCATCGTCCTGCGCGACAATGCCAAGGAAGCCGACCGTCTGGCGGCCGAGGAAGCCGAACAGCAGCAGCAAAAGCTGGTCCGTCAGCAGCGCGTCGATGGCTTCATCGCCGATTTCGAAATGGCCGTCGGTGGCGTGTTGGGTGCCATGGCCGGCGCTGCCGGGCAGATGCAGCAGACTGCCAGCCAGATGAACCGCACCGCCAGCAACACCAATGAACAGGCAACCACCGTGGCTGCCGCCTCCGAACAGGCATCGGCGAATGTGCAGACGGTTGCCGCCGCCTCCGAGGAACTGACCAGCTCGATCAGCGAGATCAGCCGTCAGGTTCAGGAATCGGCAGAAATCGCCCTGCGCGCCACCAGCGAAGCTGAGCGGACTGCCGGTCAGGTTCGCGATCTCAAGGCCGCGGCCGAGCGGATCGGCGAAGTCGTCAAGCTGATCAACGACATCGCTGCCCAGACGAACCTCCTGGCGCTGAATGCCACCATTGAAGCGGCCCGTGCCGGTGAAGCGGGTAAGGGCTTTGCCGTCGTTGCTTCCGAGGTGAAAAACCTCGCCAGCCAGACCGCCAAGGCGACCGAGGATATCTCTGCCCAGGTGGCGGGCGTGCAGTCGGAGACGGCAACAGTCGTCGCCTCCATCGAGGAGATCGGCCGCACCATCCACCGCATGAACGACATTGCCTCCGGTGTCGCGGCAGCGGTCGAGGAACAGGGTGCCGCGACCCAGGAAATCACCCGCAACGTCCAGCAGGCAGCCCAGGGAACCCAGCAGGTTTCGTCGAGCATTGTCGATGTCACGCTGGGCGCCCGCCAGACCGGCAATGCTGCCGAAGAGGTTCTGGGGGCATCGGGTGAACTGGTCCGCCAGGGCGATCATTTGCGCGGAGAGATCGAGGGCTTCCTCGGCAACATCCGCGCCGCTTGAGGTCGCTTGGCGGGAGGGGGCATCTGCGTCGTTGCTTGCCGTGCTCGGTGCTCACGTACAGTCGTACGCTCCGCGCGCGTTGCGCGCAGACTTTATGGTTAGGCGGCAACGCCGCCGGTGCCTGTGCTGCAAGCGCCTAGCATCTGACCCCTCCCGCCGTCGCTTCTAAAGCTGAACCCCCAAGGCTCATCGCGCCGTCAGGCCGCCATCGACGGTCAGGGTATGGCCGGTGATGAAGGAGGCGCGGTCGGCGAGCAGGAAGAGGGCGGCTTCGGCCACTTCTTCCGGTTCAGCAACACGGCCGATGGGGTGGAAGTCGGTCAGGACGTGCTTTTGCTCGCCGTCGGCCCCGGTCTTGAAGCCGCCCGCCGTCATTGGCGTGCGGGTGATGGCAGGGCTGACGACATTCACGCGTACGCCCTTGGCCGCCACTTCCACGGCAGCGGAGCGGGCCAGACCGATAAGGCCTGCTTTGCTGGCGCTATAGAGGTTGCTGCCCGGCAGAGATACTTCGGCCAGCACGGACGAGGTGAAGACGATGGCGCCCTTGCCCTGCGCCAGCATCACCGGCAGTTGGGACTTCAGCGCGAAGAAGGCACCCTTCAAATTGATGTCCATGATCCGGTCATAGTCGGCTTCGGTCTGATCGATGACCGGCTTCATGCCCCCATCAATGCCGAAGTTATTGAAGGCCGCATCCAGCCGCCCATGACGCTTTACGATTTCCTGCGTCATCTCCTCGACAGAGGCGGCATCCGCGACATCTGCCTGAATGAAGCTGGCCTTGCCGCCCGCTGCCAGGATATCGGCCACGATTGCCTCGCCTTCGGCCTGACGACGACCGACCACAGCAACCGTCGCGCCTTCCTTGGCAAACAGCTTCGATGCCGCTTCACCGATACCCGAGGTGCCGCCGACAACGGCGACGATCTTATCTTGCAACAGGCCCATGACTGCTCACTCCATTTAAATGATGATCGTCATTTATAAATAGATGACGTATATCATTTATGTCAACGGGCATTTTCAGGAGGCCGCCATGGCACGGGTCAGCAAGGAACAGAGCCAGAAGAACCGGGAAACGATCCTGCAGGTCGCGGCAGGCTTGTTCCGCGAGCGCGGCCTTGCCGGGATCGGGGTTGCGGATCTGATGGCGGCGGCGGGCCTGACCCATGGCGGCTTCTATGGTCATTTCGCCTCGAAGGACGATCTGGCGGCCGAAGCAGCGGGCCGCGCCTTCGACGAGGTGTCGGGGATGTGGAAGTCGGACGCGGCTTTTGAGGCAAGCGTCACGCAATATCTGTCGGCCGAACATCGCGACGCACCGGACAAAGGCTGCCCCATGGCGGCCCTGGCGGCTGATGTCGCGCGGGAGGGGAATGACAAACCGATCCGCGCGGTTTTTCAGAAGGGGATCGCGGAAACTGTCGAGGCGCTGAGCGGCCTTCAGGCGGACGGACGTAAGGGTGCGCTGGTGGATTTGGCGGCTTTGATCGGTGCTCTTACGCTAGCACGGGCGACCAAGGGCGACGCGATATCGGATGAGATTCTGGCGGCGGTGAGGGAGCGGCTTTTGGGTAACGCCTAATTGGACGTCATCCCGGCCCCCGAGCCGGGATCCGGCCATATGAGGTGGCCGACCTGAAGCGGCGCAGGGCAACAAACGGCGGCCGGATCCCGGATCAAGTCCGGGATGACAAGGTTTTTTGGTTGTTTGTTGCAGACGCCCCCGGAGGAGACCCCGGGATCAAGTCCCGGGGTGACGGTGTCCCTACTCCCGGTTCAGCCTATTCCCCGCGAATAGCGTGACGATCCAATCCGTGAAAACACGCACCTTGTTCGAGAGGTGCCGGTTAGGCGGATAGACGATATGCAACGGCATGGTGAAGGCCTGCCAGTCGGTCAGTACCGGCACCAGGTTCCCCTGCGCTAGATCCTCGCGCACCATGAACAGCGGCACCTGCGCGACACCGAGACCCGACCGCACCGCCACCAGAAAGGCGTCAGCCTCGTTCACCGCCAGCTGATAGCGACCGCGAACCTCGACTGTCTCGCCATCCTTGGTGAATTCCATCGGCATATGACGGCCGGAGGTCGCCATGAAATAACCGACGACCTGATGCTCGCTGTCCAACTCGCTCGGATGGGTGGGCGTGCCATGGCGCGCGATATAGGACGGGGCGGCACAGGTGATGAAATCGAAACTCGCCAGTCGGCGGGCGATCAGCGAGGGATCGGTCAGATCGCCGCCACGCAGCACACAATCCACATTCTCGCCGACCAGATCGATGGCCCGGTCCGATACGCCAAGGTCGATCTGGATGTCGGGATATTTTGCATAGAAATCACTTAAAGCCGGGATGATGAACCGGTTGGCGAGCGATCCGCCCACATCGACGCGCAAGCGGCCGCTGGGGCTGGCCTGGGATCGAGTAATGCTGCCGTCGAGTTCCTCGATATCGGCCAATATGCGGATCGCCCGCTCGTAATAGCCTGCACCGTCTGGTGTCACGATCACCCGGCGGGTGGTGCGGTTCAGCAGTTTGATCCGCAGATGGGCTTCCAAGGCCTGGATATGTTTGGTCAAAGTCGGCTTGGGAATGTCGAGCAGATCGGAGGCGCGGGTGAAGCTGCCTGCCTCCACCACCCGCACAAAGGCCCGCATGGCGGTCAGTTGGTCCATCTTAGATCCCACAGACAGAGAAACGGGCAAGCCGCAGACAGTTTCACGCAAAACCGCTTCATTATTTCCATATAGAAAAAATGATATTCATAAAGTGGGGTTTATTCGCGAAATCAGCAAGGCTAACTTCTGCTGCATCGCAACAGGTCGACCCATCGGGCGACCCCTTCTTTTGAGGGCCGGACAATGGCTATCAGCTGGACGGAAGAGACACTGCCGAAGGACGCCGCGGGTACCGCGACGTTGCCGGTCCGTGTCTACCGCCATGCCGATACCAAGCGCGCCGCCCCTCTCGTCTTCCATCTGCACGGCGGCGCCTTCACCGGCGGATCGGTCGCAAGTGGCGAGCAGATCGCAAGCCTGCTGGCCGAGGCCGGTGCAGTTGTCATTTCGGTCGGTTATCCGGTCAATACCTGCGAATGCCCGTTCCCCTACGCCTTGCAGGCCACCTTCCATGCGCTGAACCACCTGCACAAGAACCGCACCAACTGGGTTGCCAAGAAGAGCGGCCTCTATGTGGCGGGTGAAGAGGCGGGCGGCAATATCGCTGCCGGTCTCGCCCTCATGGCGCGTGATCAGCATGAACCCCTGCTGGCGGGGCAGATCCTGCTGTCGCCGATGCTGGACCCCGATCTCGCCACCAAATCCTTCCGCCAGGCGCAGGCCGGTGCGGGCGGATGCAAGTGGGCGGACGGCTGGAATTCCTATCTCGGGACCGTCGACAAGGCGCTCCACCCCTATGCGGCCCCTGCCAACGCGTCGCGTCTGGCAGGGCTGCCGCCCACTCTTATCCTGACTTGCCCAGACGATCCCATGCGCGACGAAAGCCTGCGCTATGCCGACCGACTGCGCAAATCAGGCGTCTATGTCCAAGATCAGATTGTCACTTCCGCCGATCATTGGCCCGAGGCCTTGAGCCAGGACACCACAGGTGAGGCAGATTGGGCTCCCCTGGTCCAACGCAGATTTACCGAGTTTTTCGCACATAGCTGAGGGCATAGCGCCCCCGCCCGCTTATCGGCCCCAAGGGCCACCAGGAGACATCATGAACGCATCGCCTCGCCGCGGTCTGTGGACCGCGGGCCTGCTCGCTTCTGCCGCAATCGCCGCCGCTGCCGTTCTTTACGACGGCGGCACCAGCCCCGCAAAAGCCAGTGAAACCGCCGTTGCCGCCCCGGCTCCGGCCCCTGCCGTCCCGGTATCGGTCGCGCTTGTCGAGCGCCGCGACATCGCCACCTGGGACGAGTTTTCCGGTCGCCTGGAAGCCGTCGAGCGGGTCGATATCCGCTCTCGCGTCGCCGGGCCGGTGCAGACCGTCCATTTCCGCGAAGGCGCGCTGGTGAAGCAGGGTGATCTGCTGTTCACCATCGACAAGGCGGTCTATGCCGCCGAGGTTGACCGGGCCGCCGCCCAGGTTTCCGCCGCCCAGTCCCGCGTTACCCTGACGGCGGGCGAGCTGGAGCGCGGTCAGAAGCTGACCGCCTCGCAGACCATTACCCAGAGCACCCTGGATAATCGCCTGAACGCCAAGCGCGAAGCCGAAGCCAATCTGCGCGCCGCCCAGGCAGCCCTGCAGGCGGCCAAGCTGAACCTCAGCTATACCGACGTCCGTGCGCCGGTTGCCGGTCGTGTCGGCAAGGTCGAAATCACCACCGGCAATCTGGTGGCCGCCGGTCCCGGCGCGCCGATCCTGACCACGCTGGTGTCGGTCAGCCCGATCTATGCCAGCTTCAATGCAGACGAGGAGGTCGTCCTCCAGGCGCTCGCCACCCTGCCCGCCGGGCAGGACGCCCGCACCAAGGTCGACCAGATCCCGGTGCAGATGAACACGGCGCTGGCTGGCGGCGAGACCTATCAGGGCCGCCTGCAGCTGATCGACAATGCCGTCGATGCCCGCAGCGGCACCGTCCGGGTCCGGGCGATCTTCGACAATGCCGATGGCAACCTTATCCCCGGTCAGTTCGCCCGGCTGCGCATGGGTCAGGCCAAGGCCGAACCCGCCCTGCTGATCAGCGAACGCGCCGTCGGCACCGACCAGGACAAGAAGTTCGTCATGGTGGTAGGCGAGGATAACAAGGCGACCTATCGCGAAATCACCCTCGGCGCCCCGGTCGATGGTCTGCGGATCGTCACCCGTGGTCTGAAGCCCGGCGAAAAGATCGTCGTCAATGGTCTGCAGCGCATCCGCCCTGGCGTCACCGTCGCCCCGCAGGTGGTCGCAATGACGCCCAATCAGAGCGTCGCGCAGAACTAAGAACTGAACGGCCTTCCTAATTTCTCCGTCATCCCGGGACTTGATCCCGGGATCTCCTCCGGGAGCTTGCCCGATCCTACCGAGGTCGCGTGGAAACGCACCCGAAGGAGACCCCGGGATCAAGTCCCGGGGTGACGAGAAGGGAGGGGCCCTATGAAATCGACACAACGGAGCGTGTCATGAACCTCTCCCGTTTTTTCATCGATCGCCCCGTTTTTGCCGGTGTGCTGTCGGTGCTGATCTTCCTCGGCGGGCTGCTGGCCCTCCGGGTTCTGCCGATCTCGGAATATCCCGACGTGGTGCCGCCCCAGGTGGTGGTGCGCGCGCAATATCCGGGCGCCAATCCCAAGGTCATCGCCGAAACCGTGGCGACCCCGATCGAGGAATCGATCAATGGCGTCGAGGACATGCTCTATATGTCCAGCCAGGGCACGACCGACGGTCTGATGACCCTGACGGTCACCTTCAAGCTGGGCACCGACCCCGACCGCGCCCAGCAGCTGGTGCAGAATCGCGTCAGCCAGGCCGAACCGCGCCTGCCTGAAGAAGTGCGGCGCCTGGGCGTCACCACCATCAAAAGCTCGCCCGATCTGATGATGGTCGTGCATATCACCTCGCCCCAGAATCGCTACGACATGACGTATCTGCGCAATTACGCGGTGCTGAACGTCAAGGACCGGCTGGCCCGCATCGACGGTGTCGGTCAGGTCCAGCTGTTCGGGTCGGGCGATTATTCGATGCGCGTCTGGCTGGATCCGCAGAAGATGGCTGCCCGTGGCCTGTCGGCTGGCGACGTGGTGCGCGAGATCCGCGCCCAGAACGTCCAGGCCGCCGCCGGTGTCATCGGCGCCTCCCCCAGCGTGCCCGGCCTCGATCTGCAGCTGTCGATCAACGCCCAAGGCCGCCTGACCTCCGAAGAGGAATTCGCCGAGATCATCGTCAAGACCGGCGAGAGCGGCGAGGTTACCCGCCTGCGCGATGTTGCCCGTCTGGAACTGGGCGCGGCCGACTATGCCCTGCGCTCCCTGCTGGATAACAAGCCTGCCGTCGCGATCCCGGTCTTCCAGGCGCCCGGCTCGAACGCCATCGAAATCTCGGACAACGTCCAGAAGGTGATGGAAGAGATCCAGGCGAACATGCCCGAGGACGTGGATTACTCCATCGTCTATGACACGACCCAGTTCGTCCGCGCCTCCATCGATGCCGTCGTCTCGACCCTGTTGGAAGCCGTGCTGCTGGTCGTGCTGGTCGTGGTGCTGTTCCTGCAGACCTGGCGCGCTTCGATCATCCCACTGGTTGCGGTTCCGGTGTCGATCATCGGCACCTTCGCGGTGATGCAGGTCTTCGGCTTCTCCATCAACGCCCTGACTCTCTTCGGCCTGGTGCTGGCCATCGGCATCGTGGTCGATGACGCCATCGTCGTGGTGGAGAATGTGGAGCGCAATATCGAGGAAGGCCTGTCCCCGCGTGAAGCCACCTATCGCGCCATGCAAGAAGTGTCCGGCCCGATCATCGCGATTGCCCTGGTGCTGTGCGCTGTCTTCGTCCCGCTGGCCTTCATCACGGGTCTGGCCGGTCAGTTCTACAAGCAGTTCGCCCTGACCATCGCCATCTCCACCGTCATTTCGGCGATCAATTCGCTGACCCTGTCGCCCGCCCTGGCCGCTCTGCTGCTGAAGGGCCATCACGAACCCAAGGACGTGCTGACCCGCGCGATGGATTTCGCGTTCGGCTGGTTCTTCCGGGGCTTCAACAAGGCTTTCAGCGCGGCATCCAACGGCTATAGCCGCACGGTCGGCGGCATCCTGGGTCGCAAGACCATCATGATGGTGATCTATCTCGTCCTTGTTGGCGCCACCGTCTTCCTGTTCCGCACCATCCCCGGCGGTTTCGTGCCGGGCCAGGACAAGCAGTATCTGGTCGGCTTTGCCCAGCTGCCCGATGCCGCCACCTTGGACCGTACCGAAGACGTGATCCGCAAGATGGGCGATATCGCCCTGAAGCATCCCGGCGTGCAGAGCGCTGTTTCCTTCCCCGGCCTCTCCATCAACGGCTTCACCAATTCCTCCAACGCCGGCATCGTGTTCGTCACGCTAAAGCCGTTCGAAGATCGCAAGACGCCGGACCTGTCGGGCAATGCCATCGCCATGCAGCTCAATCAGCAGTTCGCCGGGATCGAGGAAGCCTTCATCGCGATGTTCCCGCCGCCGCCCGTCCAGGGTCTCGGCACCATCGGCGGCTTCAAGCTGCAGATCGAAGACCGCGCCGGTCTTGGCTATCAGGCCTTGAACGAAGCCACCCAGGCCTTTGTCGCCAAGGCCTATCAGACCCCGGAACTGGCGGGCATCTTCTCCAGCTTCCAGGTCAATGTTCCGCAGATCTATGCCGATATCGACCGCACCAAGGCCCGCCAGCTCGGCGTCGCGGTGACCGATGTGTTCGATACGCTGCAGATCTATCTCGGCTCGCTCTACGTCAATGACTTCAACAAGTTCGGCCGCACCTATTCCGTCCGCGTCCAGGCAGATGCCCAATATCGCGCCCGCCAGGACGATATCGGCCAGCTGAAGGTGCGCTCGGCATCGGGGGAGATGATCCCGCTGTCGGCCCTGCTGAACGTCAAGTCGGCCGCCGGTCCGGAACGGGCCATGCGCTACAACGGCTTCCTGACCGCCGATATCAACGGCGGTGCCGCCCCCGGCTATTCGTCCGGCCAGGCCCAGGCAGCCGTCGAGCGGATCGCCGCCGAAGTTCTGCCCAAGGGCATGACTTTCGAATGGACCGAACTGACGTATCAGGAAATCCTGGCCGGTGACTCGAGCCTGCTTGTCTTCGGCATTGCCCTGTTGCTGGTCTTCCTGGTGCTGGCCGCGACCTATGAAAGCCTAACCCTGCCGCTCGCCATCCTGATGATCGTGCCGATGGGCCTCTTGTCCGCAATGGCCGGTGTCTATCTCAGCCAGGGCGACAACAATGTCTTCACCCAGATCGGTCTGATCGTGCTGGTGGGTCTGTCGGCGAAAAACGCGATCCTGATCGTGGAGTTCGCCCGGGAGCTGGAGTTCGCGGGCTATACCCCCCGGGAAGCCGCCATCGAATCGAGCCGCCTACGTCTGCGTCCGATCCTGATGACCTCACTGGCCTTCATCATGGGTGTCGTGCCGCTGGTCATTTCGACGGGTGCGGGTGCCGAGATGCGGTCGGCGATGGGTGTGGCGGTGCTGGGCGGCATGATCGGTGTCACCGCCTTCGGTATCTTCCTGACCCCGGTGTTCTATGTGCTGCTGCGGGCCATGGCGGGCAACCGTCCCCTGAAGCAGCCCAAAGGCCACCCTGTTCCCCAGCTGGGCCATGAACACGCCCCGCAGATCGAACATCACAAGCAACCCGCGGGCGTCGTCTAGACCCCTTCGATGCCCAACGGTAAAAGGCCGGGATCGCAAGATTCCGGCCTTTTCTTTTTGAAACCCTAACACCTAGTGTTAGAGTTCTTCAATGCGGGTTTTCAAGAATAGGTGGTTTGGTCGATGGTCGCGTGGCGAAAAGATTGAGGATCACGACCTCTGCCAAGCCGCTCGCGACATCATCGCAGGAAAAGTAGAAGCAGACCTTGGCCACTGCTTGTTCAAAAAGCGGATTGCCCGAAAAAGGCCAAGGTAAAGCGGCGGCTATCGAATCCTTGTAGGATACCGGAGCCCTGAAACCAATAGAGTCATTTTCCTCTATGGTTTCGCCAAAAGCCGAGCTGCGAACATCTCCGCCAAGGAGCAACTGGCACTTAGCCTGATCGCCGAAAGCTTTATCGCAGCCACCGACACGACTGTAATTGCCTTGCTAGAAAACGGCAGCGTCCTTGAACTGGAGTGCACATCCTCATGAGCGATATTCTGAAGATGGCAATGGAGATGGCAACCGACCTTAAAAAGGCCGGGGCCATAGATGACATCACGATGCGACAGGTTGAGACGCTTTGCCTGCCGCCAAAGCCGAATTTTACCGCCGCTGACGTGCGCCGTATTCGAGCTTCCGCGCGCATGAGCCAACCTGTCTTTGCAGCCCTACTGAATGTCGTGCCGACGACCGTGGCTCAATGGGAAGGCGGACAAAAGAAACCCTCTGGTTCCGCTGCGCGCCTTCTCGACCTGATCGACCGTAAAGGCGTCAGTATTATCACCTCGTAAAGCCGCCTTAGGCCGGCCAGGGGCCTTTGAAGCCCTCGAGGCTGTTGCGCAGGGCGACAATGTCCTGCTTCAAAGCATCGACCCCGGCATCGCCCTTACCCGATGCATCGGTGATGCAGCCGCCGAATTCAGCGGTCTTCTCCTGCAGTGCCCGTCCCGATTGGGTCAAGGTGATGCGCACCTGGCGCTCGTCGATGGGATCGCGCTTGCGCTCGATCAGCCCCTGGGTTTCCAACCGCTTCAGCAGCGGGGTCAGAGTGCTCGACTCCAGGAACAGCTTCTCGCCGATCTCCCCAACCTTCTGACCGTCGCGCTCCCAGAGCACGATCATCACCAGATACTGCGGATAGGTCAGGCCGATGCTGTCCAGCAGGGGCTTATAGACCCGGTTGAAGGCATGCCCTGCGGAATAGACCGCAAAACATAAGAGATCGTCGAGCTTCAGGGGCATGGCGTTTCTCCAGTGCAATCGCTCCATATATATCGTACACGATACAATCGCAAGAACGTAAGTCGCATGGCTGGATTGTCGAGATTAATATCGTGCACGATCTAATCGTGCGATATCCATTTCTCACCGAACAAGGGACGCCGCCCGACGCAAACGAACCGGCGATCAACGAACCCCAAGAGGAGAGTATCATGAACAAGTTCCGCGCCACCGTTGCCGCCGCTGCCCTGCTGGCCTCGACCTCCACCATCGCTTTTGCTGCCGAACCCGTTCTTGAGCCGGTAACGCAGAAGTTCGTGAGCGATCTGGCCGCCTCGGGCTTCAAGGGTTTCCATGTGCTCACCCCCGACGAGGCCCGCAAGGTTCTGGTCGGCGCCCAGTCCGGCGCCGTCAAGAAGCCCGCCGCTTCGATTGAAGACCGGGTCATTCCGGTCGGCCCGACCGGTGAAACCCGTATCCGCATCCTCCGCCCCGAGGGCGCCCAGGGCACGCTGCCGGTCGTCATGTACTACCATGGCGCAGGCTGGGTGATGGGCGATGCAGCAACCCATGACCGGCTGGTCCGGGAACTGGCCGTCGGCGCCAATGCCGCCGTCGTCTTTGTCGATTACGACCGTTCGCCGGAAAACCGCTATCCCGTTGCAATCGAGCAGGATTATGCCGCGCTGAAATATGTCTTCGACAATGCCGTTGCCCTGAATGTCGATGCCAGCCGCATCGCCATCGCCGGGGACAGCGTCGGCGGCAATATGACGGCGGTGGTCTCCCTGCTCGCCAAGGAACGCAAGGGGCCGAGCCTGAAGGGCCAGTTGCTCTTCTATCCGGTGACCGACGCCAAGATGGATAACGGCAGCTACAGCCAGTTCGAGAACGGCCCCCTGCTGACCAAGGCTGCGATGCGCTGGTTCTGGGATGCCTATCTGCCCGATGAAGGCGCCCGCAAGGACCGCACCGTCTCGCCGCTCAATGCCAGCCTCGAACAGTTGAAAGGTCTGCCGCCCGCCCTGGTCATCACGGCCGAGAATGATGTCCTGCGGGATGAAGGCGAAGACTACGCCAAAAAGCTGATCCAGGCCGGGGTGACTGTCACCTCCACCCGCTATAACGGCACGGTGCATGACTTCGTGATGCTGAATGCCTTGTCGGAGACCCCGGCCGCCCGGGGGGCAATCGCCCAGGCAACCAGCTTCCTGAAGGACGTGCTGCGCTAATCCACCCGCCAAGA
>NZ_JBHUIP010000016.1:109911-501904 GCF_042683105.1 Lacibacterium aquatile
TTTTTCTTTTGGTTGAATTGTCTCAGGTATTTTTCCCGTTTTATGGATAGGGTGGGGTCATGAAATCGCTCGTCCTCACCCTATGCCTGCTTTCCCTGCCTGCCAGCGCGCAGACACTGACCGGGACCCCGGCCATCCTGGATGGCGCTACCCTGGCGCTCGCCCGGCAGGAGATCCGCCTCTACGGGATCATCCCCCAGAAAGAGGCGACCAAGGCCCTGGCCGACAGGATCGGCAGTGCCGATATCTCCTGCGATATCCAATCGGAAGATCCCCAGGGTCGCGCTATTTCGGTCTGCCATCTCGGCAGTCTGGATCTGAATGGCTGGCTGGTGGAGCAGGGCTGGGCGCTGGCGGATCGGCAGACGAGTGCGACCTATACATACCAGGAAGACCTCGCCCGGCGGTTCGGGCGAGGTCTCTGGGCATCCTACTTGCGCAACTGACGGATCAGGCGGGTTGGGCTGCGGCTACGCCGACCCGGTTGCGCTTGATCATCAGCGAGATGACGGCGGCGATCAGACCGGTGAAACCCGCAATGACGAAAGCCCACAGGTACGACCCAGTATCCTGGCGCAGATAGCCGCCCATGAAGGCCGCACTGGCCGCCCCCATCTGATGACCCGCCGCGATCCAGCCGAAGACCACCGGCGCATCGCGATCCCCGAAGGCATCATTGGCAAGGCGCAGGGTCGGCGGCACGGTCGCGATCCAGTCCAGGCCATAGAACACGGCGAAGATCGACAAGCTGACCACCGAGAAATCGGTATAGGGCAACACCATCAGCGACAGGCCGCGCAGGGCGTAATAGACGAACAGCAGCTTGCGCGGATCGAACCGGTCGGTCAGCCAGCCCGAGGCAGTGGTGCCGACCAGATCGAAGATCCCCATCAACGCGACCAGCCCTGCCGCCTGCACCGGGGCGATCCCCATGTCGGCGCAGAAGGAGATGAGGTGCGTTCCGACCAGCCCGTTGGTCGTGAATCCACAGATGAAGAAGGTGGCGAAGAGATACCAGAAGACCTTGGTCTTCATGGCCCGGCCCAACACACCGAAGGTAGCATCCAGCAGCTTGGCCGGGTTGCGGTCAGGCGCGACATAGTCGGCCGGAGCCCCCAGCGGCAACTGTCCTATGGCGGACGGGCGTTCGGGCACCAGGAAAAACACCAGCGGAATGAGCGAGGCGGTCACGATGGTGACGGCCCAGACCACCGGCTGCCAGCCGCCAGTCGAGGCGAGCCAAGCCATGACGGGCAGAAAAATCAGGGAACCCGTGGCCGTGCTGGCGGTCAGCAGGCCCATCATCAGGCCACGGTTGGTGACGAACCAGCGGTTGATCACCGTCGCGCCCAGGACCAGGGCCACCGCGCCCGATCCGACGCCGGACAGGATTCCCCAGGTGGCCAGCAGATGCCAACTTTCCGACATCAGCGAGCTTAAGGCAGCCGAGGCCGACATGATGGCCAGCGATGCCATCAGGATCCGGCGCAACCCGAACTTTTCCATCATGGCGGCGGCGAAGGGACCGACGAGCCCATAGAGGAAGATACCGATAGCGGCGGAGAAGGAGATGGTATCGCGTCGCCAGCCGAAGGCTTCTTCCAGCGGAACGATCATGACGCTTGGTGCCGAGCGGACACCGGCGGCCGAGAGCAGCGACAGGAAGATCACCGCCGCCACGACAAACGCATACTTCTGGCCGAAGGGCCGACGAGAGATTATATTCATGTTACTGACCGGTACGTTTTGCGATGGACAAACGTACGTACCGGTCAGTAACATCGTCAAGAGCAAAATTGTACCGACAGAAGATATGGCCCCGACCCCTCCCCAGCCTGCCGAGACAGAGAAGCCGAAACGCGCCGCCGACCGCATCCGCGAGACGGCTCGTCAGCTGTTCTATAAGGAAGGCATCCGCGCCATCGGGGTGGACGAGATCGTCAATAAGGCGGGGGTAACCAAGCCCAGCCTCTATCGCAGCTTTTCGTCGAAGGACGATCTGGCGGCTGCCTATCTGACGGATTATGAAGCTGAATTCTGGGCGCGCTTCGATGCCGCGATTGCCGATCATCCCGGCGACGCCAAGGCCGGGTTCCTGGCCTATTTCGGCCCTTTGAGCGAGCGCGCAGCCGTTATGGGCTATCGCGGCTGCGGTCTGACCAATGCCGCCGTCGAATATCCCGACCGTGAGCATCCGGCACGTCAGGTTTCGGAGAACAATAAGCTGGTGCTGCAGCAGCGTCTCGTCGACCTCGCCCGCCAGATGGGCGCCCGCGATCCGCAAGCCTTGGGCGACGGTCTGCTGCTGCTGATCGAAGGGACCTTCGTCACCGGCCAGATGTTCGGCAATGGCGGCCCATCGCTGTCAGGGGCCAAGGTTGCCGAAGCGCTGATCGACGCCTTCTGCCGCTAGGGCTTCGCCCACTCCATCACCAGGAAGTAGGGTACCCGGCGGTAGCGATCCGCGACCGCCGGGTTGCCGCCATGGGGCGCGGGTTCGTCGAAGAATTTCAGAACCAGCCCGGCTTCCAGCAGCAGCGTCATGTAAGCCGACAGCGGCCGGTGCCAATTCTCGATGGCGATGCCACGCCAGGCGACGCGGTTGGCCCGTTCTTCCAGATAATGGTCGATCTCGAAGCGCAGGGGCTGACCGTTCTCGTCGCGTATCCAGCCCGTGGGGGGCCCTGCGGTATTGAAGCTGTTGAGGTTTGCGATCAGCAGGGTGCCGCCGGGCTTCAGAACCCGCGCCATTTCCGGGATCGCCGCCCGAATATCCGGGATATCGATCAGCGACAGATAACTCACCACCAGATCGAAGCTGGCATCGGGAAAGTCGAGAGCCTCGGCCCGGCCGTCGCGGTAGTCCCCTTCAGGATCGCGGCGGCGCGCTTCCGCCAGCAGGGCCAAAGTCGGATCGATGCCGACACTCGCGATGTCCCGCTCCTGAAGCATCCGGCAGAAGCGCCCCTCGCCGCAGCCGACATCGAGGGCGCGGGTAAAGCCCCGCCCCGCGATCCGGTCCAGCATCACCTTGTCGAGGACGAAGCGGCGACCGTAGTCGCCGGTATCGCCCTGATCCGCGATCCAGGCCGCCGCCGATTCAGTCCAGCCGTTGCTCAAGTGATGCCTCCTTTACGAGGCGAGACGGCCTTTCAGAAGCTTGCCGTGGACCGCCTTCAGCTTTTCGACCTTCGGGGTCGAGACGGCCCGGATATAGCCCTGCATCGGATTACGTGCAGCAAAATCATGGTGATATTCCTCGGCCTCGAAGAATTCGACCAGGGGCACCACCTCGGTCTGAACCTTATCTTCGAAGAGAGCAGCGCCATCGATCTGGCGGATATAGGCCTCCGCCACCTGACGCTGATCGTCGTCGGCATAGAAAATAGCCGAGCGGTACTGGCGCCCGACGTCATTGCCCTGGCGATCCTTCTGGGTCGGATCATGGGCGATGGAGAAGAAGATCTTCAGGATCTGCCCCAGGTCGATCCGCCCGGCATCATAGGAGACCTCGATCACCTCCACATGGTCGGTCGCGCCGGTGCAGACGGTCTTATAATCCGCCGTGGCCGCCGTTCCGCCCGCATAGCCGGGGCGCACATCGAGAACGCCGTCGAGCTGACGATAGACCGCTTCGGTGCACCAGAAGCAACCGCCGCCCAGCACGATCTTCTGCAAACCATCTCCCGTCTTGGCAGTGGTCTGGGGATCGGGAAAAGTCCAGGGATCGATCTTGAGGGCCATGGGAGCATTCCTTGCTGTCGAAAGCCATGCGGCGACTGTTCCTCATATAGGAAGCCGCCGGGGGCAGGATAAGGGCAAAAACCCCGGCAACCCTAGGGCGCAAACGCTTCGGTTAAGCCTACTAATATTCCAGGCAAACCCCGCAGCTTCATGGTAGTTTTTTTACCTTCAAACGCTTGCCGGGGAGAAGGAACGACTTATGTGGGGGTTGAGGTCGCTGCCGCTTGCCCTTTTCATCGCCGGGCTGCTGGCGGCAATCGGTGCCGGTTTCCAAACCAAGAAGCTGAACGAGACGAAGCTTCAGGAGAGCTTCGACGCGCTTTCTGCGCGCGCTGTCGTTCAACTTGCGACCCGCATTTCGACCTATGAATATGGGCTTCGAGGGGCGCGCGGCGCATTGATCGCCGCCGGAGACCGCCTGAGCCGCGAAGGCTTCTCCCACTACAGCCAGTCCTGGGATCTCGCACGCGAATTTCCCGGCGCCCTTGGCTATGGCTATATCCGCCGCATCCCGGTCGAAAAGGAGGCCGAGTTTCTCGAAGAAGCCCGACGGGATGGTGCGCCCAACTTCGCGATAAAGAGCTTCGGCCCGAACCTCGGCGAACGCTTCATAACGCAATATATGGAGCCGGCAGCTCGGAATGAAGCTGCCATCGGCCGTGACCTCGCTTCCGACCCGGTCCGTAAGGAAGGCGCCTTAAGTGCGCTGGATAGTGGCAATGCGACCCTGACTGGCCCGTTGAAGCTGGTGCAGACCACCAATAACGCCACGGGCTTGGTTTTCCTGCTGCCGATCTATCGGGCGGGCGAACCGATCCGGTCACCCGAGGAACGACGCCGGGCTGGTGTCGGTTGGGTTTTCACCGCCTTTTCGCTCGAAGATGTGCTGTCGGATTTCGATTATCTCAACGGCGAATTCTTCATCTCAATCTCCGATATCACCGATGAAGCGCACCCGATCACGCTGTTCAATTCGATTCCAGGGCAACATGTGGCGGCGGCGGGCCTGATCAAAAGCATTCCAGTCGATGCCTATGGCCGCTCCTGGATGATCGACATCAAGGCCCAGCCGCCCTTCGTCAATCACCTCAATCTCTATAACCCACTGGCCGTCTTCCTGATGATCGCCAGCCTGAGCGCGCTGATCGCCAGCCTGCTCTATATCTATTTCTCCAACCTGGAGCGGGCGCTGAAAGCCGGTCTGGCCCAGGCCCATCTCGCCGCAATCGTCGAACATTCAAGCGACGCCATCATCGGCGAAACCCCGAACGGCATCATTACCAGCTGGAACAAGGCGGCCGAGCAGATGTTCGGCTATACCGCCGCCGAGGCCATCGGACGCGCCACTATCGATCTGGCGGTGCCGGAGGAGCGGGTGGCGGAGGTCGAGACGATCTTCAGCCTGATCCGGCGCGGCGAAACCATCGCCCAGTTCACCACCGTCCGCCGCCGCTCCGACGGCTCGCGCTTCGATGCATCCATCAATATCTCCCCCATCCGCTCGCGCAGTGGGGAGGTGGTGGGGGCGGCGAAGATTGTCCGCGATATCAGCCTCGAGAAAGCCGCCGAAGCCCGCATTCTGGAGCTCAATTCCACCCTGGAGCAGCAGGTGGTCGCCCGCACGGCCGAGGTGCATGCCTATTCCAATCTGCAGCGTGCCATCCTGGCCGAGGCCGGTTACGCCATCATCGCGACCGATACCGAAGGTCGCATCACCCTCTTCAACCCCGCCGCCGAAGCTCTCCTGGGCTATACGGCAGGCGAAGTGGTGGGCCACGCCAACCTGACCATCGTGCATGACAATGGCGAGTTGGCGGCCCATGCCGAAGCCCTGTCGCGCGAACTCGGCACCCCTATCGAGGCAGGTTTCGAAGCCATCGTCGCCAAATCGCGCGCCGGGGCCGCCGATGGCAAAGAATGGACCTATGTGCGCAAGGATCGCTCGCGCCTGCCGGTGCTGCTGTCGGTCAGTGCCCTGCGCGACAATGACGGCCCGATCTCCGGTCACCTCGCTATCGCGTTCGATCTGACCGAGCGTAATCAGCGGGCAGGCGAGCTGTCCCGCGCCCGTGATGCCGCCGAAGCCGCTAGCCGCGCCAAGAGCCAATTCCTGGCCAATATGAGCCACGAGATCCGCACGCCGATGAATGCCATCAACGGCTTCCTGCAGCTGCTGAGCCGCACGGATCTTTCTTACCGCCAGCAGGACTACGTTCAGAAATCGACCGCCGCTTCGATCTCGCTGCGCGGCCTGATCAACGACATCCTCGATTTTTCCAAGATCGAGTCCGGCAAGCTCGAACTCGATCATTCGCCCTTCAGCCTGGAAGAGGTGCTGCGCAACCTGTCGGCTGTGCTGTCCGCCGCTCCGAACGAGCGCGATGTGGACATGCTGTTCGATATCGCCCCCGAAATCCCGGATCACCTGGGTGGGGATTCCCTGCGGCTTCAGCAGGTGCTGCTGAATCTGGTCGGCAATGCGGTGAAATTCACCCGCGAGGGCGAGGTCGTCCTGCGCATTCTGCTGAAGGAGCGTTTGGAGCGGTCGGTCCGGCTGGAGTTCATCGTCGCCGATACCGGCATCGGGATCGCGACCGAACAGCTGCCGAAGATCTTCGAAGGTTTCGTCCAGGCCGAAACCTCGACCACCCGCCGCTTCGGGGGAACCGGCCTGGGACTGGCCATCAGCCAGCGCCTCGTCCGACTGATGGGGGGTACCATCGAGGTGACGAGCAAGCTGGGCGTGGGATCCACCTTCTGCTTCACGATCGAGCTTCCCGTTGAACAGATCGCCGGGGAACCGCCGGTCCTGCACAAAGGCCGCCGCCTGCTGCTGATCGAAGACAACGAGACCAGCCAGCATATCCTGACCGCCATGCTGGGTGCTTTAGAAGCCGACCCCACGGTCGTCAAATTCCAGCATGAGGCGCTGTATCTCTTAAGCGAAGGCCACAGCTACGATGCCATCCTGATCGACCGCAACATGCGGGATAAATCGGCTTTTGAGGCTGTGCAGCGGATCCGAACCATCGAGGATGGCGGCACCCGCACCCCTGTCGTGCTGCTGACCGGCTTCGATTACGAACGTCTGGCCGCCGCCTCGCCGGAGGAAAGCACCAGCGTCGATATGTTCCTGGCCAAGCCCTTTACCCGCGCGATGCTGGCAGACGCGATCACAACGGCCATCGAGGGGCGCAGGGACGCCGGGCGCCGTCGCCCCATCCAGCCCATGGGTGAACCGCGCCTGTCCGATCTGACCCTCCTGGTGGTCGAAGATAATCCGATCAACCAGCAGATCGCCCGCGAACTATTGGAGCTGGAAGGGGCCAAGGTCACTGTCGCCGGAGATGGTGCCGAGGCGATCCGACGCTTAAGCGAACAGGGCGAAGTGTTCGATGCGGTGCTGATGGATATCCAGATGCCCGCGATGGACGGCTATGAGACGACACGCGCCCTGCGCAAAGACCCCAACCTCACCGACCTGCCGATCATTGCCATGACGGCCAATACGATGATCGAGGATCGTGAAAACAGCCTTGCCGCAGGCATGAACGACCATATCGGCAAGCCGATCGAGCTCGAAACTCTGGTCGCCGCTCTGCTGCGCCACTGCCGGGCGGGAGAAGGTGGGGCGTCGGATCTCAATGTCTCGGCCGCCCTGGCCCGGCTTGGCGGTAACCGGCCGCTCTATGACAAGCTGGTGCAGAGCTATCTGCTCACCCGCGCCCAGGCCCCGCTTGCCATCGACACGATGTTGGAAAAAGGCGATATCGACGGCGCCCGCCGTGAGGCTCACACACTCAAAAGCATCGCCGCGACCTTAGGCGCGATGCGGCTTTCTGAACTGAGCGCCACGGTCGAACATCGTCTGGAACAGGGTGACACCGACGGATCCCTTGGCGGATTGGTCGCCGATATGCTGGCGGAAGATCGCGACCTCTGTGAACGGCTGAAAACTCTGCTAACCACCCCGACTGGCACCGATCAGCCGTTACTCTCGCCCGAGCGCGCGATGGAACTGCTGCTCGAAATCCGGGCTCAACTGGAGAAGCGCAATCTGCGCGCCATGGATCTCTATGAGGAAAATGCCGCGGGTTTCCCGCCAGATCTCATATCCCCCGGTGGTTTTCTTTCCCAGGCCATGGCGCGGCTGGATTTCGAAGGCGCCCTGTCGGAAATAGATGCGGTTCTGGGCCGGATCGAGGCCACGCAAGATATCACCTGACAGGAAACCCCGCCCCTGACGGGCGGGGTTCGACTGTTCATCTCAGGCTTCAGGCGGCATCCTTCTCCCAGACATCCGTCGAGACGGCGACAGCATGCCAGACGGCCACTTCCGCATCGACAGAGGCATGTTTGCGGGCAATGGCGGCGACGGTATCGCTACCCAGCGGCAGACGCAGCGGCGGGTTGGGGGCATTCACCAGGGCCAGCAGGGCTGTCGCCAGCTTTGCCGGATTACCCGGTTGGGCGTGGTTGGCATCGGCCATCGCGCTGCGCATTGCACCCACCGTCTCCGCATAGTCCGGAAGCTCGAGGGCAGTTCGGACCAGGGACTGATCGTCCAGGAAGTCGGTGCGGAAGAAGCCCGGCTCCACCACCGTTGCCTTGATACCAAGCGGCGCCAGTTCGATAGCCATTGATTCCGTCAGCCCTTCCACCGCGAATTTGGTGGCGCCATAAGCCCCCCAGCCGTGGAAGCCGGTATAGCCGCCGATGGAGGAGATATTGAGGATATGGCCCGAGCGCTGACTGCGCATATGGGGCAGGACGGCACGGGTGACGGCCAGAAGCCCGAAGACATTGGTCGCAAATAGCTTCTCAACCTCCGGACCGCTCGACTCCTCGACCGCCCCCAGCAGACCGTAGCCTGCGTTATTGACCAGGACATCGATGCGCCCGAACCGCTTGATGGCTTCGCGGGCGGCCTCATGGGCCTGGGCTTCGTCGGTGACATCCAGGGCAAGGGCCAGGAGGTTGGGGTGATTCCCCAAACGCTCCGTGATCGTGGCCGGGTTGCGGGCGGTGGCCACGACGGCGTCGCCTGCCGCCAGAACCTGCTGGGTGATGAGGGCGCCGAAACCGCGCGAGGCGCCGGTGATGAACCAAGTACGCATGGGTCTGATCCTCTCTCTTTTGCTAGGCCCCTTGGGCCGGTGAGAGAAAGCTAACCCCCTCGCTTCGATGAATTAATCCGCTATATTGGCATCAGGTTACTGAGCAGGATTCATCAATGCAGCGGATCGATACCGCCGACCTTGCGGTCTTTCTGGCCGTCGCCCGGCACCGCAGTTTCAGGGCGGCTGCCGTCGAGCTTGGGGTTACCCCATCGGCCCTGAGCCATGCCGTGCGGGCGATGGAGGAGCGGCTGGGCTTACGTCTTTTCAACCGCACAACCCGGTCGGTCGCGCTGACCGAGGTCGGGGAGAGACTGCATCAACGGGTCGCGCCTGCCTTTCGCGATATCGGGGATGCCCTCGACGATCTGAATAATTTCCGTGCAACCCCCGTCGGCACCCTGCGCCTGAATGCACCCCGCATCGCGGCGACACTGGTGCTGTTGCCGCTCATCACCCGTTTCCGGGCATCTTTTCCTGAAATCCGGGTCGAGCTGGCGGCCGAGGATATGCTGGTCGATGTGGTGGCGGGGGGCTTCGATGCCGGTGTGCGGTTTGGCGAGCGGATTGCCGCCGACATGATCGCCGTGCCTTTGGGCCCCCGCCATCGCTTCGCCGTGGTCGCCCGGCCGGATTATTTCGAGCGCCATCCACGTCCCGTGACGCCCCATGACCTCGCGCATCATGAATGCATCCGCTTCCGTTTCCAGAACGGCAGCCTCTATCGCTGGGAGTTCGAGCGTGGCGGGATCGAGCTGGATGTGGAGGTCGACGGGCCGCTGACCTTAAGCGATCAGGAACTGATGCTGGAGGCCGCGCTGGCGGGCAGCGGCATCGCCTATGTCTTCGAAGCCCAGGTGACCGAGCATCTGGCGGCCGGACGGCTGGAAAGGGTTCTGGAGGATTGGTGCCCGTTCTATCCGGGATTTTTCCTCTATTACCCTTCCCGCCGCCAGCTACCGGCGCCCTTGCGGGCCTTCATCGATTTCACCAGGACGCAGTCCTGAACCGGCGAGGGTAACTTAGCTATACCGCCCCATCACGACGGAGGCATTGACACCGCCGAAGCCGAAGCCGTTGGACAGGGCATAGGTCACCTGTTCCTTGCGGGCCTGCGGTCCGATGATGTCGAGGCCCTTGGCGGCTTCGTCCGGGTTTTCGAGGTTCAAAGTTCCCGGCAGCACGCCATCGCGCAGGGCGAGCGCGGTGAAGATCGCCTCGATCCCGCCCGCAGCCCCCAGCAGATGGCCGGTGGCCGATTTGGTGGAGGAAACGCGCAGGCCGCTATCGGGGCCGAAGACCGCCTGCATGGCCGCGATCTCGCCCTTGTCGCCTACGGGGGTGGAGGTCGAATGGGCGTTGAGATAGCCGATCTCGGACGGCTTCAGACCGGCCTGTTTCAAGGCCAGCTTCATGGCGCGCTGGGCACCCGAACCGTCTTCAGGGCCGGAGGTGATGTGATAGGCATCGGCGCTGGTGCCATAGCCCAGCACTTCGACAATGGGGGTGGCGCCACGGGCCAGGGCATGATCGAGGGACTCGACCACCAGCATCGCCGCGCCTTCGCCCATCACGAAACCATCGCGATTTGCATCGAAGGGACGAGAGGCCTTTTCCGGCGTATCGTTAAAGCCTGTCGAGAGCGCGCGCGCGGCGGCAAAACCACCCAGCGCCACCCGGTCGATACAGGCTTCGGCACCACCGGCGAGCACCACATCGGCTTCGCCAGCGCGGATCATCCGGACGGCGTCACCCAGGCTCTGCACCGAGGCGGCGCAGGCGGTGACCGGCGCGCCGAGCGGACCCTTGAAGCTATGGCGGATCGAGACGTGACCAGCGGCCAGATTGACCAGGAAGGAGGGCACGGTGAAGGGCGAGAGGCGACGGGCGCCCTTTTCGTCCGTCGTGCGGGTGGCTTCGGCCATGCTGGGGAAACCGCCGACACCCGACGCGATGATGGTGCCGGTACGCTCCTGCGAGGCTTCGTCCTGGGGATGCCAGCCCGCCTGATCCAGCGCCTCATCGGCAGCCGCGATGGCGAAATGGATGAAGCGATCCATCTTCCGCTGGTCCTTGACCGGAATATAGCGGTCGGGATCGAAGCCGCCTTCGGGATCCTGAGCCAGGGTCGGCACCTGGCCGCCGATCTTGCTGGGGATATCCGGCACGATTTCTTCCGGCAGGGCGCGGATGCCCGACTGCCCAGCGATCAGACGCTGCCAGACCCGCTCCACACCGCATCCCAGCGGCGAAACGAGGCCCATGCCCGTGATGACGACCCGCTTGGCGGTCTGTTGCCCGTTGCTCATGTTTCTTCCTGCTCGTTGGCCCGGTTGACGCGTCTATATGGGGGCAGACACCCGGTCGCTTAAAGATAAAAGCGTCAAATTACTGTCGCGAAAGACGTCGCTGCCAGTTCAACAGCGGTATACAGGCGATATAGACCAGTGCCGCTGCCAGCCAGACGGCCCCCATCCAATAGGCTGCTGTGACGGCGTACATCAGGGTGAAACCCAGGGTCGCCACCGTTGTGGCAAGATGGCTGAGGCTCGCGAGCAGCCCTTGCAATTCACCCTGTCGATCCTCGTCCACCTGCCGGGTCAGCATCGCCTGCATCGCGGGCTGTTCGATCCCGCCCAGGCACATGAGCGGCATCAGGGCAAACGCCATCCAGCCTCTGGCGGCAAACGCCATCAGGCCATAGGAGACAAAATCGATGGAGATACTGGCGATGAAGGAACGCCGTTCGCCATAGCGCGCGATCATCGGTCCCGGCAGGAACGCCTGCACCGCCGCATGCATGATGCCGAACCCCGCCAGCGACCAGCCGACCACCGCCGGGCTCCAGGCATAGCGGTCCTGGCCGTGGATCACCCACAGCGCCGCGCCGACCTGCCCGACGATCTGCACGATACAGAAAACCGCCAGCAACGGCACCAGAGCCTGGGACTTCAGCGCCATCTTTAGCGGCGCAAAAGGATTAAGCGCCCCCCAGACCATGGGCAAGGGCGAGGCTTTGCGCGACTCCGGCAGCACAAACAGGGCCAGCAACAGGTTCAATCCATTGCAGCCCGCCGCCAGCCAGAAGGGATACCGAACCGAAATCTCGCCCAGCCAACCGCCCAGCACCGGCCCGGCAATCAGCCCCAGGCCGAAGCAGGCGCTCATCCAGCCAAAGCGGCGCCCACGATCCTCGGGCTTGCTGATATCGGTGATATAGGCGGTGGCGACGGCTGTATTGGCCCCGGCAATACCGGCGATGATCCGGCCGACGTAGATCAGCCACAGCGTCGGCGCCACCGCCATCATCCCATAATCGACCGTCGCCAACGCCAGCGAGACCAGCAGCACGGGTCTGCGGCCATAGCGGTCGCTCAACATGCCCAGGACAGGCGCGCAGATGAACTGCATCAGGGAATAGAGAGCGGAGATCACGCCGTACTGACCGGCAATCGCCGAACTATGGGTCAGTTCCCGCAGCAGGTCGGGCAGGATCGGCAGAATCAGACCGATGCCGACGGCATCAAGGGTGACGGTCGCAAGGATAACAAAGAGCGCGTGGGACACGAGGTACTCCCGCTTGAATGAAGGTGCTTATGGTGGATAGGGTCATATCATGAAGCTACCGACGCTAGAAACTCCCCGTCTGCTGCTGCGGCCCTTGGAACTTGCCGATGCCGAGGCGGCCCAGCACCTGTTCGCCCATTGGGAGATCGTGCGCCATCTGAATGCCGTCGTGCCTTGGCCCTATCCGGGCGATGGTTGCCATATCTTCTATCGCGACGTCTGCCTGCCGGAGATGGAACGGGGCGACGCCTGGCATTGGTCGTTACGACTGCGCAATGATCCCTCCATTTTCATCGGTGCGATCAGCCTTTACCGGCTTGCGGGGAATAATCGTGGCTTCTGGGTCGGGCTGCCCTGGCAGGGGCAGGGCTATATGAGTGAAGCCAGCGAGGCCGCCACCGACTATTGGTTCGATGTCCTGCAGTTCCCGCTGCTGGAGGTTCCAAAAGCCATCGACAACAAGGGATCGCGCCGGATCTCCGAGAAGACCGGCATGCGGGTCGTCCGCACCGAGGAGCGGGCTTTCGTCGAAGGCCGCATGCCCGCCGAGATCTGGCAGATCACGGCGGAGGAGTGGCGGGTACGGCGGGGTGCCCCCACAAAATAAGGCTCGTCATGCCGGGACTTGATCCCGGCATCTCCTCCGAGGGTGCTTCAGGCACCAGAAAGCCTTGTCATCCCGGACTTGATCCGGGATCCGGCCGTTGTTTCTTGCAATGCACCTCTTTAGGCCAGCCACCCCGTATGGCCGGATCCCGGCTCGGGGGCCGGGATGACAATTGTCTTTAACTAAGCTACTCCGCGCTTAGCGCGATGTCGGTGATATCCAGACCCAGGACCTTCGCCATCGCCGCCACCGCCCAATTATGGTCCTGGCGCTGCGGCAGGCCCGAAACGGTCAAGGCGCCGATGAAGCCCGCGCCCTTGACCCGGATCGGCACGCAACCACCGTGGGAGACATAGTCGCGCGGCGGCAGGGCCAGCTTTTCCTCAAGGCTGGTCTGCTGCTGCTCCAACCGCCGACCGATAGCGTAGGAGCTTTTGAACAGCTTGAAGACACTGTTGCGCTTGCGGCGGATCCAGTCGGCATTGTCCGGCGTCGTGCCGGGCAGGGCGAGGTAGGCGAGCGGCATCGACACCAGAGTTACATCGATGGCGATGGCGGCACCTTCCGCTTCTGCACGCGCCTTGAGGTACTCGATCAGGGACCAGGCGGTATCGGCATCAAACCGACCGAACACCAGCCGTTCTTCCTGCAACGCCAGTTTGGCGAGATCATCGTCGAGAGAAGGCATCAGGGAACCTCGTTCCACAGGAGTTCGCGGCGGGCATTGGAGCTGGCGATCCCCAGATCCAGCAGCTTCATGAGATCCAGCGCCTCGCGCGGGGTCACCGGCGGCGGCCCCTTGCCCAGGATCGCGTCGCGCATGGCGGCATAATAGGCGCGATATTCCCCGCGCACGACCGGCCGATCGATCACCTGCGGCCAGTCGTTTTCCGACACGATCAACTCACCGGGAATAGGATCATCGCCCCAGCCCTCGTCGCCCGGCTTCTGACCCGCCTTCAACATATCTTCCTGGGCATCGATGCCATATTTGACGTAGCTGGCCTTGGAGCCATGGGCGATGTAGCGCAGACCATTGGCCTGGGCGAGCGAGCTGCCGTGCAGGATCACCCGCACCTCCTGATAACGCAGCAGCATGTGGAAATAGTCCGTCGTAACCGAACCGGGGCGGCGGTTGGAAATCTCGCCATAGACCGCATCCGGAACCCCGAACAGCTGCAATGCCTGATCGGCCAGATGGGCGCCCAGATCGACCCAGATGCCGGTGCCCGGCCCCGCATGCTCGCGCCAGCGGTCCCGCACGGTCGGGCGCCAGCGGTCATAATGGGAATGGAATTCCGCCACCGCGCCCAGCTTGCCGGTCTGCACCAGATGGCGCAGCGTCATGAAATCGCTGTCCAGGCGGCGGTTCTGGAACACCGAGACCAGCTTGCCCGCCCGCTGCCCATGACCCATGACCGCCTGCGCCTCGGCCAGCGACAGGGTGAAGGGCTTATCGACCACCACATGTTTGCCCGCGTCCAGGGCCGCATGGGCCTGGGGAGCATGCAGGTCATTCGGCGTCGCGATCACCACCAGATCAATGGCATCGTCCAGCGCCTCCGCAAGGTCGGCCACCACCCGCACGCCCGGCCGCTCCTGCGTCACCGCCGCGCCCTTGGAGGAGACGATGGTGTGGAGATTGAGACCCGGCACGGCTTCGATCAGGGGCGCGTGGGTCGTCTTACCGACAAACCCATACCCCACCAGCGCGACATTCAGCGGTTCGCTCATCGTAATTCCCTTGGCAAAAGCAGACGCGGGCTATTTGGCATCGCCGCGCTTGCGCTGTCGATGGCGTACCCACAATGTCGGGAAGATTTGCCACATCGGAGCGCTTCGGACACTCTTAAGGCATGTGCACTTTGACCGGCGACCGGGTTTCCCTGTTCCACGACGCCCCGTCCGGGATCGAAGCGATCCGGGCGCGCTTCTCCGGTCATGCCTACGACATGCATCAGCATGATGAATGGCTGGTCGGGGTTACCGAACGGGGCGTGCAGGATTTCTATTGTCGCGGCGCCCGCCGTCAGAGCACACCCGGCCGAGTGATCCTGATCGAACCCCAGGAAGCCCATGACGGTCAGGCGGGCCATGCGGATGGCTTCACCTATGCCATGCTCTATCTGCCCCGGCCCTGGCTGAAAGCAGCCTTGCAGGAGGATGGGGCAGGAGACCCGGGCTTTTCCGCCAGCCTGCTCGACGATACAAGGCTGGGTCAGGCGATCTGGCAGGCCTATGGCGCCCTGACGCGACCGGATAGCCGGTTGGCGGTCGATGCAGCCTTGGATGGGGTCGTTGACCGGCTGCGCCCGCACCTGGGACGCGCGGAGAAGAGGGGGCGACCGGGCCGCGATGGGATCATCGCCCGCCGGGTGCACGAGCGGTTGCGCGCCCTTCCGGCTGACGATATCGGCGCCGACGCCCTGGCCGATGAAGTCGGGGCTGTCAGCCGTTTCCAACTGGCCCGGGCTTTTCGCGCCGAATATGGCACCTCCCCCCACCAGTTTCTGGTGCAGATCCGTCTGCAGGAAGCGCGGCGTCTGTTGGCGAAAGGTAAAACTCCGGCGGATGTCGCCAGCCTGACCGGCTTTGCCGACCAGAGTCATCTGGGCCGCTGGTTCCGCCGGGCCTATGGGCTCACCCCCGCCGCCTATCGCGCCACCTGCCTGGCCGACCGTTCCGCACGGACGTTCTAGACCCTGCTTCCAGCACGCCGCGAGAATGCCCCATCAGCAAGGGGAAGCCGTCATGTTCGATACCAAGGTCGCGATACTGGTGCTGGAGGATTTGGCCGTCTGGCAGAAACTGAATGTCACGGCGTTCCTGGCGACCGGCATTGCCGGGGCCGCGCCCGACGCGATGGGAGAACCCTATGAGGATGCGGCGGGACGGCAGCATGCGCGCCTGCTGGGGCAGCCGATGCTGGTCTTCGCAGCAACACCCGCCGATCTGCAGCGGGCGTTTCGCATCGGGATCGAGCGCGACTTGACCCGTTCCGTCTATGTCCGCGCCATGTTTTCGACCGGCCATGATGCCGCCAACCGCGCGGCTTTCCTGGCCGAACCGGCAGACGCGCCCGATCTGGTCGGGATCGCGCTGCGCGGGCTTAAGAAGGACGTGGATAAGGCGATCAAGGGCGCGAAGCTTCACCTTTAAGCCGGGGCGGTCAGCCGCTCGGCAATGGGCAGGAAGACGTCGTGCAGGTAATCGTCGAAGCTGCGCGGCGGATGGCCCACGACCCAGCGGCAGGCCGCCAGATCCTCTGCCGAAGCCTTCAGGCCTCGGGCCTGAAAATGCTCGTACATGATGCGGAAATCATGGCGCAGCCAATCGGGCAGGAACGGCTTGAAGGCCATGTCCCAGGCATCGAGGTTGTCACCTGCATACTGGACCTTGCGGCCCAGAAGCCTGGTATAGGCGGCGGCGATACGCGCGCCCGTCAGTGCTTCAGGCCCGACCAGAGGCCAATGGCGATCGGTGAAGCCATCGCGCGTCAGGCAATTGACCGCCGCTTCGGCGATATCCCGAGTATCAACGCGCGAAATTCCGACACTGCCAAGTGGCTGCGGATAAACCCCACCGCCGGCGATGGCATGGGTGAAGAAGGCGCCATCGTTCTGGAAGAAATTGTTCGGCTCCAGGATAGACCATTCCATCCCCGAGGCCTTGATCGCCGCCACGACCGGCTGCTTGGTCGCGAAATGCGGGATATGGAGGGCTTCATGACAGCGATGGACCGAGAGATAGACGATCCGACGGACGTTGGCCTGTTTGGCCGCCGCAACGGCATTCAACCCCTGCTGCGTTTCATCCTGGGTCAGGGCATTCAGCAGGAAGACCCGGCTGACACCTTGCAAGGCTGGCTCCAGCGTATTGGGCCGCGACAGATCACCTTTGACAGCCTCCATACCCAGTGGCAGGTCCAACTGGGGGTCGCGCATCAGAACCCGGGCACGCAAGCCCGACTTCGAAAGGGTGCGGAGAATCTCCCGGCCAACGACGCCGGTACCGCCAATGATCAGAATGCTCATGCCGCGAGACCCAGGCGGTCGGAGAGATCGGCAAAATCCTCAGCCGACAGCGTCGGGCGGGCCGCAAACTCAATGACCGCGTTAAAAGCCTGGGGCGGAGCGCCGGTCTTGACCTTGGCCAGGAAGATTGCGCGTTCGACCCGGTTCATGCTGGGGATCATCAGGCGCATGCTGAAAATCGCCTCGTCCGGCGACAGCTGGGACACGATCTGGCCTTCCTGCGCTTGCAGCTCCTCGTCGGTGAAGAGGGCGCAGAGCGTCGGCCACATCACCGTCTCCTCCTCCCGCATATGGGCGAAGTCCTCGGACATATAGTTGGTGAATGCCAGATACAGCGCCCGACCCAGCGGTGCCCGCTGGCGGGCCGGGGTCGCCTCGATGGTCGCGATCAGCTGTTCAAGCTCGTGGAAACGGTAGCGATGTTCGTCATGCTGCTCTTCCAGGCGCGCCATGGTGCCGGGGGCCTTGGCCTCGACCGCCGCATGCATCACCTCTTCCTCGTGGCGCAGATGGGCCTTGAAGAAGTCGAGATTGGACTTGAGTTCATCCAGCAGGGCAACGGTCGCCACTGCATCTTCGAAGTCGGTCGACCCGATCCGGGTCAGCAAACCGGCCTGTGCCAGGCGCAGGCCCTTGTGGATCGGGCCGTAGATATCGTGGCGGCCCACAAGGCCGGTTCCGGAGAGATTATTCCCAGAAAAACTGTTCGGGGTCTCAGACATCGCAATCCTCGTCAAAGCTTGGGCGGCAAGCTGTATGACGGGATGGGCAAGGGGGCTTCCTAAATGCTTCCTAAATCAAGGATGGAAATATCCTAAAACAATACTATTGAAGAAAATTATAAGCGTTCAAAAAAGATTAAAGCATGGATGTGCAAAAGAAAGATTAACGGATCAACGATGTAACGGCATCCTCCGCAACATAATCTGCTGCTATTCTCATCTCACGCAGAGGCCGAACAATATCGATTGAGCGTTGATAATTCTCATGGGATTTATAGGCGGCCAAGGATGCAGCGTCGGCAAACTCCCCATACACTACCAGATCGACGACATTGCCCAGCTGATCGGTCTTCACATTCTCGCCGATCTCCAGTTTCAAGGCATGGGGGATTTCGGTGAGGAGCGAGAGACCGGCCCGGATAGTTTCCAGATCCTGGGGATCACGGGCGGTGAAAAAAACGATATGGCGGATCATCGGCGGGCCTCCCTTTTCGCGCCTTCGACTAGCACGCCAACTCGCCCCGCTTCAACGCGGGCGCCCCATCGGTTCCTAAATTAAGGTCTTTAGGATAGGGTGCCGCCCATAACCTCGTCTTATGGTTTTGCATGTTCGACAAGGAAATCGCCGCGCTGATGGAAAGTGCGGTCATGATGATCATTGCCACCCGCAACGACGCTCAGCGCGCCGCCATCGGCCGCGCTGTCGGTGCGCGCCTGATCGATGGCGGTGCCTTTGTCGATATCTATATTTCGGGCACGCAGTGGAGCGAGGCGGTTAGCAACTGTGCGCCAGGAGTGCCTGTCGCTTTCACATTCTGCCGTCCCACCGACTATCGGACCTTCCAGGTGAAAGGCGCGGTCGTGGATGTCGCTGTCCCTGATTCGGCCGATATCGCTACCGCCGGGCGCTATATCACCGGCATGGGCACGGTCATGTTGGGGCTGGGCGTCACGCAGCAGCAGTTCCATCACTGGTGCACGGCGGAGGGGCTGGTTCGGATCCGCCTGAAGCCACACGCAATCTTCCAGCAGACCCCTGGCCCAGGCGCGGGTCAACAGATTGCGGGCGGACCAGCATGAGCCTCACTCTGCGCGATCTGCGCCCCTGCTTCGAGGGAGTCATCCCCTCGATTATCGCCACCGTCGATGCCGATGGGATGCCGAACGTCTCCTACCTGTCGCAGGTGTTTTTTGTCGACGAGCGCCATGTCGCCCTCTCGAACCAGTATTTCACCAAGACGCTGGCAAACATCCGCCGCACCGGCAAAGCCACGGTCGTCGTCGTTGATGGGCGGACCGGCGGCCAGCATGAGCTGGATGTCAGTTTTCGCCGCTCGGAAACCACGGGCGAACTGTTTGATCGCATGGACGCCCATCTGCGCGCCCTCTATTTCGGTAGCGACCTTGGCAAGGTGATGGTCTTGCGAAGCGCCGACATCTACGAGGTGACGGCGGTCCGCAGCGTCTTTGCCCCACCCGCCACCCTCGGCTTTCCCGACCCCGCTCCCCAGCCCGGACGGCTAGAATTGGCCGCTTCGCTGGCGATGACAGTCGCCCAGGAACCGGATTTCGACCGCCAGATGGATCGGGTGCTGGATGGGCTGACGAGATGTTTCGGCTTTCCCCATGTCATGGTGCTGGTGACCGACGAGGCGACCCGCAGCCTGACAACCCTCGCCAGCCGGGGCTATGAGCATGTCGGCGTCGGAGCCCAGGTGCCCTGCGGCCAGGGCGCCATCGGGATCGCCGCCCAGGCATCCCAGGCGGTGCGGATCTGCGATATGAGCCGGGGCCGCCGCTATGTCTCCGCCGTTGTCGGCGTGCCCGAAGAGCAGGGCCGCGTCATTCCGCTGCCGGATATTCATGAGCCGAACAGCCTGCTGGCCGTGCCGATGATCTGGCAGGGGCAGATGCGGGGCGTGATCTTCAGTGAAAGCAGCCAGCGCTTCGGCTTCACCCATGAAGACGAAGCTGCCGTGACCCTAATCGCAAGCCAGCTTGCCGCCGGGCTGGCGGCACTTGCGGAAGACGAGCTGCCCGAACAGCCCACCACTCCCGAGTTACCGGTCGAAAAGGGGGAACAGGGCAGTTTCACCCTGCGTTATTTCGACTATGACGACAGCGTCTTCATCGACGATGCCTATGTGATCAAGGGGCTACCCGGTCGGCTGCTCTACCATTTCCTCTGCTGCCATCGCGACAGCGGGCGGCGTGATTTCACCAACCGGGAAATCCGTCTCCACGCCGACCTGAAGCTGCCGGATCTGAAAGATAACCTCGAAACCCGGCTGATCCTGCTGCGCCGACGCCTGGAAGAGCGCGACGCTCCGGTTCGGCTGGAGCGTCCGGGACGCGGACTCATCCGCCTCGACCTGCGGGGCAGCCCCCGGATCGAGCGGGTGAAGGACCGGCCCTAACTTCCGCTGCCGCTACCCCTTAGCTTCCGCTGCCGCTCCAGGGCATCAGGACCACCTTCACAAGGCTATGATCGCAGGCCTGGGCATGGACCAGAAAAGCCTGCTTGGTCGGCATAGCCAGCGCCTTGACCGTGCAATAGCCGGTTTCCTGGTGCAGCAGGGTCCAGCGCTGCCCCAGATCGCCGTCGAGAATGCGGGGGCCGGAGGCAAAACTCCAAAGCTCCGGCGAGCCACCCGACATGACCACCTGTCCACCATAGGGCGCGGCATAGGGCTGTCCCCAGGCACCGCTTGCCTGCCGATCCACCATCGCGAAACCGGCGGCATAATTCTGGAAGGAAATCAGCGGACGGCCATCGACCGTCGAATCGATCTCCGTCCGGCAAGACACCTTGGTCGTCGGGCTGGCGAGTACGCTTCCCCCATCATTGACCCGGATCGGCAGCGTGTAGGCGGTGCCGTTGGAGCGCCGGAAGGTCTTCCCGCCATCGGTCGAATAGGCATAGGACAGGTTGGTGCAATCACCGCCCGCATTGCCCTGCCGCCAGGCCCAGCTGACATGCATCACATTGGCGGTATCGAACCAGAGGCGCGGATGATAGCCCCACCAGCCGGACTGTGCGCAGAAGGCGGTCACTGTCCCCGCTTCCTGCGCATCGGCTGCCGTCACATTGATCGCGCCGCCCAGGGCCTTCCAGGTCCTGGCACTGGCGTCGAAGCGGGCGATGCCGCAGGCATATTCGCGCTCGGCAAAGGGTCGCTTCGGGCGCACCGCCTGCCGGTAGGTGACAAAAAGCTCACCCCGCCGATCCTTGAAAAAAGCCGGGTAGGTGATCTGGGTGCCGGGGATGGCGGCGCTTCCAAGGCTGGGAAAAGGGGTCGCGGATTTGAATTTGACGAGGCTGATGGTCTCGTCGGTCACGAACTCGCCCTTGAACTCGAAACTGGAAATGTCGTTCGCCTTGGCCGAAACCGCATATTGCCAGGGCATATTATGCATGTTGTAGACGATGTGGATGCGCCCGGTCCGGTCCAGCGCGATGGAGGGCTGGGTGTGGAACGGATCGTCCATCGTACGATTTTCGATGACCTTGGAGGTCCAGCTCCAGACACCCGTCGTTAGGTTCTGCCTGCCCCGCCGCACCACGGTCTGAAGATTGACGCCGGTCGGCGTTCCCGCCGCTGGCTCCACATTCACCGTATAGACTGCGCCGTCGTTCCCATAGGCCAGCTGGGTCGCAAAAACATTCATGTTCCCGGCGGCTGGGGTGGCCGGAAGAATGGTTTCGCCTGCACTTGCGGCACTGGCAATCCCCAGGCCCAGCAGAAGAACAAAAACGCTTAGACGCATGGCCCGATCCCTTGATGACGAGTATCAGCGGATCTCCTCGGGCGGGCGCAAAAAGGCACCCCGTCGCCATAGCCAGACGCTTCTAAACCGGGAGCTTGGCGGGAGGTCTGTTGAAGATGGGAAGCCACATGACAGACGGTGGAATCCACACAGAATTATCTCTCGCTTATCCCAAGTTTGTCGCAAATCGGCCGCTTACGTACAAGCTGTCGGCTCTCTCAGGTTATGGTTAATTAATGGCCAAGCCCAAGCGTTTGGCCAGTCGCAGCAGGTTCGAGCGGTCGATACCGAGCGAGCGGCCCGCTGCCGCCAGATTGCCGTTGGCTGCCGCGATACGCTCGGTCAGCAGGCGGCGCTGAAGCGCGTCCATGGCGTCGCGCAGGGAGCTTTCGGTATCCACCTCGGGCAGCGGCGCTTCCAGGGAAGCAACTGGGATCGGCACCACCGCGTCGACCGGCTGCAGATCCAGATGCCAGCGGGTCAGGGTCAGAACCCCGTGCAGCGCCGAGCCATCAGCCAGCGCCCGTACCGCCGCCCGGCTGATCACATGCTCCAGCTCACGCACATTGCCCGGCCAGCCATAATCGAGCATCAGGCTTTCAGCATCGGGGGCGAGGCGGATGTTGCGCAGGCGCAGGCGCGCCCGCTGCAATTCCAGAAAATGCCCTGCCAGCAGCAGGATATCCCGTCCGCGCTGGCGCAGGGGCGGCACCTGGAGGGGATAGACGCTGAGCCGGTGATAGAGATCGGCGCGGAACCGGCCCGCCCGCACCTCTGCCGACAGATCGCGGTTGGTTGCCGCCACGATGCGGACATCGACGGTGATATGCCGGTCCGACCCGACGCGCTGGATTTCGCCATTCTGCAAGGCGCGCAGCAGCTTGGTTTGGGCCGCGAGCGGCAGTTCACCTACCTCATCCAGGAACAGGGTCCCGCCATCGGCCAGTTCGAACCGTCCGCGCCGGTCGGCAATGGCGCCGGAGAAGGCACCGCGCACATGGCCGAACAGCTCGCTTTCCACCAGGTTTTCCGGCAGCGCTGCGCAATTCAGATAGATGAGGGAGGCATCGGCCCGGCGGGAACGGCGATGCAGGCGCAGGGCCGCCAGCTCCTTGCCCACCCCTGTTTCGCCGGTCACCAGCACCGACAGATCGCTGTCGGCGACCGTATCGATCTCGCGCAGCATGGTCTGCATCGGCGGGCTTTTGCCGATAATCTCGCCGCGCGCGGGCAAGGCTTCCGTCAGGCTGCGGTGCGCCTCTCCGGCGCGGGCCAGTTGTTCCTGCAGACGGCCTTCGCGACTCTCCAGGGTCACCAGCGCCGAAAAGACCGTCGCCAGATGCTCCAGCACCGGCTCTGCCCCATCAAGGCCTCCAGCCTCCAGCGCATCCAGAGTCAGGACACCCCAGAGCTTGCCGTCCGCCACCAGCCGCACCCCGGCACAATCATGGATATGCAGGCGGTCAGCGGTATTGGGAACCAGACCATCATAGGGATCGGGCAGATCGCTATCAGCGGGGAAACGGGTCAGGCCGGATCCACCCAGAATGGCGTCAAGCCTTGGCTGCTCCTCAGGCTTGAAGCGGCGGCCCATCACCTCCGGGCTAAGGCCATGGATGGCGACCGGCACCAGCACCGACCCTTCTTTGCGCAGAAAGGCGACGGCGTCGCAGGGGATCGCGTCCCGGACATAGGTGAGGGCCCGCGACCAGAAGACCTCTTTCGCCTCTCCGGCAAGAGCTTGCAATAAGGGCAGCAGGGTATTTTTCTCTGATGTCATAATGACAGCATTGTAGTCTCTTTGACCGCATCTGTCAGCGGTCATAATGACCTTTATTTTCCTGAAATCCAGAGAATCCGCCGGTTATATCTCTGGCACGCCGATTGCCATTCACGGTTCATCATTCAAAAGGACCTAAAGAATGCTCACCCAACGCCAGATCGAAATCGTCAAAGCTACCGCGCCCGTCGTCGCCGAGAATGCGCTCGCCATCACCAGCACCTTCTACCCGATCCTGTTCCAGGACTTCCCCGAGGTGCGCGCCGTCTTCAATCAGACCCACCAGGGCGGCGGCGCCCAGCCCAAGGCGCTGGCCAATGCCATCATCGCCTATGCCGCCAATATCGAACGGTTCGAGCAGATCAAGCCCGCCCTGCGCGGCATCGTCGAAAAACACGTCTCGCTGAATATCGCGCCCCATCAGTATGAAGCCGTCGGCGCCAGCCTGATGAAGGCCATTGGCAAGGTGCTGGGCGCCGCCGTCACCGACGAGGTGGCCGATGCCTGGGGCGCCGCCTATTGGCAGCTGGCCGAGTTCCTGATCGGCGAAGAGGAAAAGGAATATACCCGCAAGGCCGAGCTGACCGGCGGCTGGCGTGGTCCGCGCAAGATGCGCCTGAAGGAGAAGGTCGTGGAAAGCGACGTCATCACCTCCTTCTATTTCGAGGCGGCAGACGGCGGCGAGCTGATGAGCTTCCAACCCGGCCAGTTCCTGGGTCTCAAGCTGACCATCAATGGCGAGGTCACCCACCGGAACTACAGCCTGTCGGATCTGCCGAACGGCCGCACCTATCGCATTTCGGTCAAGCGCGAGCGCCACGGCCTTGCCTCACGTTTCCTGCACGACGACATGCAGGTCGGCCAGGAAATCGAAATCTATCCGCCGTCCGGCGAATTCACGCTGAAGCCGGGCAAGGGCGATGTGGTGCTGATCACAGCCGGTGTCGGCCAGACGCCCGCCATTCCGATGGCCAAGCGGGCCCTGGCAGACGGGCGCAAGGTCACCTATCTGCACGCGGCCCTCAACAGTGGCACCCACGCCTTCCGCAACTCGATCGCTGCTCTGGCAATGGCCTATCCCAGCCTGAAGACCGTCTATGGCTATAGCGAGCCTTTTGCCGAGGATAATGCCGATTTCACCGGCTTCGTGACGCCGGAGATCCTGGCCGATGCCCTGAGTGGCCAGGATGTCGCCGCCTATATCGTCGGCCCCAAGCCCTTCATGCGCACCGTCATCGATATCCTGAAAGCCCTGAAGGTACCCACCGATAACATCCATTTCGAATTTTTCGGCCCCGCCGAAGAACTCGCATAAGGGAGCGCTGGAAATGGCCACTATCGTCAGCCGCCTGAAACACGACCATGGCGCCCTGCGGGACGTGCTGGAGAAGGTCCGGCTTGAAGGCATCGGCACGGAGGCAGGGCGCAAGACCCTGCTGACCGCCCGCGCCCTGTTTGTCGAACATATCCAGCGCGAGGACCGGGATTTCTATCCCGACTTCAAGCGCCTTGCCCACGAGCGCGGCGGTCAGGCCGCGACCGCCGATCAGTTCGCCGACGAGATGGGCGATCTGGGCGCCCAGGTCCTCGGGTTCTTCGACAAATACAAGGACGGGGGGTCAGGCATGGAGTTCGCCCGCGACTTCGGCCGGATGCACGCCATGCTGAACGCCCGCCTGCGCAAGGAGGAAGGCATTCTCTACGCAAAGTTCGAGGAAATGGCGGGCTAAAAGCCCGCGACATGCCCCAGTCGAGCCAGGGCATGTCGCGGGGGTTCGTCAATGCCCCTTCGGCATGTCCTTGACCGACACACCGGACGCATCCGGATTCCGGCCCGATACCCAGACCGAGAGGATGGCAAGCCCGGCAATGATGCCGCCCAGGATCATCGTCGCGGACAAGCCTATGCCGTCCACGACCCAGCCGCCGAAGGCAGAGCCGACCGCGATGAAGATCTGGAAGGTCGAGACGAAGAGGGCCGACCCACTCTCCAAGGCCTCCGGTGCCGACTTGAACATCCAGGTCTGCAGCGAGATCGGGAAGCCGCCGAAGGCCAGACCCCAAAGGATCAGCAGCACGGTCGCGCCGATCTGGGTCGTGCCATAGATCGGGAACAGCACAGCGGAGGCGGTCAGCAGCACGACCGAGATGGTGAGCGTGTTGCGCACATTCTTGGCCGCTTGGATGCCGCCGATGAAATTGCCGATGAACCCTGCCACGCCATAGGCCAGCAGCAGCGAGGTGATCAGCGTGCCATCAAGACCCGCGATCTGTTTCAGGAAGGGCGTGACATAGGTGTAGGAGGCGAAATGCCCGATCACGATGAAGACTATGGCAAGGAATCCGGCCCGTGCCGTCGGGTTACGCAGCAAGGCGGGCAGATCCCTGGCTTTGATCGCACGGGTGGGCGGCAAGGGCGGCAGCAGAAGGATCTGGGTCAGTAGCAGCAGACCGCCCAGGGCAGCCGTCACGCCAAAGGCCGCACGCCAGCCCGCGATCTCGCCGATCAGCGTCCCCGCCGGAACGCCCAGCACCGTGCCAAGCGAGATACCGGCAAAGATGATGGAGGTCGCCTTGCCGACATCCTGCGGCTGGACCAACCGATTGCCGAGACCGCTGGCGATGGCCCAGAAGCCGCCGACACTGATGCCCAGCATCAGACGTCCGGCCAGCATCAGCGGGAAGTTTGGCGCGACCACAGCCAGAGCATTCGTCGCGATCATCAGGGCCGTCAGGATCCACAGGACGATGCGCCGGTCGAGCTTGCCCGATCCCACGGCCAGCGCCGGGGCAGCAATGGCGCCGACGATACCCGGCAAGGTCAGCATCAGCCCGGCTGTGCCCGACGTGACATTCAGGTCGTGGGCCACATGGGTCAACAGACCGACGGGCAGAAACTCGGACGTGACGAGCGCGAAGGTCCCGACCCCCATCGACCCGACGGCCAGCCAGGATTTCAGAGGCGTGCGCTCTATACCGGCGGGCGGTGCGGCGTCGGTTTCAGACAAAGAGGGCACAGCCTCCGGGCCCGACGCAGTGTCGGCCAAGGTCTTGGACATCGGTCTATCCTCTGAAGCAGGTTTCTATACCAACAGGTAATATACCGATTGGTATAATTGTTGGACGGGCCCTGTCAAGCAGGTTATATATTGATTGGTATGAAATGAGCTTGAGCGCCTAGCAATAGGCCGCCATAACCAAATCCGGTCTCAAGCAGCGAAGCGATAGACCAACCTAAAACAAGTGAGCGAGATGGGACGCCCCCGCGAATTCGACAGTGACGATGCCCTGGAGAAAGCCCTGAATGTCTTTTGGCGGCAGGGGTATGAGGGCGCGTCGCTAACGGATCTGACCGACGCCATGGGCATTACGCGCCCCAGCCTTTATGCGACCTTCGGCAATAAGGAAGATCTCTTCCGCAAGGCGCTCGACCGCTACAACGCCAAGCATCTGTGCTTCGTCGACGAGGCGCTGAAGCAGCCGACCGCCCGCCTTGTGGCCGAACGTGTGCTCATCGGTTTTGCCGAAGCGCAGACCCAACCGACTTATCCCCCCGGCTGTATGGGAACAGGCGCGGCGGTTGCCTGTTCGGATCAATCGGCAGCGGTGCGCGAGGAAATCATCACCAAGCGGGTGGCGATGGAAGTGCGCATCCGCCGACGCCTGGATGAAGCGAAAGCGGCAGGCGACCTGCCCGCCGATGCCGAACCGGCGGACCTTGCCAGCTATCTGATGACCGTAGTCCAGGGCATGGCCGTGAAGGCGGCGGGCGGCGACGACCGCAGCTGCCTCTGCCGCGTGGTCAAGACCGCCCTTATGGCCTGGCCGACGGCGGCTTAGAACCCCTAGGGATATCCTCCAGGATATATCAAACAAAGACTGTCATCCCGGGACTTGATCCCGGGATCTCGGGCAGGGGGACCGCGTCGAGACGGCTGAAACAGTGGCTACGCGGTGTGGCCACACAAGATCCCGGGATCAAGTCCCGGGATGACGAGACTTTTCTTTAAATCCGGCGCGCTACCGCTGAGGCCCCAGATGCGTGGTGCCACGCGCCAGGGCGAGTTTCATCTGACGATGACGTTCGCGGGCTGAGGCTTTCTGAGTCTCACTCAAGGAACCGACGCAGCTGGGGCAGCTGACGCCTTCCTCATGACCGGGCGCGCCGATCTCTTCTGCGCGCAAGGGACGTCGGCAGCCGTGGCAGGTCTCGAAGTCGGAAATCGCGAGGCCATGGCCGACCGCGACCCGGCTGTCGAAGACGAAGCAGCCGCCTTCCCACAGCGAGTCCTCGGGTTCGACCCGCTCCAGATACTTCAGGATCCCGCCCTTGAGGTGATAAACCTCCTCGAACCCTTCGTTCAGCATGAAGGAGGAGGCTTTCTCGCACCGGATGCCACCGGTGCAGAACATGGCGATCTTCTTGTGTTTCGCCGGGTCCAGCTGGCTGCGCACATAGGCCGGAAACTCGCCGAAGGAGGTGGTTTCCGGATCGATGGCGCCCTTGAAGCTGCCGACGGCCACTTCGAAGGAATTGCGGGTGTCGATCACCAGCACCTCAGGGTCGCTGATGAGATCGTTCCAATCTTCCGGCTCCACATAGATCCCGACTTTTTCAAGCGGATCGACGCTGGCATCGCCAATGGTGACGATTTCGGCCTTGGGCTTCACCTTCATGCGCAGGAACGGCATGTCGGGTGAGAAAGAGAATTTCACCTCGATCTCGCCGATGCCTGTGACGGTCTCGATCTCCGCCAGGGCCGCGCGCAGGGCACTCGCCTTGCCCGCGATGGTGCCATTGATGCCCTCATGAGCAATCAGCAGGCTGCCCTTGATGCCATGGCGCTCACACAAAGCTTGGAGCGGCGCACGCAATTCCTGGAACTGCGGCAGGCGGGCAAATTTATAAAGGGCGGCGATTTCGTAGGTCATGGGGTGCTTATACCCAAAAGCAAACCGCGCGGGCAGGGGCCCGCGCGGCATAGCTGGGTTTAGCGAGATAATTACTTATTCCGATTATCGACGCTCAAGGCACCCGCCCCGAAAGCAACGACCTGGAGCAAACCACCGGCGACGGCGATGTTCTTCAGGAAGTGGATCATCTGGTTCTGGTCGGACAGCTGATTATGGAAGAACAGGGCGGTCGCGACGCTGAAACCAGCCAGGATCAAGGCGGTGATGCGGGTCTGGAAGCCGACCAGCAGCAGGATGCCGCCGCCCAGCTCGACAATCAGGGCAATGACATAACCGAGCGCCGGGAAGGGCAGGCCAACCGAGGCGATGTAACCGACGGTGCCTTCATAGGCACCGATCTTGCCAAAGCCGCCCAGAATGAACAGCACGGCGATCAGGAGACGGCCAAAGGCCGGAGCGTAGGTCAGAAGAGCGTTCATGATTGGAGTTCCTTCTTTGTGTTGGCCTACCGCGCTTTGCGCTACTTGAGGCCGGTTGATACTGGCCGTTAAGCCGCGATATGGCCCATAAGGCCGGATTGGAAATCGTGAACTGCCTGGCGCAGTTCGTCGGTCGTGTTCATCACAAAAGGTCCGTAGCGCACGATGGGAGCATCGAGCGGATCGCCGCCGACCAGCAGCAGATCGGCCGCGCCATCCGCGCTGATCCGCAAGGCGTCCCCGGCGCCGATCCGGGCAATCTCGCCTGCCTTGACCGGCCGCTGGTCGGGTCCAACCCGCACCGATCCGACCATGACGTAGAGTGCAAGCTCGCTGACATTGGCGACAGGCAAGAACAGGTCGGCCCCGCTTTCCCCGATGGTGACATGGCTGACAAAGGGCGTGCCGGTGGTCTCGATCGGACCCTTGGCGCCGCAGACCTCGCCCGCGATCAGCCGGGCCCGCACCCCCGCCTGTTCGGTTGGGATCAGCGGGATCTCGCCAACCAGCACATGGCGATAGGCGGGATCGCCGTGCTTCTGGCCCTTGGGCATGTTCAGCCATAGCTGCACCCCATGGACCGGGCCGCCCTTGGCGCGGATCTCCTGGTCGGGGCCTTCGTCATGGACGATACCACGGCCAGCACGCATCCACTGCACCTCACCCGGCCGCATGGCGCTGCGGTTGCCCAGGCTGTCCTTATGTTCGAACCGACCCTCCAGCAGCAGGGTCAGCGTCTCGATCCCAGCATGGGGATGGGTCGGGGCGCCCTTGGCATCGCCCGGCTTCACATCGATGGGGCCGAAGTGATCGAGGAAGATGAAAGGGCCGACGGCCTCGAAAGCCCGGGTCGGGATCGCCCGGCGAACCTCGAAACCCTCGCCTTCCAGGGTGTGGAAAGCAGGAGTGACGGTCTGGATGCGGCGGTCTTCAGTCATCGATCAAACCTTTTCGTTCGGCGGTTACCGTTGCGTTGACTGGACAATGCGCTCGCTTGAATGATCTGAAAATTGGGATAATTTGGATCATCAGATTCGAGAAAGTTGATAAGTTGAAGCCACGCTCTCCCACGCTCGACCAGTTGCAGGTCTTCCTCGCCATCGTCGATGCGGGCAGTTTTGCCGGGGCTGCCCGCAAGCTGGGACGGGCGACCTCCGTCATCAGCTATGCGATCAGTAATCTTGAAGGGCAGCTTGGTCTTGTGCTTTTCGACCGTGATCAGACCCGCAAGCCGCAATTGACGGAGGCTGGGCGGGCCATGCTGCTGGAGGCACGGACGGTCGCTCACGGCATCGACGGGCTGCTGGCCAAGGCACAGGGATTGATCGAGGGGCTGGAGGCAGAGGTCGGGCTGGCGGTGGACGTCATGCTGCCCACATCCCGGCTGGTGGAGGTGCTGGACGCCTTCCGGGCCGAATTCCCGACCGTGGCCCTGCGCCTCAATATCGAAGCGCTCGGCGCCATCGTTCAGCTGGTGCTGGATGGCGGGGCGCAGATCGGCATCAGCGGCCCGCTGTTCCACCGCGTGGAGGGGATCGAGATGCGACGGGTCGGCTCGGTCAAGCTGGTGCCGGTCGCGGCCCCCAGCCACCCCTTGAGCCTCCTGACCGGCGAGGCGCCGACGTCGGAGCTGCGCAACCATATCCAGCTGGTGCTGACCGACCGCTCGCGCCAGACCGAAGGGCAGGAGTTCGCGGTGCTCGCGGTGCGCACCTGGCGGCTGGCCGACCTGGGCGCCAAACATGCGCTGCTGCTGGCCGGGGTCGGCTGGGGCAGCATGCCGGAGGCGATGGTGGCGGACGATCTGGCGGCGGGGCGGCTGGTGAAGCTCGCCCTCGACCATTGGGACAACCTCGTCTACCCGCTCCAGGCCATCCACCGCAGCGACACGCCGCCAGGACCTGCCGGTCGCTGGCTGCTGGAGAAGTTCAAGGCGGCGGTGGGAGAGGGATAACAGAGAACCCCGACCAAAAAGGCCGGGGTTCCGTGGCGGGGTTTCGTGGGTCGGGCACGCGTCAGATCTGCGCCATGCCGCCATCGACAAAAAGCTCGGCACCATTCACGAAGCTGCTGTCGTCTGAGGCCAGAAACACGGCGGCCTTACCGATCTCGTCGGCTTCCCCCAGGCGGCCCAGGGGAACGAGGCTGGTCAGGAAATCGCCCAGCTGGGCCTTCTGTTCGTCGCTCTCGGCGAGGCCAAACAGGCCGGGGGTGCTGATCGGGCCGGGGGCGATGGCGTTGACGCGGATCTTGCGGTCCTTCAGGTCCAGGACCCAGTTGCGGGCAAAACTGCGAATGGCGGCCTTGGTCGCTGCATAGACGCTGAAAGCGGGCGTGCCCTGAATTCCGGCGGTCGAGGAGGTAAGGATGATCGAGGCGCCGTCTTTCAGGAGCGGCAGAGCCTTCTGCACCGTGAAGAGCGTGCCTTTCACATTGATGTCGAACGTCTGGTCGAAATGCGCCTCGGTGATGGCGCCCAGCGGCGCGAACTCGCCGCCGCCCGCATTGGCGAACAGCACGTCGATATGGCTGTGCTTCTGCTGGACGGTGTCATAGAGCCGGTCGAGATCGGCGAGGTCGGAGACATCCATGCGCACGCCGATGGCCTGGGGACCAATGGCCTTCACAGCGGCATCGAGCTCGGCCTGACGGCGGCCGGTGACATAGACGGTCGCCCCTTCCAGGGCGAAACGCTTGGCGGTGGCAAGGCCGATGCCGCTGGTGCCACCGGTGACGATGGCGATCTTACCGTTGAGTTTCTTGCTCATGATTTCAGTCCTTCGCTTGAAAGCGGCGTCCAGTGCGCCGCCGATGCAAAGAACCTATTTCAGGAACGATAAGCCCTGTAGTCGGTGAAATCGGCACTTTGCGTTCAGAAAAAGGAACGATAAACTGGCCTCAAGCAGCGCAACGCGCGGTAGGCCAACGTTAAAGAATCCGCTTATGCAGGACTGGAACGACCTTTATTTCTTCGCGCAGGTGGTGGCCAACGGCGGCTTTGCGCCAGCTGGCCGGGCGCTGCGCCAGCCCAAATCCAAATTGTCCCGTCGGGTGGCTCAGCTCGAAGAGCGGCTGGGAGTGCGGCTTATCGAGCGCTCGTCCCGCCGGTTTCAGGTGACCGAGATTGGCCGTGCCTTCTATGAGCGCTGCCGGACGGTGATGGCGGAAGTGGAGGCCGCGGAAGCCGTCGCCGCCGAGGCAAGATCCGAGCCCCGAGGTATCTTGCGGTTTTCCTGTCCCACAGGATTGATGGAGATGGTGGGCCCGATTTTGCCTGCGTTTCTGACCCGCTATCCCAAGGTCGACCTGATCACCCTCGCGACCAACCGCAGGGTCGATATCATCGACGAGCGGATCGATGTCGCCTTGCGCGTGCGTCAAACGCTCGACAGCGATGCGACCTTGACCCTGCGTACGTTGGGTAAAAGCCGCCGGATCCTGGTGGCGAGTCCGGGCATGGCGGCGGGCTTGGATCAGGGCGGGATAGAGGCGCTAAAGACCGTGCCGACCTTGAGCATGGGGGATGAGGGCGGCGAAGTGACTTGGCCGCTGGTCGGGCCAGAGGGCGCGAGTTTTGAGCTGCGCCATACCCCCCGGTTTTCCTGTGCCGACTTCCCCGCCCAGCGCGATGCGGCAGCGGCTGGAATTGGTGTCGCCTTGCTGCCCGACCACACCTGTTGGGAGGCGTTGCGGGCCGGTCGCCTCGTCCGGATCTTGCCCGACTGGCATGCCCAGGAGGGTATCGTCCATCTGGTTTTCACCACCCGCCGCGGCCTACCCCCCGCCGCCCGCGCTCTGATCGACCATCTGGCCGAGAATTTCAGAAAGCGCGAGGCAGAGATGCGGGGTCAGGATCCCTTTTAGGTCAGCCCGATGGTGATGCGTTTGCGATAGGCCGGGCGATCCTGGAGGCGGGCGTACCAGGCGGCGAGATGGGGAAGCTCGCGGCGCAGGATCGGCATCTCGAACCAGGCATAGATGAAGCTGCCCAGCGGAATATCGCCCATGCCGAAGCTGTCACCCGACAGATAGGGCTGCTTGGCCAGCACATCGTCGACGATCTGGAGGAGGGTGTTGCAGCGCTCGATCCCCTTGGCGACGGCTTCCATGTCGCGCTGGGGGGCAGGCGTGCGCACGATGTTCCAGAACACGTCACGGAAAGCACCGGCGGGCGCGAAGGTGGAGGTCGTCCAATCCATCCAGCGGTCGCCATCGGCGCGCTTGGCCGGATCGGTCTGCCACAGGGTGCCTTCAGCATATTTGGCGGCGATATAACGGACGATAGCGTTGCTTTCCCACAGGACAAGCTCGCCATCCTTGAAGCAGGGGACAAGGCCATTGGGGTTGAGGGCGCGGTATTCCGGTTCGTTCACCAGGCCAAACTGCCCGCCTGCATTGACGTGAACAAAGGACATGTCTGCTTCGTCGGCGGCCCAGAGGACCTTCTTCACGTTGCTCGAATTGGCCCTGCCCCAGATCGTCCGCATTTTTCTCTCCCCGGTTGTCTTTGGCGTGAGCATAGCCAAAGGACAGAGGCTGTCTCAAACAAGAACTGTCATCCCGGACCTGATCCGGGATCTTGTGTGGCAAACCTCCGTCCCCATTTTCGACGCGGTCCGTCTACACGAGATCCCGGCTCGGAGGCCGGGATGACGAGGTTCTTTGGGACGTTTCGCTTATTCCGCAGCCGTGGCCGTAACCATCGCAACGTCACCCGGAAAGGGTTCGAGATTTCCCAGAAACTGCCGGGTCGAGGCTTCCCAGGAGTAGGTTTCGGCATGTTTGCGGCATTCGGCCCGGTCGGCCTGGAGTGCCTTCACCGCCGCTACCGCTATATCTTCATCCAATGCCCCCACGGGTGCATCCCCAAGCACATCCATCGGCCCGGTCAAAGGATAAGCCGCTACCGGCACCCCGCAAGCCAGCGCCTCCAGCACCACAAGTCCGAAGGTGTCGGTTCGGCTGGGGAAAACGAAGACATCAGCCGCGCAGTAATGCCGGGCCAGATCCTCGCCGAACTTGGCGCCGACGAAGGTCGCGCGCGGATATTTCTTCTCCAGCTCCGCCCGCTGTGGGCCATCGCCGACGACAAGCTTACTGCCCCGCAGATCCGCCTCCAGGAAAGCGCCGATGTTCTTCTCCACCGCCACCCGGCCGACATAGGCAAAGATCGGACGCGGCAGATCCAGATCCACTGGCTCACGGGGCTTGAACAGGTCGAGGTCTGCGCCGCGCGACCAGCGCACGAGGTTCTTGAAGCCGTGGGTCTTGAGTTCGGCCTCAAGGCTGGGCGTGGCGACCATCACCCGGGCGGCGCCATTATGGAACCAGCGCAGGAAGGCATAGCTCCAGATCAGCGGCAGTTTGGTGCGGGCGTGGACATATTCGGCAAACTTGGTGTGGAAGGAGGTCGTGAAGGGCCAATAGAGCTTCCTGGCCACCGACCGCGCCGCTAATCCCAAGGGACCTTCGGTCGCGATATGCACGGCGTCGGGTTTGAAGTCCCGCAGCAGCTTGCGCAGGCGGTGACCGGGCAGGATCGCCAGGCGGATTTCGGGGTAAGTCGGGCAAGGGATGGTGCGGAAGCGGTCCGGCCCGAAAACCTCGACGATATGCCCTGCTTTTCTAAGCTCTTCTGCCACCGTGCGCAGGGTGCGGACCACGCCGTTGACCTGCGGTTCCCAGGCGTCCGAAACAATCGCAATCTTCATCGGCTCATCACCAGCGGCATGGGTTGGCGCGAGGGCTGCCAGCCGAAAAGCTGCCGGATTTCCGCCCAATGGAGGATTTCGAGGCTGCCGTCGAAATGCTCGACCAGGGCCGTGCAGCTTTCGACCCAATCGCCGTCGTTGCAGTAGAGGATGCCGTCGATGTCGCGCATCTCGGCCTGATGGATATGGCCGCAGATCACCCCGTCGACATTGCGCTTGCGGGCCTCGTTGGCGACCGCCAGCTCGAAGCGGCTGATGAATTCGACCGCGTTCTTGACCTTGGCTTTCAGGTACTGCGACAGCGACCAGTAGGGGTAGCCGAGCAGGCGGCGCCCCTCGTTGTACCAATGGTTCACCCGGATCATCGTGTTGTAGGCCCAGTCGCCGAGGTGGGCGAGCCACTTGGCATAGCGCACCACCCCGTCGAACTGATCGCCATGCAGCACCAGGAACCGCTTGCCGTCGGCGGTTTCATGGATCGCCTCATCCAGGATCGAGATATCGCCGAACTGCATTTCGACGTAGTTGCGCAGGGCTTCGTCGTGGTTGCCGGGGATATAGACGACCTTGGTCCCCTTGCGGGCCTTGCGCAGGACCTTCTGCACCACATCGTTATGGCTCTGCGCCCAGAACCAGGAGCGTTTCAGCGCCCAGCCGTCGACGATATCGCCGACCAGATAGAGGGTTTCGCATTCGGTGAAGCGCAGGAAATCCAGCAGAGCCTCGGCCTTGCAGCCACGCGTGCCGAGGTGGACGTCGGATATCCAGATGGTTCGGTAATGATTGACCGGAACTTCAGCATCCATCGGACTGACCCTCCAACGGGCAGGTTGCGACAAGATGCTTAGCGGTAATAAGAGTCTTCGAAGTCAGTTCAATGACAAACAAGAACAACACGAGAATTTCAAAATACTGACGGCGCTTTGACTTTATTCTGTTTCTCAACTGTCATGATTGATTTCAGCGGCGCGAAATTCCTTGCGGATGAGCGACGCTCATGCATTCTCATCGCCCATGAAAGCCGATAGCGACCGTCCCGCCCCCAAAACCGCCCTGGTCATCCTCAATCCCACCGCCGGTTCCGCCAAGGGCGAGCGTCTTGCCAAGGCGCTGGCCGTCCTGGCCGAAGGTGACTGCCGCGTCGAGATCCGTCCGACCGGCGCGCGCGGCGACGCGGAGACCTTCGCCCGGCAGGCAGCGGGCCTGGGCGAGTTCCGGGCCGTGATCGCGGCAGGCGGCGACGGCACGATCAACGAGGTTGTGAACGGCCTAGCGGGATCGAGCATGCCTCTGGGTCTGCTGCCTATGGGGACCGCCAATGTCCTGGCGTCCGAATTGGGCATCGCCGACCCGCAGGCCGCCGCCAAGGCCATCGTCAACGGCAAGACCCGCACCATTCATCTGGGTCGCTGCGGCGGGCGCTATTTCACCATGATGGCGGGTGTCGGCTTTGATGCCCGTGTGGTCGCCGGTATCCGCACGGCCGAGAAGCGGCGCCTGGGCAAGCTTGCCTATGTGCTGCAGTCGGGCCGCGAACTCTTCGCCCGCCCCTCCCCTCGGCTGGAAGTCATGCTGGATGGCACGGCGGAGATTGCCTCGTCGGTCATCATCGCCAACGGTCATTATTACGCCGGACGCTACGTGGTGGCGCCCGAAGCGTCCCTCAATCGACCCGAGCTGATCGCCTGCCGTTTCACGCGCGGCGACAAGTTCGGCATCCTGCGCGCGGCAGCTTTCCTTGGCATGGGCATTATGCCCCATCTGCCGGATCTTTCCCGCAAGCCGGTCAGCCGGATCGAGCTGAACGAGCCTGCAGGTGAGCCGGTACAAGCCGATGGCGATATCGTTGCGCATATCCCTTGCGTGATCGAAGCCGGGGTCGCGACGGTGACGGTGCTGGCTTAGGGACCGGCACCAACAGTTTTTATACGCCCCTCAAGGTAGAATTTTATATAACTGTGACATCCTATGATTTCACGGGGCGCCGAAATGTCGGACGAATCTGCTGCTGTACGCAACTGCTTGCTCTCCTTGCCCGATATCGCTGCCTGGCAGATCGAAGAACTTCCAACTCCGCAGCTCCTGGCCACATTGCCTGCCATCCAGCGCGGCGCCGTCTGGGCGCCGCGCCAGACAGAGGCCCTCTGGGATAGTATACTGCGAGGGTTTCCCGTCGGCTCGCTGCTATCCGTAGCGTTCGATTCCGATCGGGGTGACCGTGCCTTGGCCTATGGCCGGGGTGCTGCGAAAGCGTCCCGCCATGTTCATCTGCTGGACGGGCAGCAGCGCGCCAATGCCATCGCCCTGGGTTTTCTCGACGTCTGGAAACCCGCTTCTGGAAAGTCTGGGCAATCGCCGCGTGCCGCGCTCTGGGTCGATCTTTCCCCGGGGGAGATCGGTAGTGATAATGAATTCCTTTTCCGGCTCTGCACTGCCTGGCATCCCTGGGGGTATCGCCGGAACGGTGAAAGTCTCGGCATTGCGGACCGGCGGCGCGCGATCGATGCCTTTAGAACCCGAAACAGACTGTCACCGGACGACGTGCGGCTGGCAGCCGGTCGGGTAGATGTCAGTCTTACTTGGCCGCTGGAGGCCAACGCTCCGGTTCCGGTCGCCTTCCTGATTGACGCATTGCGCGCCAAGGGTGATCCCTGGACATCCCTCCAAGCAGCAATGGCTCGCTTGCCCTATTGGGACGAGGACGAAAAGTGGATGCTGAATGTGCGGACGATGCTGACCAATCGGAAGGATGAACTGCAGCATCTGGCCGACAGGATGCGCCATGCCGTCGGCCTTACGGATCCCTGTTCCTACCGTATTCCAATCCTCGATACGACCGGGATGACGAGGCCGGCCGGGACCGGCAAGACCGATCCCATCGAGACAATGTTCATCCGGGTGAACAGCGGTGGCACCGCCCTGGTGGGGGAGGAGCTGAATTACTCCATCCTCAAATCGATCAACCCGTTTTTTGAGGGTCTTGTCGATGATCTGTCGTTGCGCCTCACGACCCCGGCCCGGCTTGTCGCTCTTATGACGCGGGTAATACTGGCGCGAGATCTCAAGGAGCAGATGCCACAAACTCCTCCAGCCCGCCAGTTTCGCAGTTTTTTTCAGGATAAGGGCTCAAGCTTCGGAGCAGATTTCTCCAAGGCGCTAATGGAGGAAAGCCGGCCCATGAAGCGCCTGTTCGATGCTGCTTGCGATCTGCTGATTGCCCCCGACGACGCCGACGAGAGCGACAAGCGGCTATCGCGGGACCAGGCGGCCGAGATCTTCCGCAATTCGCCCGATGTGGCGCTGCTACTGCTGGTCTGGCTGGAGCGATATCTCGAGCAGGCACGCATGCAGGACCTGACGGATAATCAGCGTCAGCGGTTGCTCGGCATTGTCACCGGAGTCGCGTGGTTCGCCACAGATAAGGCGAGGTGCGTCAAACTGCTTTGGCCCCGTCTGGCGGATCCTTTGAAGTTTCTGCGCGGCAAACCGCTGACCGCCTGTTTCCGCAACGCCCCGGACAAGTGGGATGTGCCGCCGATGTTCGCCCTTTTCGAACCTGCGACGGTTCGCGCGGCGGTGGAGGCGGGGTTGAACCTGCGTGACGGCGGGGACGACTGGTGGGACCGGAAAATGGTCAACCTCAGCCGGGGCGCCAGCGGGCGCTGGGATGCCGTCATCAATTGGGCAGAGCAGTCAGCGGGCTGTCAGGGCAAGGATGCCGCCCAGGCGATGTGGTCCGCCTTTCTGGATCACCTCTGGTCGCAGCGCGGGCTGGTCTATTATGCCCAGCGCCGGTGGCTGACCCGCTGGTTTGCCTTTTTCGACCGCACGTCGGTCCATGCCATCGAGGAAACCGACGTTCCCTGGGACGTCGACCACATCCATCCCCTGAAATATGTTAAGCGGCAGAAGGCAGTCGCGGCCGTCAAGGAAATGCAGAATTGCATTGGCAACCTGCGCGTCTGGCCAATGGAGCTCAACCGCCAGGACGGGGAAACCCACGCGGTGATAAAGCTCGACTTCAACGGAGAGAGAGACTGGCCGGACAGGTTCAACGTCAGATCGACAGCAGATATCCTGGCGGCGAGTAGCGTTTCAGAAGAAGAGCGGGATTTCTGGGATCAGGCCTATCCCGGTCCAACCGCGCCTGTCGGTTACCTCGGTCAGGCCAAATACAGCGGCTATGAAAAGCCGCTGCTGAGGGCCATCTGCACCCGCTGGATCCGGCTTTATGAGGAATGGTACGACGGCCTGAAAATCGGCGTCCTTTAGACGCGGGTTGTCCTGATCGGTTTTTCAACCAGCCTTACGAACTGCTTGCAACACAAAGAAAACCCGCCCGGCTTATCGCTCGGCGGGTTCTTTTATTGCGTAAAAGCGGAATACGGATAGCGATTCGACCCCTTGACACAAATCGGCAAGGGGCGCAGGCTCATCGTAATAACAGAGTATATTCCGGTGTAACGGAATAAAGCAAGTAGAATTCTTGCAACGGCCTCAAGTAGCGCGATGCGCGGTAGGCCAACGTTAAGACCACGGCCTCAAGCAGGGCGAAGCCCGGTGGGCCAACGGGAAGGGGTCAGGGATGGTTGAAGCGAAGCGATCACGCGTCAGCGGTATCGACCGGGCGTTTCAGGTGCTCGATTTCCTCACCGAGAAGGGCGAGGCCTCGACGGCCTATGACATCGCCAAGGCGGTCGGCGCGCCGACGTCCACGATCTATGAAATCATCGACACGCTCTGCGCCAAGGGCATCCTGCAGCGCCGGGGTGACCGGGGGCAGGTGTTCTTGGGCGCCAAGCTGCATTTCTATGGGCTCGGGTATGTCAAGGACACCAATCAGGCGGCTGTTTTCCAGCGTGCCATGGAGGATCTGGCCCGCGACACCGGCGAAACCGTGCAGATCTGCGGGCGCGACGACGACAAGATGGTCGTGCTGATGATGGAGGAAGGCTCCGGCCACTTCCATGTCTCCTCCCGCGTCGGCAGCCGGGTTCCCTGGAACTGGACCGCATCCGGCCGTCTGCTGGTGGCGGGTCTGCCGGACGCCCAACGCGCCGACCTCTGCGCCCGCGCCGTGCCCTCGCCCACCGGCCGGGCGGAAATCGATCCGGCCAAACTGGCCGATTCCTGCAAAAGCGCCTGGGAGCAGGGCCTGTCGGTCCAGGTTTCCGAAAGCGACTATGCGGTCGCCTGCATCGCAGCCCCGATCCGCAACGACCAGGGCGAGTGCGTGGCGACCATCTCGCTGGTGGTGCCGGACAGCCGGGCCAGCGATCCGGCCCATGACTTCACGAACAAGGCGCGGGTTGCCGCCAAACAGATCGAGGTCGCGCTGGGATGGCGCAGGCCTTCTGCGGGTTCGCTCGCAGCCGAATAACAAACAATCCACCAAAATCTAAAAACAAGGGGATGGGGCTTATGAAGACACGTATTGGAGTTGCGCTTCTGGCGACCCTGCTGCTCGGCGTTTCGCCGATGGCAATGGCGCAGAAGGCTGGCGGGGCCATCGATGTGGCAACCATCGGCGAGCCGCCGACACTCGATCCGATGACCAGCACGGCCGATCTGGTCGGTATCATCACCCAGCATTTCTTCGAGACGCTTTATACCTTCGGTGAAGGCTGGAAGATCGTCCCGCTGCTGGCTGCCGAGCAGCCCAAGATCTCGGCCGACGGCAAAGAATATGTCATCCCCCTGCGCCAGGGCGTGAAGTTCCACGACGGATCGACCATGACCCCCGCCGATGTGGTCGCCAGCCTCAAGCGCTGGACCGAGGTTGCGGTGCGTGGCAAGCAGGCGAACGAACAGATCGCGTCCATTGAAGCCGGCGATAATTCGGTCAAGATCACTCTGAAGCAGCCCTTCGCGCCGCTGCTTGCCCTGCTGTCGCTGAACAATAGCGCCGCTGTGGTCATGCCCGCCTCCAAAGCCACCGCCCAGCTGACGGAGTTCGTCGGCACCGGCCCCTATAAATTCAAGGAGCGCCAGCCCGACCGCTATATCCTGGTCGAGAAGTTCGCCGATTATTCGGCCCGCGCCGACAATGCAGCCTTCTACGGCGGCAAGCGCACAGCCTATGTGAACGAAATCCGCTTCGTGCCGGTGCCGAACGCCAATACCCGCATCGAAGGCGCACTGGCCGGTCAATATACCTATGCCGACAGCCTGCCGGTCGAGGCCTATGACCGCTTCAAGGGTCAGGCGAAGTCCGAAGGCATGCTGGTGAAGCCCTTCGGCTGGCCGGTCATGTTCTTCAATACCAAGGAAGGTGCGCTCGCCAAGGAAGGCGTCCGCCGCGCCCTGGTCGAAGGCATCAGCTATTCCGACATGCTGGAAGCTGCCTTCGGGTCCAAGGATTTCTACGAACCCGATGGCTCGCTCTATCCCAAGGGCTATGCCTTCCATTCGGCCGAAGGCATCGGCAGCTACACGGTTGCCGATCCGGCCAAGGCCAAGGCAGCGGCCAAGGCTGCGGGCTATGACGGCAAGCCGGTGCGCATCCTGACCTCGATGCAGTATGAGTTCCATTACAAGATGGCGCAGGTTGCCGCCGAATACATGAAGCAGTCCGGCTTTGCCGTCGACATGCAGGTGGTGGATTGGGCGACCCTGACCCAGCGTCGTAACGATCCGGCGCTCTGGGACATCTACTTCACCCACAGCCCGTTCCTGCCGGAACCCGCGCTGAATTCCATGATGAACAATAATGCGCCGGGCTGGTGGGCAACCCCGGAAAAGGACGCGCTGGTCAAGCAGATCAACACCGAAGCGGACAGCGACAAGCGCGCCAAGCTGATGGTCGATTTCCAGAAGCTGGTCTACCAGCAGGTTCCGATCCAGAAGGTCGGCAACTTCAATGCGGTTGCCGGCAAGTCCAAGTCCCTAAAGGGCGTGACGCCCGCCCCCTGGCCGTTCTTCTGGAACACCTGGGTCGAGTAGTCCAACCCCTGTTGTCATCCCGGACTTGATCCGGGATCCGGCCGCCAGTTGTTGCCGCCCTCCGACGCATGAGGATGGCCACACGGTACGGCCGGATCCCGGCTCGGGGGCCGGGATGACAAAACGCTAAAGAAAAAACTTCGGAACGGGTTCCTAGATGCTCTCCTACGTCCTCAGGCGCCTTAGCGGCATGCTTGTGGTGATGGCTGTCGTCGCGACGATGGTCTTCATCATCGTGCGTGTCGTGCCCGGCGATCCCGCCGCGATCATGCTGGGGCCCGATGCGACGGGTGCCGATGTGGCCGCCCTGCGCCTGAAGCTGGGCCTCGACGAGCCCTTGCTGGTGCAATTCGGCCAGTTCCTGTTCGATCTGGTGCGCGGCGACCTCGGCCGCTCCATCTTCCTCGACCGTCCGGTGACCCAGGCCCTGGCGGAGCGGGCGGAACCCACCCTACTGCTAACCCTCATGTCGATCCTGGTGGCGGTTGCCATCGGCGTTCCGGCGGGCGTGATCTCCGCGGTCAACCGGGGGCGTTTCCTCGATCAGGCAACCTCCAGCCTTGCGATGCTGGCGGCCAGCATGCCCAGCTTCTGGCTGGGGCTGCTGTTCATCCAGATTTTCGCGGTCAAGCTTGGCTGGTTTCCCGTGGCGGGCTATGGGCCACCGGGGGCGAGTTTCCTGGAGCGCGCAGGCCATCTGGTGCTGCCCGCCATCGTGCTGGGCCTGATCTCCTCCGCCCTCATCACCCGCTTTACCCGTGCCTCGATGCTCGATGTGTTGGGCGAAGACTATGTACGCACCGGCCGCGCCAAAGGCCTGGGCGAGGGGGTCGTGATCCTGAAGCATGCCTTCCGCAATGCGCTGATCCCGATCCTGACCGTCGTCGGCCTGACCATGGCGCTGCTGCTGGGCGGCGCTGTGGTGACCGAGACGATGTTCGGACTGCCCGGCGTCGGCAACCTCGTGGTTTCGGCGGTGCTGCGCCGCGACTATCCGGTGATCCAGGGCGCGCTGATCGTCATCGCCGGCGTCTATGTTCTCGTCAATCTTCTGATCGATCTGGCCTATCTGCTGGTCGATCCGCGTGTGAGGTACTAGGCGATGGCCGGTGCATCCGCCCCCTCAGCTTCGGCCCTGTCCAAGGGTCGTATCTGGCAGATCCTCTGGCGGCGCAAGGCGGCCCTGTTGGGCCTGACGCTGCTGGTGATCATGATCCTGGCCGCCCTCTTCGCGCCCTGGGTTGCGACCCATAAGCCCGACGCCATGCGCATCGCCCAGCGCCTGAAGCCCCCCAGCGGGATCAATTTCTTCGGCACCGACGAGTTCGGCCGGGATCTTTTCAGCCGGGTCGTCTATGGCGGACGAATTTCGCTGACTGTCGGCTTTCTGACGGTGTGTATATCCTGCGTATTGGGCGTGACGCTTGGCATTCTGGCCGGTTTTTTCAAGCGCCTCGATACAGGTCTGACCCGGATCATCGACGCCATGATGTCCTTCCCCGATATCCTGCTGGCCATCGCCCTGGTGGCGGTTCTGGGGCCGTCGTTGGTGAATGTCGTGACGGCGCTGGGCATCGTCTATACGCCGCGCGTCGCCCGTGTCGTCCGCGCCTCGACCCTCGTCATCCGCGAGCTGCCGTTTGTCGAAGCAGCCCGGGCGCTGGGTACGCCCACCTGGCGGATCCTCGGGACCCATGTGCTGTGCAACCTCACCTCGCCGATCATGGTGCAGGCGACCTTCATCTTCGCCTACGCGATCCTGGCCGAAGCGGGTCTGTCTTTCCTGGGGGTCGGCGTTTCGCCGGAAATCCCGACCTGGGGGACCATCATTTCGACCGGTCAGCAATATGCGGGCAAGGCCGACTGGATCATGATTTTCCCGGGCATCGCCATCGTGACCGCCGTTTTCTCCCTCCAGATGCTGGGAGACGCGCTGCGCGACATGCTCGATCCCAAGCTGCGTAAGGACCTTTAGTCATGAGCGCCCTTCTTATCCGCAATGCCAAACCCATCGGCTTTGCAGCGGCCCCGCAGAGTGCGGACATCCTGATCGGCGGCGATGGCAAGATTGCCCAGGTCGGCAACGGCATCAGTGCTTCGGGCGCGCAGGAGCTTGATCTCAAAGGCGCCTATCTCTCGCCCGGCTGGGTCGATCTGCACACCCATGTCTATTATGGCGCCACCGACATCTCGGTCCGTACGCGGGAGATCGGGGCGGAGACCGGCGTCACCACGCTGGTTGATGCGGGATCTGCGGGCGAGGCGAACTTCGTCGGCTTCCGCGAATATGTGGCGGAACCGGCGCGCGAAGAGATCTTTGCGATCCTCAATCTCGGCTCCATCGGCCTTGTCGCCTGTAACCGGGTGTCCGAGCTCCAGGACCATCGCAGCATCGACGTTGACCGCACGCTGGCCTGTATCGAGGCCAACCGCGATATCATCAAGGGCCTGAAGGTGCGGGCGAGCGGCGTCATCGTCGGCTCCTGGGGCATCACGCCGGTCAAGATCGGCAAGAAACTCGCGAAACTCACCGGCCTGCCGCTGATGGTGCATGTGGGCGAGGTGCCGCCCCTGCCCGAAGAAGTGTTCGAGATCCTGACCCCCGGCGACATCATCACCCACTGCTTCCACGGCAAACGCGGCGGCAACCTGATGGAGGACGAGGAACTCTTCCAATGGGCCGAACGTCTGGCGGACCAGGGCGTGGTGCTGGATATCGGCCATGGCGCCGCCTCCTTCTCCTATGAAGTCGGCATGGCGGGGCTGAAGCGCGGCTTGTTGCCAACCACGATTTCCTCCGATCTGCATAACCGCAATATCAACGGCCCGGTCTGGGATCTGTCGCTGGTCATGTCCAAGATGCTGGCCCTGGGCATGCCTCTGGATGCCGTCATCACCGCCGTCACCGGCAATGCCCGCAAGGCGATCCGCGTTCCGCACGAGGGGTTCTTGAGTGTCGGATCCAAGGCGATGCTGACCGCCTTCACGCTGGAAGACTGCGACCTGTCGCTGCCGGACGCCATGAAGGTGCCGCTGACCCTGAAGCAGCGCTTCGCGCCCAAACACGTCATCCTCGGGAATACCGCCATCACGGCGGCATCCAGAAAGGCATAAGCATGCTGGCGGATGATGAAATCCTGAAAATCGACGGGCTGAAGACCTACTTCAGCGCCGGGTCGCGCGACATCAAGGCCATCGACGGCGTCAATCTGACCGTGAAGCGGGGCGAGACGCTGGCGGTGGTGGGGGAAAGCGGATCGGGCAAGTCGGTCACCAGCCTGTCCGTCATGCGGCTGATCCCAACGCCGCCGGGCCGCATCGCGGGGGGACAGATCCTGTTCCGCCAGCGCTCGGGCGAGGTGGTGGATCTGGCGACCCTGCCCATCGACAGGATGCGCGCCATCCGGGGGCGGGAGATTTCGATGATCTTCCAGGAACCAATGAGCAGCCTCAACCCGGTCTTCACCGTGGGCGACCAGATTGCCGAGGCGGTGATGCTGCATGAGGGCAAAAGCAAGTCGGACGCTTTTGCCGTCGCCAAGCAGATGCTGGAACTGGTGGAAATTCCGGAAGCCGGTCGGCGCGTCCATGAATATCCCCACCAGATGTCGGGCGGCATGCGGCAGCGCGTGATGATCGCCCTGGCCTTGGCCTGCCGTCCCTCCCTGCTGATCGCGGACGAACCCACCACGGCCCTGGATGTCACCATCCAGGCCCAGATCCTGGATCTGATGCGCAAGCTGCAGCGGGAACTGGGCATGAGCGTGCTGTTCATCACCCATAACCTGGGCGTGGTCGCCGAAGTCGCCCATCGCGTCGCCGTCATGTACGCAGGCCGGGTGGTGGAGGAAGGCGAGTCCAAGGCACTCTTCGCCCGCCCCAGTCATCCCTATACGCGGGGGCTGCTGGCCTGCGTACCGCGCCTGGATCGTCGTCAGCCGCGCAACCGGCGGGGCCGTCTGCCCGCCATTCCCGGATCGATCCCCAATGCCCTCGACCTGCCGCCCGGCTGTGCCTTCGCGCCGCGCTGCGAGCTGGCGGTCGATAGCTGCACGGCCGGTTTACCGGGCCTCGATCCGGTCGGCAGCGACCATCAGGTGCGCTGCTATCGCTGGCAGGAGGTTGCGTGATGCCGCTCGATGAAACCCAAGATCCCGTTCTGCTGCGGGTGCGCGGCCTCACCAAACATTTCGAGACCAAACGCGCCTGGCGCGGGCCCAAACAATATGTGAAGGCGGTGGAGGATATCAGCTTCGATGTGAAGCGCCGCTCCATCGTCGGGCTGGTGGGCGAAAGCGGGTCGGGCAAGACCACGGCGGGCCGCGCACTGCTGCGCTTGATCGAGCCGACAGCGGGCAAGGTTGAGTATGAGGGGACCGATCTACTCGGCCTCTCAAGCGCTGCCATGCTGCCCTACCGCAAGCATCTGCAGATCATCTTCCAGGACCCCTATTCCAGTCTCAATCCCCGCATGACGGTGGAGGAGATTATCGGCGAGGCGCTGCGCACCCACTCCGATCTCTCGAAGTCTGGACGCCGCGACCGGGTGGCCGATCTGCTGACCCGCGTCGGTCTGCGCGCCGAACAGATGAGCCGCTATCCGCACGAGTTTTCGGGTGGCCAGCGTCAACGTATCGGCATCGCCCGCGCCCTGGCGGTCAACCCCAGCTTCATCGTGGCGGATGAAAGCGTCTCGGCCCTCGATGTCTCGGTCCAGGCCCAGGTGCTGAACCTGTTGCAGGATCTGCAGGAGGAACTGGGCCTGACGCTGCTGTTTATCGCCCATGACCTTGCTGTGGTCGATTATCTCTGCGACGAGGTGATCGTGATGTACCTCGGCCGGATCATGGAGATGGGGCCGACGGATACGCTGCTCACCAACCCGCGCCATCCCTATACCCGTGCGCTGCTCAGCGCGGCGCCGATTCCCGATCCGACCCTGGATCGGACACGCATTCTGTTGAAGGCCGATATTCCAAGCCCTATCAACGCCCCTTCGGGCTGCGTCTTCCGCACCCGGTGTCCCCATGCGATCGCCGACTGCGCGGTTGCCGTGCCGCCTCTGACGGAAGTCAGCCCCGGCCATGTCAAAGCCTGCATACGTGAGGATCTGTTTTGAGCGCTTCCGCCAATCTCGCCAAACACGGCATCATCCTGCCGCCGCCCCACGCGCCGATTGCCAATTTCATCGGTTACCGCCGCGTCGGAAACCTCCTCTATATCTCCGGTCAGGGGCCGGTGGAGCCGAACGGCAAGGTGCATTCCGGCAAGGTCGGCGGCACCGTGACGGTGGAAGAGGCCTATCAGCACGCCCGCATCGTCGGCCTCAATATCCTGGCGCTGGTCAATGAAGCGCTGGGGAGCCTCGATAAGGTCGATTATGTCGTGAAGCTGCTGGGCATGGTGAACGGCACGCCGGAATTCGCCGAGCATCCCCAGGTGATCAACGGCTGCTCCGACCTCTTCATCCAGGTCTTTGGTGACGAGGCCGGGCCGCACGCGCGCTCCGCGGTCGGCATGGGGTCGCTGCCGATGCAGATCACCGTCGAGATCGAAGCCATCTTCGCCGTGAAGGAATAACCATGCACGACCCTCGACCGGCGCAGGGCCTGCGCCCGATCATCAATGTCTCCGGCACCATGACCGGGCTTGGCGCCTCCATCGCCGCCCCGCAGGTGGTGGAAGCCATCGCGGCTTTCCTGCCGCAGTTCGTGGAGATCGATGCGCTGCAGAAGCAAGCCAGCAAAGTCATTGCGCGCCTGACGGGCGGCGAGGCGGGCTATGTCACGGCTTCCTGTGCCGCCGGGATCACGCTGGCCATTGCCGGTGCCATGACGCGCGAGGATCTGGCGGCTATCGAGCGGCTGCCGAATACGGCGGGTCTGAAGGACGAAGTGGTCATCCAGATGGGCCATATGGTCCATTACGGCGCCTCCATCGAACAGGGCATCCGACTGTCGGGCGCCAAAGTGGTGACGGTCGGCACCTCCACCTATGCCCAGGAATATCAGCTGGCGGGTGCGATCACGGACAAGACGGCGGCGGCTTTGTTCGTGGTCTCTCACCATGTGGTGGAATACGGCCAGATCGGCCTGAAGGAATTCTGCGACGTCTGCCACGCCAAGGGCGTGCCGGTGATCGTCGATGCCGCGTCGGAATATGATCTGAAGCGCTTCCTGGCCGATGGCGCGGACATTGTCCTCTACAGCGGCCACAAATTCCTCAGCGGCCCGACAGCGGGCATCGTCGCCGGGCGCAAAGATCTGGTGCGCGCCACCTACCTCCAGAACCTTGGCATCGGTCGCGGGATGAAGGTCGGCAAGGAAGGCATGATCGGTGTCATTGCCGCCCTGACTGCCTGGGAAACCCGCGACCATGCGGGCATCAAGGCCAAGGAAGACGGCTACCTCGCCCTCTGGCAGGAGAAGCTGAACGGCTTGCCGGGCGTGACCGCGACGGTGCTGCCCGACCCGACCGAAAATCCGCTGAACCGCCTGAAGGTGCAGATCGACGCGGGCGAGGCGCGTATCACTGCCTGGGACCTGGCCGACATGGTCGCTGCCAACGATCCGCCGCTGATCGTGCGCGATCACGAAGCCGAGCATGGCTACATCTGGCTCGACCCCTGCAACCTGCATCCGGGGCAGGAGGGGTTGGTCGCCGATATCCTGGTGAAGGCCTTTACCGCAGCTCTCCAGCGCAATGATTATCAGCCCACACGAGTTGGCGACAGGCAACGCAAGCGGTTCGAGCGGATGAGGACATGGCCGGATTAAATCTTTCAAGAGCATATGTCGGATCGTGACAAATATATTACTTGAGAAAGCTGTGACTTAGGCAGAGCGTGAGGCGGTAAGTTCTGTCTTAGGAGAGTTGAATGAGCGCGAAGACTTGGTTAATTTCCGCCGGTGTTTTCTTTACCATTTCCGGCGTGGCAATGGCTGCCACGTTTAAGGAATCCTGCATCGCCGGCGGCGGTGGCATGTTCGAGGAAGCGCAGTGCGCCTGCCTCGAAAAGAACACCGACGCGACCGAGAAGAAGGATCTGCAGCGCTATTTCGAGCTGCAGGTGCAGCTGCTGGCGGGCAAGGCTCCGGCCACCCAGGCGACCTCCGATGAACTACAGAAGGGCGGCAAGGTCCTGGAGAAGCATCTCGCGGCCTGCATGGGCTAATTAGTCCGAAGGATCAACCGTTGCCGGGTGCGGGATCGATCGCATCGGCAACGGCATTCTTCCCATCCCTGGGCAAGATCTTCATCGTCAGGATGAAAGCCGACAACACAAGACAGACGCCGTTGGTCACGATCAGCGGCCATTCCAGCAGCAGAATCCCATAAGCCAGCCAGAAGGCGAAACCCGCCACCGTGAAGCTGTAGGTCAGCATGGAGATGGCAGCGGTATCGCGGCTCTTGATGATCTTCCAGGCTTGCGGTGCAAAGCTGACCGTCGAACATAATGTTGCGGCAGCACCGATCAGCGTGACGGGTTCCATGGCGGCATTCCCTGGCCTGTTACCCAAGGTAAATGCCAAGCCCTTCGCCCGGTTCCCAGTCTATCGGCGCGCAGCCTGGATAGTCGCTGACACAGCGGCACCATCGGTGACCGTGTTCTGATATTCGCGATCAAGATCGGTCCCGCCCATGCCCACATGGGGATTGCGATAGACCATGCCGCTCGCCTCGGTCTTCAGGGCGGCAAAATGCAACTCGGTCAAGCCCGTGGCATCGCGCACCTTGGCGATATTTCCGGCATCCAGCTCGCCACATCCCATGATGACGATCCGGCCCTTGGCTTGCTCCACGGCCGCTTTCAGCACCGGCACCCCGTCCACCGCCGTATTGCGCTGGCCGGAGGTCAGCACGCGGTCGATGCCGCAGCGGATCAGGGCTTCCAGCGCCTCTATAGGATCAATGGTCATGTCGAAAGCCCGATGGCAGGTCACGGACATCGGACGCGCGGCATCGACCAGCGCCGCCATGCGGTCTTCATCGATGCGGCCATCCTCGGTCAGGCAGCCGATCACCACGCCCTTGACGCCCAGGTCTTTCAGCATCGAGACATCGAGCAGCATCCCCAGGAATTCGGCTTCGGAATAGAGGAAGTCGCCACCGCGCGGCCGCACGATCACATGGAACGGGATGGTCGCGACCGATAGCGCCGCCGACACTACACCGAAACTGGGGGTGAGGCCGCCTTCCAGCAGGCTGGCGCAAAGCTCGACCCGGTCCGCCCCCGCATTCTGCGCTGCCACCAGCCCGTCGACGCCTTCGACGCAGATTTCGATGGTGACTTGGTTTGACATTATAATGGAAGACTTTGCTGAGGGTTTTCGGGAGGAAGAGATAGCTGCCAACTGCTTTCAACCTCGATTCCTGCATCGCGAGCTAACGGTAGGAGATCACCATCATCCCCATAAATTTTTGAGATTCGCTCAACGATACCTATCGCAATTATTTGACGATCTATTTTTACCTTCTGCCATGGCGCCGCGCTTCCAGACTTCTTTTTTCCCGTGAGCAATGCATCGTTAGTCATAGCTGCGCATTCAATTGCTGCCCGAAGGTCAAATGGTAGAACTCTGAAATTGCGGTTCTGCGTAATGATTCCAACATAAGATGGCCCCGCTACTCCGGCATAGACTAGAACCTCTGCCATCACCGGGGTCGGTATACCAATCGTTTCATGTGCTGCTGCCAAGGTAGCAATCAGATGCTCAACTCGCTCCTTGGCTCGCTCCAACGGAGCCCCTGTCTGCGGATCTTTAGGGACACTGATATCCGGATCCAGCAGTAACAGGAGAAAATTGGCATCAAAGAGGACCATTAGTGCAACCTGTCCTCGCCATCGCGCAACTCGCGGAGCACCTCGAAAGGATCCTCGGCTGCCCGCCAGTCACTTCCCTCGACTCGCCGCAGTTCGGTTACGACTTCCGATAGGGACGTATCATTTAGCACCTCGAATTCAGCGATTGTGAATCTTTCCAAAATCCAACCGCCACCGACTTCTCGCTTCCAGCACCCATTCCCATGAACTCGGATCGTGCGATCAAAAAGATGTCCAGCAATCTTTCGAACGATATCTCGAGTGGTTATGCACTTATACAATCGGCCATTTGGCCCTGTTTCCTGTAAGAGCACTTCAGCCATTTCCTTGGGGCCACCGACTTTGATCGGGATACCGTCAAGGCTTCCGGGCTGGTGAATCAGGCCGTATTCAGCAGGCTTTGGTTTGGTGCGACCAGGGAAAGGGATGACCACATCACCACTATTTTCCGTCAACTCACCAATCGCATTGTCGTTTGCCAACATGCTGTCGAGTTTGCGGAATGCCTTTACGACATCCGCGGCACCTTCTCCGCGCTTTAAGGCGCTCAAACGTGCTTCAACCTTGGGCTGGTCTGCAATATCGATCCGATGAACCAGCTGAACGCTTCCGGCATCTAAGCGCACGAAATGCACACTCTTCTCATGTCCGAGTAGAGCGGCTAATGCCGTCATGTATTCTCCCAGCCGTTCCATCGGGATGGTTTCTGGCTGAAAGACATCGATCCTGAAGCGCAGTTCGTCCAAAACGTCCTCCAACTCGATCTTTATATGTGGGGACTCTCCTCGTCTACCGCCATCAAGCACAACTCTAGCGACAACTCTGTGGGCCAAATTCAGCTGACCGACCAGGGAAGAAGTAGAAACTACTATAAACCACCGCTGTTACCGCTTGCTCGCTTTTCGCGAGAATCACTCAAAACGCGTAATAAACCGGGAATATGCAGTCACTTTAACGTTTAAGGAAATCATTTGACGGAGGTTCAGGACTCATGCAAGCCTTTCTGAAACGTTTAAGAGAGTGGCCGAACAGGCTACCGCCGGAGGAAACCCATGGCTGACCGTCGGCAACCCCGACTGAAGGAGATTGCGTCCGAGGTGGGCTTGTCCATCGCGGCGGTCTCGCGCGCCCTGGGTGGTCATTCCGACATCGCGGCCGAAACCCGTCAGCGGGTGCAGGAAGCCGCCAACCGCCTGGGCTATATCCCCTCCCGCGCTGCCCGCATGCTGGTGTCTGGCCGTACCGACTTCATTGGCATGGTGATGCCGGTACGCGAACAGCCCATGCTCGATGCCTCCCTGTCGGAATTCGTGGCGGGTCTGGGCGAAGGGCTGGCAGACCGGGGGCGCGATCTCTTCATCGCCACCGTCACCCCGCGCCAGGACACGCTGGAGGTGCTGAAGCATATCGTCGATGGTGACCGGGCCGATGCCGTGGTGGTCAACCGCACCCTGCACGATGATCCGCGCATCTCCTTCCTGCTCGACCGGCGCTTTCCCTTTGTCGCCCATGGCCGGGCAGAGGGCGAAACCCGCCCCTTCGCCTGGGTCGACACCGATAGCGAGGCGGGGTTTTCCGAGGCGGTCGATCTGCTGTTCAGCCTGGGCCACCGCCGGTTCGGGCTGCTGACCTCCACCACGCCCTTCAACTTCTCGACCATCCGGCGCCGGGCCATGGAAACAGCCCTGGCTCGCCACGGGTTGACGCTGGACGCCATCGCGGAAACCCCGCTGGGCGATAATCCGGCGGCCGAGACGGCAGCGCTGCACCTGCTGACCGGCAACGACCGGCCGACGGCGATCCTCTGCGTCACCGATGCGCTGGCGCTCTCAGTCCTGGAGGTCGCGCGCAAGACGGGGCTGCGGGTGCCGGACGATCTGTCGGTCATCGGCTTCAACAATATCCCGGTCGCGGCCTATTCCAGCCCCCCGCTCTCGACCTTCGATCAGTCGGTCCGCAAGGCGGCCATGGCGGTCGCCGCCATGACCATCGATCTGCTGGAAGACCGCGAGCCCAAGACCCGCAACCAATTGCTGCCCGTCCGGTTTATCCCGCGGGCCAGTCACGGCCCGGCCCCGGCCGCGCCTCTTCGTCCACCGACTATCAAGTAAGGGCAGCCAAGCCCGCACAAGGAGAGGGAACACTTATGAAATCGAACCGTCTGGCCGGCGTCGTCTCGGCCGTTGCGCTGTCTGTCGCGGCTTTTGCCGCCTCGGGCGCCCATGCTCAGAGCCTGCTATTCTGGTCGACCCAGGCAACGCCGCTCGAAGAAGGTCAGAAGATGCGCGACCTGGTGCTGAAGCCGTTTGGCGCGCCGGTCGAGTTCCAATCCATGGATGCAGGCCCCTTCAATACCCGTATCAAGGCTGAACTCCAGGCCAATAAAGGCACCATCGCCGTCATCGGCGGTCTGCATGGCGAATTCACCGTCTATGAAAAGAACCTCACCGACCTGTCCGACGTCGCCAAGGGTTTGGGCGATGTGAAGGTCAATGAGACTTTTGCCAAGCTCGGCAAGCTCGGCACCGATCAGCAGAAGTATCTGCCCTGGATGCAGGCGACATACCTGATGGCCGCCAACAAGAAGGCGCTGGAGTATCTGCCCGCGGGCGCCGATGTGAACGCCCTGACCTACGATCAGCTGATCGCCTGGGGCAAGACCCTGAAGGAAAAGACCGGCGGCCCGAAGATCGGCATCCCGGCAGGTCCGCGCGGCCTGCTGGCCCGTTTCGTCCAGGGCTATCTCTATCCGTCCTTTACCGATTCGATGGTGACCAAGTTCCGCTCGGCCGAAGCCGAGAAGATGTGGGGCACCATGAAGAGTCTGTGGGCCGAAACCAACCCGGCCTCCACCAGCTATAACTTCATGCAGGAAGCCCTGCTGACCGACGAAGTCTGGGTCGTCTGGGACCATGCCGCCCGTCTGCAGGAAGCCTTCAATACCCGTCCTGACGACTTCATCGCCTTCCCGGCGCCCGCCGGTCCGACTGGCCGTGGCTTCATGCCGGTCATCGCCGGTATCGGTATTCCCTCGACCGCACCGGATCAGGCTGCCGCCAAGAAGCTGGTCGCCCATCTGATGCAGCCCAAGACCCAGATCGAGACCCTGCGCGCCACCGGCTTCTTCCCGGTTGTCGATGTCCAGGTGCCCGATGACGTGCAGCCGTCGGTCAAGATCTCGGCCGCCGCGATCGCCAGGCAGTCGTCGGCCAAGGATGCCAAGCCTGGCCTGCTGCCCGTCGGCCTGGGCGACCAGGGCGGTCAGTTCAACAAGGTCTATACCGACACCTTCCAGCGCATCCTGCTGGCCAACCACCCGATCCGCGAAGTGCTCGACAGCCAGGCAACCCAGCTGAAGGCAATTCTGGAGCGGACCGGCGCCCCCTGCTGGGCCCCGGACAAGCCCTCGACCGGCGCCTGCCCCGTCGAGTAATCGACCGACACTCGACCGGTCGAGTGATTGAAGACGGAGGGGCGGTGCCCCGTCCCTCCTCTTTTTAAAAAGGTTTCCGTATGAAGTCCCAGCGCACGCTCGCTTATCTGCTGCTGCTGCCGTCGACCCTGTTCCTGGTCGCCTTCTTCCTGATCCCCTTCGGGCAGGTGGCGTGGCTGGGGCTGACGGTCGAGGGCTCGCCCACCTTGCAGCATTTCACCACGCTTTCGGCGGACTGGAAGTTCGGCCCGGCGATGAAGAATACCTTCATCCTGGTTGGCATTCTGGTGCCCATTCAGGTGATCTTCGCCCTCGCCATGGCGCAGATGGTCGCCAAGCTGGAGCGCGCCCGGGACATCATCCTCTATATCTGGACCATCCCGCTCGGTGTCTCCGATCTTGCGGCGGGCCTGATCTGGCTGGCGATCCTGGAGCAGACGGGCTTTCTCAACAGCCTCCTCAACGCCATGGGTCTGATCAAAGGCCAGGTGAACTGGCTGCAGTACGGCAATATGTGGGCGCTGTTCGCCGCCGTGATCATCGCCGAAATCTGGCGCTCCACCGCCCTGATGCTGGTGATCCTGGTCGCGGGCATGGGACTTATCCCGAAGGAATATGCTGAGGCTGCCGAAGTGTTCGGCGCCGGTCCCTGGAAGCGCTTCACCAAGGTCACCCTGCCCCTGCTGAAGCCCAGCCTTCAGACCGCCCTCATTCTGCGCACCATCCTGGCCTTCGAGGTGTTCGGCGTCGCAGCGGCCCTGACCGGCACCAATCTGCCGGTCCTGCTGGGCGAGACCTTCAACTGGCAGTTCAATCTCCAGGACCGCAACGTCGCTTCGGCCTATGCGTTGATCGTGCTGGGGATTTCCGTCGCCTTCACCCTGGTCTTCCTGCGTGTCCTTAGAGTCCGGGCGGAGCAACGCGCATGAACCCGTCCAAGGCCTCCCGCAATCTCTTCATCGCCGGGGTCGTGCTGATCTGCGCCTGGATCCTGGTACCGATCTACCTCGTGCTAGTGAATACCCTCTCCACCCCCGCCGAAGTCACCGGCTGGCCGAAGAGCTTTTTCCCCAGTTTCCACCTGGACAGCCTGATCTTCTTCGTCAACTACGCAGGCGTGCTGAAGGCGCTGATGAACTCCCTGCTGGTCGCCGTCATCACGATGCTGATGGCCATCGGCATGGGCGCCCCCGCCGGTTATGCGCTGGCCCGCTACGAGTTTCCGGGCAAGAGCACCTTCCGCCTGCTGGTGCTGATGACGCGCGCCTTCCCGCTGCCCCTGCTGGCCCTGCCGCTGGCGGTCTTCTTCATCCGCTCCGGCCTCGACGACACCATCTTCGCCCTGGCCCTGGTGCATTCGACCCTGGCGCTGCCCTTCGCGATCCTCGTCACCTTCTCCCTCTTCTCCGGCATTCCGGTGGAGCTGGAGGAAGCCGCCTGGACGCTGGGCTGCACACGGATCCAGGCGGTCTGGAAAGTCGTGATGCCGCTGGCCCTGCCCGGTATCGCCGCCTCCGGCGTCTTCGCCTTCGTGACCTCCTGGAACGAGGTATTCGCGGCGGCGGTGCTGACCATCGAGAACAAGACCCTGACCGCCTTCCTGATCCAGAGCCTCGACTATTCCCCGGCCCCGCTGAAGTTCGCGGGCGCGGCGGTGCTGGTCCTGCCCGCCCTGATCTTCCTGTTCGCGGTCCGCAAATATCTCTTCTCGCTCTGGGGGATCTCGAACCGATGACCCCCGCTATCCAATCGCTATAGGAGCCGACATGGCCAATATCTCCATCGCCGGCGTCACCCGCAGCTACGGCACCTTCACCGCCTTGCATGGCATCGACCTTGCCATCGCCGACCAGGAATTCATGGTCCTGCTGGGCGCGTCGGGTTGCGGCAAGACCACCCTGCTGCGCCTCGTCGCCGGGCTCGACCAGGCTTCGGGCGGGCGCATCAAGATCGGGGACAAGGATGTCACCGACCTGCCGCCCCGCCAGCGCGGCATCGCCATGGTCTTTCAGAATTACGCCGTCTTCCCGCATCTGACGGTGTTCGAGAATATCGCCTTCGGCCTGCGCATGAAGAAGCTGGACGAGGCCGCGATCAAATCGAAGGTCCAGAAATCGGCCGAACTGATGCATATCGAACAGCTGCTCCAGCGCTATTCGGGGCAACTCTCAGGCGGTCAGCGCCAGCGCGTCGCCGTTGCCCGCGCGCTCGCCATGGAGCCGGAAGTCCTGCTGATGGACGAGCCGCTCTCGAACCTCGACGCCCTGCTGCGCCTCGAAATGCGCGCCGAGCTGAAAAGCGTGCTGCGCGAAAGCAAGACCACCACCATCTATGTCACCCACGATCAGGTGGAGGCCATGAGCCTCGCCGACCGCATCGCCGTCATGCAGGGCGGCAAGATCGTGCAATGCGCCGATCCGGTGGAGGTCTATCGCAACCCCGCCACCCGCTTCGTCGGCGGCTTCATCGGCAATCCCCCCATGAACTTCCTGCCCGCCCGCCGCGCGGGAGGCGGGATCGAAGTTGCGGGGCAGATCATCCCCGGCCCGGCAACCGGCACGCCCGTCTTCGGCATTCGACCCGAAGATGTGGCCGAAGGCGGCGAGGGTCCCCAGCTGACCGGGACCGTGCGGGTGGTGGAGCCACTAGGCGCCCATCTGCTCGCCACCCTCACCGTCGCCGGTGAGCTTTTCCGTGCCGTCCTGGACAGCGACAGGAAGATCGCGCCCGGCGACACGCTCACCCTGACCGCCCGGCCCGACCGCATCCGCTGGTTCGATGCCGAAACCGGCCTCGCCCTCCCCGCCTAAATTAAAAAGACGCGAGTATCCTCACCATGGCTTCCCAAGACCTTTTCAACGCAGCCGCCGAGATCCTGGCCGAGAATGACCGCGGCACCTACACCGTGCCGACCAAGGGCCTCTATCCCTTCCAATGGAACTGGGACAGCTGCCTGACCGCGCTCGGTCAGCAGAAGATCGACGAGGCGCGCGCCTGGACCGAGATCGAGACGCTTTTCGCCCACCAGTGGCCCGACGGCATGGTGCCGCACATCATCTTCCACCAGCATGACGACGGCTATTTCCCCGGCCCCACCGTCTGGAAGACCGGACGCCCGACCGACACCTCCGGCATCACCCAGCCGCCGGTCGCGGGCCTCGTTCTGCGCCTGCTGATGCGCCGGGCCAAGGATCTCGGCACCTGTACCGAACGCCTGCGCACCCTGCTGCCCAAGGTCGTCGCCTGGCACGACTGGTTCTACCGCTGCCGCGATCCCCAAGGCACCGGCGTCATTGCCCTGCTGCACCCCTGGGAAAGCGGCCGCGATAATTCCATCGATTGGATCGACGCGCTGATGAATGTGCCGGACGACGGCATCGATCCCTATGTCCGCCGCGACACCCAGCATGTCGACGCCTCCCAGCGCCCGACCAAGGCGGAATACGACCGTTATCTCTATCTGGTGCAGCATTTCCGCTCGCTTGGCTGGGACAATGAAAAGCTGCATGACGCCTCCCCCTTCCAGGTCGTCGATCCCGGTTTCAACGCCATCCTGATCCGGTCCGAAGAAGACCTCGCCCATCTGGCGGACGAGCTGGGAATGGCCGAGCTTGCCCAGCGCCTGCATACCCGCGCCGAGAAAGCCCGGGTCGCATTGGAAACCCTCTGGAGCGAGGAAGCCGGTCAGTATCTCTGCTTTGACCGCAAAAAGGGCGCGCTGGTCGACAGCCGCTCGGTCGGCGGGTTGCTACCGCTGCTGGCCAAAGCTGGCACGCCGGAACGTCAGGCGCAGCTTGCCGAACGCATCCGCGAGTGGCGGTCCAAGGGCAAGTTCAGCGTACCGAGCCATGATCCCGCCGATCCGCGCTTCGAGAGCAAACGCTACTGGCGCGGCCCCTGCTGGCTGATCGTGAATTATCTGCTGACCCTGGGGCTTGCCGATTGCGGCCAGGGCGAGGTCGCGCGTGAGGTTGTCGACGATAGCCTGGCGATGATCGAAACCGGCTTTGCCGAATATTACGACCCCATCAGCGGCGAGGCCCTGGGCGGTGGCCGCTTCACCTGGACGGCGGCGATGATCCTGGAGTTCCTGCGCTCGCCGCCTGCTTGAGTCCCCACCTCAATCGTCATCCCCCGACTTGATCGGGGGATCTCCTAACGGTTCTCTCTCTGTCGTCATCCCCCGACTTGATCGGGGGGATCCCCTAACGGTTCTCTCTCTGTCGTCATCCCCCGACTTGATCGGGGGGATCCCCTAACGGTTCTCTCTCTGTCGTCATCCCCCGACTTGATCGGGGGATCTCCTCCGGGCGCATATCCAAGAGAGACCGAGACAGTGTGGAAACGCCCTCGGAGGAGATGCCCCGGATGAACCGGGGCATGACGACAGAGCAGAGAAGGTCACGTCTCCACCACCGGACTTGGCTTCATCGCCTCCTTGCCCGTCAGGAACGCCAGCACCCCTGACAGCACGACAAACCCGATACCGACCATGGCCACGCTATCCGGCTTCTCTTGAAAGAAGATCCAACCCAGCAGCACCGCCCAGATGATCTGGCTGTACTGGGTGGCGCCGATGCGGCTGGCGGGGGCGAGGCGCATGGCGGTGATGAGGCAGACGGATCCCAGACCCGAGGTCACGCCCGCCAACGCCATCAGCGCGAAATCATACCCCGCGGGCCAGTGAAAGCCGGGCAGCATAGCGAACCCATTGAAGGTGATGACGGCGACACAGACCCAGCCCAGCAGCGCCACCGGTTTTTCGGTCGGTGCCAGGGTGCGCAGAATAATGATGGTGATGGAGGAGGCGAGCGCCACCCCGACGGCGGCCAGATGGCCCAGTTCCAACTCCCGGAACCCCGGCCGCACGATCAGCAGCACGCCGACCAGTCCAACCGCCACGGTCGCCCAACGCTGCCAAGGCACATGTTCCTTCAGCACCAGTTTAGAGAGCAGCGTCACGAAGAAGGGGATGAGGAAGATCAGCGCATAGGCTTCGGCCAGCGGCAGGGCGGTAAAGGCATAAAGCCCCAGCAAGGACGCCGACAGCCCGCAGCAGGCCCGGATCGCCAGCAACCCCGGCCGCGTCACCCGCAGGGCCACCCGCCAGCGCATGCCGCTGGGCTTCATCCAGAAAACCGGGAAGATGCCGAAGATGGTGATGAAGAACGCCTTCTCGAAGACGCTCAACCGCAACCCCAACTCCTTGGTGATGGCGTCGGTGGAGGAGAAAAACAGGTATGTGAGAAAGCCGAGCGCGATGCCGCGGAGCATGATATGTCGCCAGAAAAAGGATAGTCCGATTTGTCGGACAAATGGCACGCTAGACCCGTCGGTGAAGGGCAGCAAGCCTGACAGTGACTTTAATTTTTGCGAGGGATTTTAGGGATGAAGATCCTGGCTTTAGGCGCCCATCCGGATGATGTGGAGATCTATTGCTTCGGCACGCTGCTGGCCTACAAAGCCTTGGGGCACGAGATCGCCTGGGCCGTCGCGACCGATGGATCGCCCAAGGGCGCCGCGCCCGATATGGCCGCGACCCGCAAGGCTGAAGCCACGGCAGGCGGTGCACTGGCTGGCGTGACACCGATCTTCCTCGGCTTCCAGGACGGCGCGCTGGGTCAGGAACAGGCGCTGGTCGCCACGCTCGAAGCCCTCTATGCGACCGAGAAGCCGGACCTGATCATCACCCATCCACCCGAAGACTATCACCCCGACCACCGCGCCCTATCGGTCGCCGCCCTGGACGCCGGGCGCTTCCGGGTGCCGGTGCTCTATGCCGATACGCTGAACGGCACCGGCTTCACCCCGCAGTACTGGGTCGATATCTCGGCCCATATGGCGACCAAGCAAGCCGCCATCCGCTGCCACGTCAGCCAGCGGCCGGAGCGTTTCGTCGATAGCGCCACGACGCTCAATCACCTGCGCTCCCTCCAGTGCAATGCCGGGGGCGAGGGCGCCTATGCCGAATGCTTCCGCTTCGACCCGCATGCCCCCTTCTCAGACGTCCGCAACCTGCTCCCGCCCAGCCCGGAGGTAAAGCCGCTTGTGAGGTGGTGATTTTCCAACTAAACTTAACTTTGAAAATTAATTATTCAGAATAAAAAATATGACCAACATAATGTTTTGGAACATAAAACAAGGTTCCGCCGCAAATTATTTAGAGCATGCATGTTTAGAGAATGATGTAGATGTATTAATAATTGCAGAAGATTCGACTGAAAATGGTAATGTTGAATCTATTCTTAATAGATCATCGGATAATCAGTTATATTTCGAATACAAACCAGTGCCGAGTCTAATAAAATTTTTCTTTAAAGGCACATCTGAATTAAATCTCGTTTCTGATGTAAGCGACCGAGTTTCCGTAAGATCAGTTAAAACCAAATTTGGAAATACTATTTTAATTGCTGGCGTACATATACCAAGTAAGCTTCATAACGAAGATGTTGATCAATATTATTTTTCCAGGAGAATTAAGTCGTCTATTGAGCAGGCCGAGATGGACAACAATAATAATAAATCAATAATAATAGGAGATTTAAATATGAATCCATTTGAACATGGGGTAACTGCCCACGATGGGCTACATGGTGTGATGGATAAGGATGTGGCCCTTAAGATTAGTCGAGAATACTCTGGAAATGAGTCTGGATTTTTCTATAATCCAATGTGGAGCCGTCTTGGAGATGAATCAGACGGGCCGCCCGGGACATATTATTATAACAAATCTGGGGCGGTAAATTATTACTGGAACACATTTGATCAAATATTGATAAGACCATCTTTATTACCATATTACACCAAGGATGGTTTAAAGATTTTAACAAAAATAGGAACTACTAATCTTCTAAAGAATAATAATATAATTGAAAGTCGCGTTTCTGATCATTTACCAATCATGCTGACGCTAGATCATTGAGGAAATAATGACCAGCTTCTGGAATATACCGAATGTTCAAGAGATAAAAACACCTCTGTCTCTCTTAAGAGAACAATCATCTATACTTTACGAACAGACTGAAGGCCGTCTAATTGGAGAAACACAAGCAGTCGGCACAGGAGACAATATAATTATTGATCTGAAAATAATAGTCCCCGCCTTAAATAAATATACATATACCGTTCTTCAATACAAACAACAAGCAATTCTACTGTACCCAGGTAAATTAATATCAAATTTACACAGAGAATCCTATGAAATAAATAGTGAGGAGAACTTCATAGAAGCATTAAAATACATATTATCATCGAAAGAAATGAAAACATTACTGTTAAGCCTCTTATCGCAGGCAAAGACCTAACAATCATAGAAAAACCCCCGCCGTTTCCGGCGAGGGTTTTAAAGGTTTCCGACGCAGAAGCGGCGGATGAGCCGTAGCTCGAAGATCGGCGATTAGCCGTTGTTCTTCGGCTCGCGGGCTTCGACCTTTTCGGCGATACGGGCAGACTTGCCGCGACGGCCACGCAGGTAGTACAGCTTGGCACGACGGACGGCGCCGCGACGCACGACCTCGATACCCGCAAGGCGCGGGCTGTACAGCGGGAAGACGCGCTCGACGCCTTCGCCATACGAGATCTTACGAACGGTGAAGTTCGAGTTCACGCCCGAGTTCTTGCGGGCGATTACAACGCCTTCATAAGCCTGAACGCGTTCGCGAGTGCCTTCGATGACCTTCACCTTCACGCGGACGGTGTCGCCCGGCGCGAATTCGGGGCTCGGGTTCTCGGCGGTCAGCTTCGCGATCTGTTCTTGCTCGATCGTCTCAATGATATTCATAGCTACTTCCTTTTGCCTCTTCCTCTAAAGGCGATGGATCAATGCGACCCGGCGCCATGCCGGGTGCAGTAGCGGGCCCACAGATCAGGCCGGCGATCGGCCGTGATCCGCCGCGCCTCGGCTAAACGCCAGGCGCGGATCCGCTCGTGGTGGCCAGAGAGGAGGATGTCTGGCACTGGGCGTCCGTTCCAATCGGCCGGACGCGTGAAATGGGGGTATTCCAGCAGGCCTTCTTCGAAGCTTTCCTCATCCAAGGTCGCTTCCGAGCCCATCACACCAGGGATGAGGCGCACACAGGCATCGATCAATGTCAGCGCCGCCGTCTCGCCCCCGGAGAGGACATAGTCGCCGATGCTGACCTCTTCGAGGCCGCGCGCTTCGATTACCCGCTGATCGATCCCTTCGAACCGCCCGCACAGGACAACGACGCCCGGTCCGGCCGCGAGATCGCGCACCCGGTCCTGATTGAGCATCCGGCCGCGCGGCGTCATCACCAGCGGGGCAAGCCCCGCCGACAAGGTCGCTTCCAGCGCGGCGTCCAGCACGTCCGGCCGCATCACCATGCCTGCCCCGCCACCAAACGGCGAGTCATCGACAGTGCGATGTTTGTCGGTCGCAAAGTCCCGGATCTGCACGGCTTCGAGCTGCCAGAGGTTGTTCACCATGCCGCGCCCCGCCAAGGAATGGCCAAGCGGACCCGGAAACATCTCGGGGTACAGCGTCAGAACCTTCGCAATCCAGGGAGCCCTGCTCATACCGCCCCCTCTGCCGCTTCGTCTGCGTCGCCTTGGCCACGATCCTCGCCGTCGATCTCGATCGGCTCCTGGATGGTGAGGCGCTTGGCCGCGATATCAACCGCAGGCACGCAGGCACGGGTAAAGGGCAGCAGCAACGTTCCGCCAAGGACACGGCCGATTTCCAGCACGTCACCCGCGCCGAAATCGTGGAACGCCTTCACCCGGCCAACCTCCTGCCCCTCGGCGGTAAACGCCGTGCAGCCGATAAGGTCCGCCTGATAGAAGTCGTCGTCATCCTCGGGGGCCGGGAGAGCCTCACGCGGGACATAGAGTTTCAGACCGTTCAGGGCCTGAGCATCCTCGCGATTAGCCAAACCCTTAGCGTTTCCTTGGCCCTTGGCCTGAGCCACCAGCACGTCGGCCTTGGCACCCTTGGGCGCCATGCCGGTCAATGTCAGGACCCAGACCTTGCCGTTTTCATCCGTGAGCGGCCCATAGGCCGTCAGATCCCGCGGCGAGGCCGTGAAACTGCGCACCCGCACCAATCCGCGCACGCCATGGGAGCCGGAAAAATTTCCGACGCACACGAAGTCTGCAAGATTGGGGCGGGGCGCGTTCATGGCTCTGACCTAGGGACGGATGGTGCCGAAATTACTCGGCAGCAGCTGCTGCAGCGGCAGCGGCCTTGGCGCGTTCCTGGGCCTTCTTCTTCGGCGCCGACTGGGTCGGGGTCTCACGATACTTCGGGGCCGGAATGACGCCAGCGGCGCCCAGCATGCGGGCAACACGATCGGTCGGCTGTGCGCCAACCGACAGCCAATGCTTCACGCGCTCGGCGTTCAGGACGACGCGGTCAGCGTGTTCCTTCGGCAACATCGGGTTGTAAGCACCCAGCTTTTCGATGAAGCGGCCATCGCGCGGAGCGGTCGCTTCGGCAACGATGATGCGATAGTACGGGCGCTTCTTGGCGCCGCCGCGGGTCAGACGAATCTTGAGAGCCATAGTATCCTCGTTTGGTCTTAGTAAGGTGATAGTCGATAGGTGGATTAGTCCGGGTTAGCGGGGCGGAAAGCCCCCCTTTCCCATCATGGATTGCAGCTTGGGCATCATGCGTTGCAGGGCGCCGCTCTTCTGCATGGATTGGACCTGCTTCATCATCTTCTGCATGTCGCTGAACTGTTTGATGAGGCGGTTGACGTCGGAAACCTGGGTGCCCGAACCGGCGGCGATCCGCACGCGGCGCTTGGCATTCAGGATCTTGGGATCTTTGCGCTCGCGCTTGGTCATCGACAGGATGATGGCTTCCTGGCGCTTCACGATCGACTCGTCGATGTTCGATTCGGCCATCTGCTTCTTGATCTTCGCGACGCCCGGCAGCAGGCCCATGATGCCACCCATGCCGCCCATCTTCTTCAGCTGGCGGATCTGGGACAGGAAGTCATCGAGGTCGAACGACCCCTTCTGCATCTTTAGGGCAAGCTTTTCAGCTTCCTGCTGATCGATGACCTCGGCGGCCTTTTCGACCAGCGAGACCACGTCGCCCATACCCAGGATGCGCCCGGCGATACGGTCCGGGTGGAAATCTTCCAGCGCATCCATCTTTTCGCCGACGCCGATCAGCTTGATCGGCTGGCCGGTGACGGCACGCATGGCCAGCGCCGCACCGCCGCGCGAATCGCCGTCGATACGAGTCAGCACGATGCCGGTCAGGGTGACACGCTCGTGGAAGATGCGGGCGGTATTGACCGCGTCCTGGCCGGTCATCGCATCGGCGACCAGCAGGGTTTCGGCCGGGCTGGTGGCATCGCGGACTGCCGCGACTTCCAGCATCAGTTCTTCGTCGATTGACAGGCGACCGGCGGTATCCAGCATCAGCACGTCATAGACGCCGGTACGGGCAGCCTGGAGGGCGCGCTTGGCGATATCGACCGGCTGCTGTCCTGCGATGATCGGCAGGGTATCGACACCGACCTGCTCACCCAGAATGCGCAGCTGTTCCTGGGCGGCAGGACGCGCGACGTCCAGCGAGGCCATCAGGACCTTTTTGCGTTCCTTGTCCTTGAAGCGCTTGGCGATCTTGGCGGTCGAGGTGGTCTTACCCGACCCCTGCAGACCGACCATCAGCACCACGACCGGGGCGGCGGCGCGCAGCTCCAGCGTCTGAACCGTGCCGCCCAGCATCTCGACCAGGTGATCATGGACGATCTTGACGACCATCTGACCCGGCGAGATCGACTTCACGACCTCCTGACCGACGGCCTTTTCCTTCACCGCATTGATGAAGTCCTTGACCACCGGCAGCGCCACGTCGGCTTCGAGCAGCGCGACGCGGATCTCGCGCATCGCCTCGGCAACGTCGGATTCAGAGAGGGCGCCGCGCTTGCGCAGGCGGTCGAAGACCTCTCCCAGACGATTGCTCAAACCCTCGAACACGACGCTTAAGTACCTTTCACCCAAACAAAAAACGCCGGTGCGCGAGCCTTCGCGGACCGGCGGAATCCTCCCCTGATGGGACGACCCCTTGCATTACAGGCGGCCTGTGTACGCCTTCAGGCGCCAAGAGTCAAACGGAGTCCCTGAGTTTCCAACGCATAGCGTCCCTCCGCTAATCCTGCGATCTCCTCCGCCGTCATCTCAACCGCCGGGGGACAGGCATATCCCAGCTCGCGCCCGACGAGACAGCCGACGATCAGGATCGCATCGACCGCCCCCATGATCACCGCCGCCGGGGCCTTGCGCGCGCGGATCAACTCCAGCATCACGGATGAAGAGGAGGAGGAGCCGATGGCTTCCGGAAGCGCGAGGATTTTTCCGGCGATGCTCACCCCGCGTTGGGGATGCTGGGCCGCGATGATGGTGCCGCTGGCAGGATCGACCCCGCCCCAGAAGCTCAAAGGGGCCTCCAGCCGCAGCAACTCGCCCTCCGCCACGCCGGGATAGAGCACTCTCATGACCAGCTTGCCTCGTCCCGCACCAGCCGCCCGGCAACGGCAGTTTCAACACAGTCGGACAGGCTGCCGTACTGGACGCCATAGCCGGTATTGCCGGTGGCGTAATGGGCGAACTTGCCGGAATTGGTGATCAGCACCCCGTCCATCTCCTTCAGGATCGGGGTTACCACCACGCAGGTGTCCACGACAAACTCGATCCCTTGGTCTTTGAGCGGCTGATAGAGCCCGACGGCTTCCAGCGCCTTCACCGCATGGCGGCCGGTATTGGCATAGAAGGGCATGCGCAGCTTGCGGCCGTTCAGCAAGCGATGGAGATCGCGGAATTCATCGACCGAAAAATGCGGACTGCCAACCGCCACCGCATCGACTTGGCTACCGCTCGCGGTCGAAAGTTTGGCACGCGCCTCGCGGATCATCGCGGCATCCACCCGGATCATCCTGGGATTGTCAGCAATAGCCTCCAGAGTTGGCGCTTCGGGCGTTACCCCGACAATATGGAACAGGCCAACAGCGCCACTGGAGGCGGCGGCTGCGCCGAAGGCTTTCAGTTTATCCTCGCTGGTGAAGCCCTGAAGCCCCACCACCGCGCCGATCTCGGTTCCGACCGTGCGTCCGAACCAGGAGCCCAGCACGGGATAGAAAGCATCCATGGCACGCAGCTCGGGCGACAGGCCGGAGACATCGACGACAATGCTCGCCCGCCGATTTTCCGGCAGATGCAGCCCATAGTTCGGGGCTCTGGCCACCAGCGCGCAGGCGATATCCATGAAGTCGCCATAGCGGTTGGTGCGCGCGCCCAGCACGGAATTGCAGAAGGCGACCGCATTGGACTCGCCCCAGGCGACATCCGTGCCGACAATCGGTCGATGCCCCGCCTGATAGGGCGCGCAGGTCCAGGTCCTGGCGCAGCCCATCGCCTCATAGGCTTGCATCAGCCGCAGCGCCATCTCGCGCGGATGCCCGGCAAGCCGCACGACGCCGGGGTGATGCAGGTCGAGGGAGCCGACATTCAGCGTGGTCGGCACCGCCACTGTCGCCCCACCCGCCACCAGCCGCTCGGCGAACTCGGTGCCGGAATCCCCATGATAGAGCGCGCCATCGATATGGGAGGAAGCGATGGGAATCAGCCGATCCGCCCCCAGCAAGCGCCCGGCATCGGCAACGATCCGCATCGCCATCGCCTGGGCATCGGCCCCGGCGGCAATCTCGCGTTCTTCAGCGGTCAGATGCACGCTGCTCGCCCTTCCCTTATAGTCTTTTGACCTTTTTACCGCTGCCGGTTCGCCATGTCCAAGACCACCCGTGCCACCCAGGAACTCACCAAGGCCAAGGTCGCCTTCACCGCCGTCACTTATGACTATGACCCTGGGTCGGAAAAAGTGGGGCTGCAAGCCGCCGAGGCCTTGGGCGAGGAACCCCACCGCGTTCTGAAGACCCTGATGGCGGAAGTGGACGGCAAGCCAGTCTGCGCTGTGGTGCCGTCGGACCATGAGGTCTCGATGAAGAAGCTTGCCGCTGCTTTTGGCGGTAAGTCCGCAGCCATGATGAAGGTCCCCGATGCCGAACGCCTGACCGGTTATCACGTCGGCGGCATCAGCCCCTTCGGCCAGAAACGCAAGGTGCCGACCGCCATTGAGGAAACCGCGCTGGTGCACGCGTATGTCTATATCAACGGCGGCCAGCGCGGCTTGCAGGTCAGGCTGTCGCCCCAGGACGCCGCAGCTGTTCTGGGGGCGAAGGCGGCGGCGTTGATCGCCTAACGATCCTAACTATTCTTCCTTACGGGAATAGATCTTTGGATTATAATTTCTCGCATATCTTTGGGTGAATGCCTCTTCAATATTATCAAGCCTTCTGCGAGACGGCTCTGTTAGGCGAGAGCTAATGTTGAAATAAGGATATATACCGCGAATATCGGGATGCATAAACGCAGCAACATCTACGTCAGAAGCAGATACATAACGACCGGCCCATTTCTCAATAATATGTTTAATTGCAAAGGGTTTACGGATCATAGATTTAATTTTTACTTGAGCATCAAGCCACTCATAAGCGATACGAATACAATCCCTATGCTCATGGTGGGGTGTTTCACCGCTGCGAATTGCAGTTGTTTTTGCCTGATCGATCTGGGCATCAGTTAGCCCCCCTACAAGCTGATATAACTGGCGCTGACAAGCCTGATGCCGCGCATCGGTCCAAGCTTGATTATCAATAAGCTTTGTCCTGGCAACAATGAGCTGAACATCGCCCACATCAATACTTAATTCTCCCGCAAGGCGAGCGATAAAATTAGCGTCTATTTCAGCTGAACTTGCATGATCTTTGGTATAACGGAAGGAACTTGCAGAAAGCTCATGCCAGTCTCGATACCCGCTAGCTCTCGCCAACGCTTCTTGTGCAGCGGAAAGTTTTATATCCTGCGAACAGACAACGAGATGTTTCGCAGCAGATTTCAGCCGCTGAATATCGCTATAAATGATGCGCATTGATCCAATCCCACGGTGCTATAATGAGGCGCGTCCACTAGGCCCACGAGCACCTTTGAGAAAGGTCGAACGGGGAATTGGATATTCCTGCCTAAGGCTTCGCCATTGTGGACGGCATGACCGGATCAGCCATATTTCAATAATGTATCTTATTCTTCTTTCTAACTGCAATACGATCAATGCAGCGACGAAGGGCTGCCATCGACTTTGGTTGCTGGACACCCGCGCCTGCTTGCGCCACATAAACTCCCATGAGCAGCCCCAGCACCATTTCCGTCGCCCCGATGATCGATTGGACGGACCGGCATTTCCGCACCTATATGCGGAAGATCAGCCGTCGCACGCTGCTCTATACCGAGATGATCACCACGGGCGCGATCCTGCATGGCGACCGTCAGCGCCTGCTGGGCTATGACGACACCCAGCATCCCGTGGCCCTGCAGCTGGGCGGCGCGGATCCTGCGCAGCTGGCCGAATGCGCCAAGGTTGGCGCCGACTGGGGTTATGACGAGATCAACCTGAACTGCGGCTGCCCGTCCGACCGGGTGCAGTCGGGCAAGTTCGGCGCCTGCCTGATGGCCGAACCCGATCTGGTGGCGGCCTGTGTCGAGGCGATGCGCGGCGCTGTCTCCATCCCCGTCACGGTAAAACACCGCATCGCCATCGACGAGATGGAGGAATGGCCGACGCTGGAACGCTTCGTCCGCACCGTGTCCAACGCCGGCTGCACCCGCTTCATCGTCCATGCCCGCAAAGCCTGGCTGAAGGGCCTCTCCCCGCGCGAAAATCGCGAAGTACCGCCGCTCAATTACGATCTGGTGCATCGCCTGAAGGCTGAATTCCCCCATCTGACCATCGAGATCAATGGCGGCATCAAGACTCTCGACACCGCCGCCGAACAATTGGCGCTGGGTCTGGACGGCGTCATGATCGGCCGGGCAGCTTACGAGAATCCCTGGATCTTCGCCGAGGTGGACCGCCGCTTCTATGGCGACAGCCACGCCCCGGCCGACCGGCATTCGATCATCGAGTCCTTCCTGCCCTATATCGAGGAGCGGCTTGCCGATGGCGCGCCGCTACATGCCGTCACCCGCCATATCCTGACCCTCTTCCATGGGGAAAAGGGCGGGCGTCAGTGGCGCCGTCACCTGTCGGAAAATGCCCATAAGCCGGGTGCGACCCTGCAGGTGGTTCTCGATGCCCTGGCCCTGGTTCCCAAAGCCGAGAAGCTTGCCGCGTGAGCATTGCCGTTACCGATTTCGACGCCGCCATCGATCTTGACGCCTATCTTGCCCGCATCGGCCTGTCCGGGCCGGTGCAACCGACCGAAGACTGGCTGATCCGTCTGCACAGCGCCCATGCCCAGGCGGTGCCGTTCGAGAATCTCGATATCTTTCTCGGCACCCCGATTCGGGGCGATTTGCCGGGGATTTTCGACAAGCTGGTGACCCGTGGGCGCGGCGGTTACTGCTTCGAGCAGAATGGGCTGTTTGGCGCCATGCTGGCCAAGTTCGGCTTCGAGGCAACCTCGCTGCTGGGCCGCACCACCTTCGGCAGCCCCAGCCCCCGGCCGCGCGGCCATCTGATCACCCAGGTACGCATCGGCCAACAGCTGTGGATCGCCGATGTCGGCTTTGGCGGTTATGGCCTGATCGAACCCCTGCGGTTCGAGCCGGAAGTGGCGCAGCAGGCGGGCGGCGAAACCTATCGTATCATCGCGTCCAGCACCGGCTTTGAGGTCGAGATGCGCACCGGCGATGCCTGGAAGTCGCTCTATTGGTGCGACTTCGCGCCCTGCTTCCCGGTCGATGTGGAAGTGCTCAACTTCTACCACGGGCATTCGGCGGCTTCGTTTTTCAACCAGAACCGCGTGGTCGCCCGCACCTTTGCCGACCATCGCCTGCTGCTGACGAACAACGAGCTGAAGACCGTCACCAAGAATGGCATCGGTCCCGCCGAGGTGATCGACGGGCTCGATCAGTATAAGAGGGTTCTGGCAGAGCGTTTCGGCATCCGCCTGCCGGAAGGCGTCCTCCTCACGGTCTGATCACCCGATAGGTGATATGGGTCACCGTCGACGCGGCCCGCGACGAAACCTGCTCCAACTTCAGGGGTGGCACCCCGTCGAAAATGCGTGTCCCCACCCCCAGGGTGAAGGGCGTGATATGCAGGCGCAGCTCGTCGATCAGGCCCGCCGTCAGATATTGATTGATGGTCGAAGCACCGCCTGAAATCGCCACATCCTGATCGCCCGCCACCTGCCGGGCTTGGCGGAGTGCCGACTCGATCCCATCGGTCACGAAGTGGAATGTGGTTCCGCCTTCCATCGGCAAGCTGGCGCGCGGGTGGTTCGTCAGCACAAACACCGGCGCGTGATAGGGCGGGTTCGAGCCCCACCAGCCGTTCCAATCGCTGTGCCAGCCGCCCCGAATCGGGCCGAACATATTGCGGCCCATGATGAAGGCCTTGGCCGCCGTGATCTGGGCAAGTTCGGCCTTGTTCTCGTCAGGCGCGTCGAACATCCAGGAATGCAGCATTCCCATGTCGCCATCGCCGAACGGCCGTTCTTCGCACTGGTTGAGACCGGCTGAAAACCCGTCGGCCGAAACCGCGACGTCGCAAACCACCTTGCCCATGATGCCTCCATCAAACCGATTGTTTTATGCAACTGGTTTCACGTTAAGTGAACCGATTTCATTTTGCAATCAGCTTGAGAGAGACTCATGAGTCAAATGGATCAATCGCAAGCAAATGATCTATCTGACTCATGAGTCGGGCGCGATCAGGCCCTCAAGGCACCTTCGATCGCCTGGATCACCGGATCAGACGATGGGCGGAAGACCGAGGCCCAATAACGAACGATCGCGCCGTCCTTGCCCAGCAGATATTTATGGAAGTTCCAGCGCGGGGCAGCATCCTCGCCCTTCTGCTCCACCAGCCATTTGAAGAAAGGATGGGCGGTTGCGCCGATGACGCTTTCCTTGCCCGCCATGGTGAATTCGACACCATAGTTCTTCTGGCAGAAGGCGCCGATTTCCGTAGCGCTGCCCGGCTCCTGCTGGCCGAAATCATTGGACGGCACCCCGATGATCGTCAGGCCCGCATCGGCGTATTTGGCATGAAGCGCTTGCAGATCCTCGTACTGATTGGTGAATTTGCACTGGGAGGCAGTATTCACCACCAGCACCGGCTTGCCCGTGAAAGCCGACAGATTGAGGGTTCCCCGGCCATCGAGGCGCGAGAAGCTGAAGCGATGGGCAGATGGTGCGAGGCTCATGTCCGTATCTCCTGTTGATACAAATTAGAATTATTCCAAAAATATTGTTTGGCAAGCAAAAACTTGTGCACAATCTATCTCTCGTTCACCGACGAAGTGACCTCTGCGCAAGCGAGGTGTCTTCCGCCCCGCACCCCACAGGTCTATATAGGGGGCATCCACCCCATCCCGGAGCATATCCCCGTGACCTCGACCCGCCTCAATCCCGGCGAAACCATCGTGCTGGCCACCCACAACAAGGGCAAAGTGCCGGAGATCGCCGCCCTGGTTGAACCCTTCGGCATCAAGGTCGTATCGGCGGGCGAGCTGGGCCTGCCCGAGCCGGAAGAAACCGCGCTGACCTTCACCGGCAATGCCGAACTGAAGGCGCGCGCTGCTGCCGCTGCCGCCAACCTGCCCGCGCTGGCCGACGATAGCGGTCTGGCGGTAACGGCACTGGACGGCGCACCGGGGATCTATTCCGCACGCTGGGCGGGGCCCACCAAGGATTTCGGCATGGCGATGAAGAAGGTGGAGCGCGAATTGGCAGATGCCGAGGATCGCAGCGCCGCCTTTGTGTCCGCCCTGTCGCTCGCCTGGCCCGATGGGCGCATCGTGACGGTCGAAGGCCGCTGCCCTGGCACGCTGACCTTCCCGGCCCGCGGCGCCAACGGCTTCGGCTATGACCCGATCTTCGTGCCCGAGGGCCATGACAAGACCTTCGGCGAAATGGATAAAGAGGCGAAATACGCGATCAGCCATCGCACCCTCGCCTTCAAGCAGCTGGTTGCCAAAGTCTTTGCCTGAGAATCGAAACACCGGGCATCGCCCCATCGAAGAACGGCCTTTCGCCGTCTATGTGCATTGGCCCTTCTGCCGGTCCAAATGCCCCTACTGCGACTTCAACAGCCATGTGCGGGAGCGGATCGACGAGCAGGCCTGGCAGGACGGGCTACTCGCCGCCCTCGACCATCAGGCCGCCCGTACCCAGAGCCGCACCGTCAGCAGCGTCTTCTTTGGCGGTGGCACGCCCTCTTTAATGAGTGCTCGCACCGTCGGCGCCGTGCTGGACCGGATCGGCGCGCGCTGGACCATCGACCCGAAGATCGAGGTGTCGCTGGAGGCCAACCCGACCTCCGTCGAAGCTGCGAAATTCGCCGACTACCGCGCCGCCGGGGTCAATCGCCTGTCGATGGGCGTGCAGTCCTTACGCGATCCCGACCTGAAGTTCCTGGGTCGCCCCCATGATGTGTCCGAAGCCAAGGCGGCCATCGCGCTCGCTAAACGCTCGTTCGACCGCTTCAGCTTCGACATGATCTATGCCCGCCCGCAGCAGACCGTGGCCGATTGGACGGCCGAGTTGGACGAGGCGCTGGACCTCGCCGTGCATCACCTCTCACTCTATCAGCTGACCATCGAACAGGGCACGGCGTTCCATACCGCCTATGGGCGCGGCGACTTCGCCCTGCCCGACGACGAGTTGGCAGGCGATCTCTATGAGGCGACCCAGGAGCGGTTGCAGAAGCGCGGCCTGCCCGCCTATGAAATCTCCAACCACGCCCGCCCCGGCGAGGAAAGCCGCCATAACCTCGTCTATTGGCGCTATGGCGATTACGTCGGCGTCGGCCCCGGCGCCCATGGCCGCGTGACCCTGGGCAACGGCGAGAAGCTCGCGACCCGCCAGCACAAAGCCCCTGAAACCTGGCTGACAGCCATGCAGAAGGGTGAAGACGGAATGGCGGAGGAAGTGCCGGTCACATCCGCCGAACAGCTGGACGAGATGCTGATGATGGGGCTGCGCTTGAAGGAAGGTATTCCCCGTGCCCGCTTCCGCCGCGATTTCGGGCAGGAGCCGGAAGCGCTGGTCGATGGCGATAATCTGGCGGTCCTGATCGAGGGCGGTTTCCTGACTCTCGACGAGACCCGACTTGCCGCGACCGAGGAAGGTCGCCAACGCCTGAATGCCGTGCTGGCCAAGCTGGTGGCCTGACAATGCTGCTGATCCTGACCGACCACGACCGGGCCTATTTCGCGATCCTGGGACCGGTCGAGGATAGCGCTGAGACATCAGCCATGGTCGACGAAGCCCAGGCCGAGGGCCGTGACGTCACCTGGGAAGTGGCCGCGGCGACCACCGCCTGGGAAGCTGCCGATCAGTATCTGGCCGTGCGGTCGGACTATCGCCGGGTGCTGCCCGACCTGATCCTCTCCACCCCGCTACCGCCCCATTATTGAGGCAGGCGGAAACGCCGCAGGGTCGGAACGGCCAGGGCAATGGCTCCGATAGCGGCGACACACATCAGGCCGCCCGCCGCCATCGCGCCTGCCGGTGACAGAAATCCGGCCATCAGTCCGGCGCGGAAATTCCCCAGGTCCGACCCGGCCGTCCCCACAACCTGCTCAACCGCCGCGATCCGCCCGCGATAGCCGTCCGGGATCGCAGTCTGGAGCAGCGTTCCCCTGGAGATCACGGTAATAGTGTCGGCAGCCCCAGCCAGGGCCAACAGGGCAAGCGTCGACCAGAGGTCCGAGACCAGCGCCACCCCGGCCAAGGCCAGGCCCCAACCCGCCGCCGTCAGTAACTGCAAGGCCCCGACCGACGCAATGCGGGTGAAGAATCCAGAGAAAGCCGCCATCCCGACCCCGCCCACCGCAACGGCCGAGAACAGCAGCCCTAGCGTCCGCGGATCATCCCCGAAACGCGCCGCATTGATCGCCGGAAACAACGCCATGGGCATCGCCAGCATGGTCACCGCCAGATCGGTCAGGAGCGCGCCTGTCAGCAACGGACGGCCGACAAGAAACCGCAAACCCGCGACGATGCCGCTGCGTTCCACCGCCTGTTCCGGCTGCATCCGAGGCAAGCGAAACGCGCCAAACAGGGAAACCGCGAAAGCCAACGCCTCCAGCAGATAACAGGCCTCGACTCCATAGGCGCCGATCACCAGCCCCGCCAGAGCCGGCCCCACCAGTGAACCGATCTGGGAGGCCAGTTGAACCAGCGCCAGACCCGCCGTCACCTGATCGGTCGGCAGGACTCGCGGGATGAAGGCACGGCGGGCAGGCCCACCCAAGGCAACAGCCGCAATCTGGATCCCGCTGAGCGCAAAAATGATGGCAAGAGACTGGTTCCCCGCCAACGCCTGGACAGCCAGCGCGATAGCCGCCAGCAGCGCGCCGACGGTGGTCCAGAGCACAAGATATCGCCGGTCCAATCGGTCGGCCAGACTCCCGCCCCAGAGGCCAAACAGGATCATGGCCGCCGCTTGCACGACCCCGACCGCCCCCACCCAGAAACTGCTGCCGGTCAAGCTCCAGACCTGATAGAGGACCGCCACCGCCGTGATCCGGCGCCCCAATAGCTGCGCCGCCGTCCCGATCCAGAGATACCGGAAGTCCGGGTTGGCGGCCAGGGGCCGCAGATCGATGAAACGGTTGAGGAACGACACCGGGACTACCTTTAGATTGCAATCCGGGGCGATCAAAGAAAAAGCCGTCATCCCGGGACTGGATCCCGGGATCTCCAACCTCTTTGTGCGGGTCGTCATCCCGGGACTGGATCCCGGGATGACGTGCTGATGGTTTTTACGCTCTTACGCGCTGCGCACCTGTTCCAGGAAAGCCCCGGATTCCGAGCGCAACTGGCGGGCATTGTCGTTGAGGGCGCCCAGCAGTTCATCGAAGCGGCGGGTCGTATGGGAGACTTCGTCGAAGGCATTGCGCACGGCATCCAGCGTGTCATGCACATGGACGGTAGCGTCCGATGCCCGCGACATGGAGCGCGAGATATCATCGACCGCCGTCTGCTGGCCATTCATCGCCGTCGCAACCTCGTGGGAGGAGGAGCCGATAGCGCCGATGCTGTCGCGGATCGAACCGATGATCTGCACCACCTGCTCCGCCGCCGTCTGAACCTTGGAGATATTGCCGGTGATGGTTTCGGTCGCCCGGCGGGTCTGATCCGCCAGCGCCTTCACTTCCGAGGCAACGACGGCAAACCCCTTGCCCGCTTCGCCTGCCCGCGCCGCCTCGATAGTCGCATTCAGGGCCAGCAGGTTGGTCTGGGCGGCGATATCGCCGATCAGCCCCGCCATCTCGCCGATCTGGGCCGAGGTTTCGACCAGCATCTGGGTGGCTTCCTGCGAGGTTTCGACGGTGGCGACCATACGCTGGGCCAACTCCCGCGACTCGGTGGTCTGGCCGTGAGCCCGGCGGGCCGCCATCGCCATCTGATCCGACGCCGCCGCCACCGCGATGACATTGGTCGAGGCTACCTCGGCCGCGCCGACAGCATCCACCACCTGACGGCGGGTACGCTCGGCTTCACCCGACAGGCTGCCGGCCGCATCCTGCAGAGCACCGACGGCGGTTTCCACCTGACCGATCACACCCGCGACCTTGGTCTCGAAGCTGGCCGCGACTTCCGCCATCAGCGCCGTGCGTTGGGTAGTGGCCGCTTCGGCATCCAGTAGCTTCTCGTCTTCCAAACGCTTCACCTCCAGGGCATTGGCGCGGAAGACATCCAGCGCCTTGGCCATGGTGCCGATTTCGTCCCGGCGTCCGCTTTCCGTGATCTGCACTTCAAGATCGCCACCCGACAGGCGTTGCATGGCAGCTTCCAGGCGCGCCATGGGCCGGGTCAGCGAGAGGGCGGAGCCGATGGCAAGGACAATCCCGACCAGCGTCGCCGTCAGCAACAAAGTCCAGGTCGTCCGCTGAATGGTGATCACGTCGGCAGCGATTTCGGCGCGGACATTATCCGCCTCGGCCACCGCCGCCTTCACACTGCCCTCCAGCAGGACGCGGATTTCGCGCTCCAGCCGGTCCATCGTATGGGGCGAGGGGATCGAGTTCGATGGCGTGGTCCCCAGAAGCGTCACCCCATGGGCCTTCCAGGTCGCGACCAGATCCGCCAGTTTCTGCTGGTCAGCCGGGATAGAATTGCTGCCCTGAGCATCCCGCAGACGGGCGAGTTCAGCCTCCGCCAGCTCGATCATCCCCTTGAAGCGCGGCAGTGTGTCGCTGCTGCTCTGGATGCGGACGCCTTCGGTCACCTCGTCGAGATAATCCTGCGCGCGGCGGAAATTGTCCCAGGCAGCGCGCGCGGCATCGACCCCGGCGATGGGACGGCTGGTCGCCACCTGCACCTGATCGGCCAGATCGGCCAGCTTAAACGCCGCGATGCCGCCCTGAAGGCAGCCGACAGCGATGACAAAGCCAAAGGCAATAAGCAGACGGGAGAAGATCTTCATGACCGCAGACGCCCCTAGTTCGGGAGGATCGGGAGGGTAACGACCTGCTTGGAGCCGGTCAGGGATTTGATGAAGTCGATGACATCGCGCTGCTCGTCGCCCGAAAGCTTCAGCGGCTTCATTTCGACCGCCAGCGAGGGAGAACTGCCGCCGCCATCCACGTAATGCATCATCACTTCTTCAAGCGTGGCCATGGAACCGTCATGCATGTAGGGTGCGCGCTGCGTGCTGTCGCGCAAGGTCGGGGTCTTGAAGGCATTCTGCGCCTTGATGTTTCCCGCCTCGAATTTGCCGCGGCCAATGTCGCGGGTCGTGGTGCCGATGTTATGGAACTTATTGTCGGTGAAGTTCCAACCGGAATGGCAGACGCTGCAGTTGGCTTTGCCCGTAAACAGCGTGAAACCACGTTTCGCGCTGTCGGAAATGGCGCCCTCGTCCCCGTCGATCCAGGCATCGAAGGGCGCGTAGCTCGCCACCACTGTCCGCTCGAAGGTGGCAATCGCCTGCACCATCGTGTCGACCGTCAGGCCTTGGGCCGGGAAGACGCGGTTGAACCATTGCTTGTATTCATTGATCTTGCCCAGGCGAGCCACGGCTTCGGGCAAGGGCAGATTCATCTCGACCGCGGCCTCGATAGGACCCTTGGCCTGTTCTTCTGCGCTCGCCGCCCGCCCATCCCAGAAGAAGGGATGCACCCAGGCCGTATTCAGGATCGTCGGTGCCTGACGTTCCAGCGCCGTATTCTGCGCACCGATGGCGGTTTTCACCGGCACTTCCCATCCAAAGGACGGGTTGTGGCAGGTGGCGCAATTCATATTCTGATTGCCCGACAGACGCGGCTCGAAAAACAGCGCCTTACCCAGCGCGGCCTTTTCAGGCGTGTAGGGATTGGTCGGTGGAAAGGGGATCTCGCTGGGTCGGCGGTAGCTCTCTTTGAGCGCCGCAATATCCTGAGCTTTAGTTGCCGTTATTGGAGATAGTATTACAGTCGCCAACAAGATGACGGGAAGACTATTTTTGTAACGCTTATCACTGAAGTACATAACGGTCTTCTCACGATAAAAGAGTCGTGAATTGTTAAGTATTATTATAAAATTTTATCAACCTGTCGAATCTGACAGGCATTAAATTCTAAGAGAAATAAGTAGTTTGCGTACTATTAATCTAATCTTTACGATTTTTACTCGGCAGGCTGAGATTCCTTGGGAATCTCTTCAGCGCCGCTGCCCTGCCAAAGTAGAGGCCACGATGATGGCCATGCCCACGATGCTCCAGACATCCGGCACTTCGCCGAATATCGCGAGGCCGAGGAACAGCGCGAAGACGACCTGTAGGTAGCCGATCGGGGCAAGACGGGCAGCTTCTGCCCGCTGCAGCCCCCAGAGCAACAGAGTCTGCACCCCGCTCATCAGCACCCCCGCCAGCGCCATCCAGCCGAAAGCGGCAAGGTCGGGTGTCCGCCACAGGAACGGCAGGGGCAGAGACGCAGCAATCAGGCCGATCAGCGCGCCCGCCAAAAGCAGCTGGCGTCCGTCATAGCCACGCACCAGACGCGTCAGGATCTGGTTCCCCGCAAAACAGAGCGCGCAGGCGAGCGGCAACAGGATTGTACACCCAAACAGCGCCCCACCCGGCCTTGCGATCAGCAGCATGCCGCCAAAGCCGCACAGGACGGCGATCAGCTTGGTCCGCGAAATGCGCTCCTTCAGGAACCAGACAGCGAGCAGCACCGTCACCAGCGGGGCGGTATAAAAGAGGGCCGTCGCATCGAAGAGCGGCAGGCGCTGGAGCGACAGGATCGCGAACAGACCCGACCCCAAGGGCATCAACGAACGGAAAATCACCATCCGGTCGCGCAGCAGGGGCGGGATCCGGCGCAGATCGCGGCGCCACAGAACCGACATCACCAGGAACATTACCGCAAACCGGGTCCACAGGATCATCGCGGGTTCGACACGCCCGGTCAGATGCTTGGCAATCGCATCCATGCTGGCAAAACCGGCATAGACGAACACGGTGGCCAGGACAGGCTGCCAGAGTGGGGTGGGACGGACACTCATTCGGCGCGCATCGCGGCGATGAGTGCGCGGCCGATGATCTTCGGCTGTTCGCTGCGCAGGACAATCGCGGTCGTGACGCTACCATAGCGGGCGATGGAGTCGATGATGGTTTCCAGCTGGCCCGGCATCGGCACCACCACCTTCAACAGGAAACAATCCTCACCCGTCATGCGATGGACCTCGATCACGTTGGGAATTTCGGCAAACCGCGTCAGGCAGGCGCGGATATGCTCATGCGCCGTCTTGACCCGTATCATGGCTGTCATGCCAAGACCAAGGGCAGCCGTATCGATGCGCGCACCATAGCCTGCGATGATGCCGCGCTCCTCCAGCCGCTTCACCCGCTCCGAGACGGCAGGCTGGGACAGACCGATGCGGCGGCCGATCTCCGACAGCGGCTGGCGGGCGTCCTCTTGCAGGGCCTCCAGGATTTTAAGATCGAGCGGATCGACCTCCGTCTTATCGCGCGCAGACATCATCTTCCTTTAAATCATCAGTATTCCGAGCAGTTTTCCGATGACCCTCCATGTACCGCCCATCAGGCGCGCCCGATAATAGGCAGCGTTACCTTAATAATATCGGAAGATCCACAAATGACCATTCTGCTGCTACCAGGGATAAACAACTCCGGTCCCGATCATTGGCAAAGCCTCTGGGAAGAGGTCGAATCGGATATGAAGCGCTTTCAACCCGCAGATTGGGACAGACCGCGGCTAGAGGATTGGCTCGCCACTCTTGAGCGGACCGTGGCCGATACGCCCGGCCCCTGCCTCCTTGTCGCCCACAGCCTTGCCTGCCTGCTGGTGGCTCATTGGGCCGAACGCACGCAGCGAAAGGTCAAGGGTGCCCTGCTGGTCGCCGTCCCCGACCCCAGCGGCCCGGCTTTTCCGGTAGAGGCCCGCACCTTCGGCCCCCTGCCGACCGGCCGACTGCCCTGGCCCAGCCTGATCGTCGCCAGCAGCAACGATCCCTACGGCAGCCTTCCCCATGCCAGGCATTGCGCCGAAACATGGGGAGCCGGGCTGGTCGAGATCGGTCCTTACGGCCATATCAACGGTGCCCATGGGTTAGGCAGATGGGAAGAAGGCCGCCGGTTGTTGACGGCCTTTGCAACGGGTATCGGCGCCTAGTTCACTACCGCCTCGAAGGAGCCGGGGGCCCCTTCGATCATCTTGCCACCGCCGCGCTGCACTTCAAAGACGGCAAGGCCACGCTGCGAGATGCCGCTGGGCAGGAAGCGGAAGATGCCGTCCACACCGGCAAAGCCGCTGGGATTGGTCAGTTGGTCGGGCGTGAAGTTCGGGCCATTCGTCATGCGGGCGATGACCGCCAGCAGGGCGACGCCATCATACCCGATGGTCGCGACGCGCGGCGGCACCCGGCCATAGGTATCGCGGAACTTGGCCTCAAAGGCGGCGCGCCCGGCGGGGTCGGGTGCCGCGAACCAGGCACCGGCAAGGCCGGGCTCGCTGCCAAGCGACGGATCATCCCAGGTCGGGGTGCCGATGACCTTCACCAGGGCCGGATCGATGTTGTGGTAGGGCATCCAGGGCGCCAACTGCTTGAGCTTCGGCCCGCTTTCCGACAGGACCAGCGCACGATAACCGGGGCCGGTCTTTTCCTTGGCGGCGCCGCCGGATGCACGGCGGGCGACACTGCTGAAGTCGTTGGTTCCCGCCGAATAGGTTTCAACCTTGGCGAGATGCCCACCCGAAGCCGGGATGAATTCCTGCACCATGGCGCCGACGCGCACGCCCAGGGCGTCGTCCGACACCAGGGCCGCGAAATCGGTATAACCACGATTGCGGGCGAAAGCGATGGTCCGCTCCAGCGCCTGCAACGGCGACAGCCCCAGGACATAGACCCCCGGACCCGCGACCATCCGGTCGTTGGAGAAAGTGATGACCGGGATATTAGCAGGCATGGCGACGGTCGCCACTTCCGGCACCTGGGCGGCAAACAGCGGGCCGAGGATCGCCTGCGCGCCCTGGCGGATCGCCTCCTGGGCAGCGGCAGCAGCGCCCGCCTTCTCGGTATCGATCGGCAGCAACACAAAACCTTCGGTGCCGATGTCGAATACAGCCAGTTCACCCGCATTCTGCAACGCTTGGCCCACGGCCGCATTCCGGCCCGATAGCGGCGCCAGCAGCGCGATTTTGATGCCGCCACCGATCACGACCGGCGGCGGGAGAACCGGCGCGGGACCGGCATCGGGCAGAGGCGTGGCAGGATCCAGCGGCTGCGGTTCGATGGCCCCCTGAGGCGCGGCGGTGATCTGCTCCTTCTCCCCCGGGCGCGTTACCCAGGTATCTGACTGGGCAGTAGCCGGGTTCCCTTGCGAGGCGGCAGGTCCCTCGGATACTTTCGGTTGAGCGCAAGCCGCAAGGGTGGCAGCGAGAAGAAGCGGCAATAGGCGGCGAAACATCATGGTCAAAGCAATCTCCGGCGCGCGGGCGGGCATTCCCGACCGTAGAGGAAATCGCGATCAAAAGGGATCGCAATTTCCTCTCACCCTAACGAGTCTGGAGGAAACAGCGGCCGGTCTCGACCAATTGGACGCCGTTTCCTCCGGTGTAAATGCCGCACGGATAGCTACTGCCGCAACGACATCTGACAGTAAAGACGCCGAGGGCGATGCAGGGTTGCAACGTTCCGGCCCACTAAGCCCCGCGCTATACCTCGTCGCAACCCCCATCGGCAACGCGCGCGATATTACGCTGCGGGCATTAGATATCCTGAAACGTGCCGATATTTTGGCGTGCGAAGATACCCGCGTCACCGGCAAGCTGCTGTCAATGCACGGCATCTCGCGCCCGCTGACCCGTTATGACGATCATGTCGGGCCGAAAGTGCGCCCGAAACTGTTGGCAGCCCTGGCTGCAGGGCAATCGGTTGCCCTGGTGTCCGATGCCGGAACGCCACTCGTGTCCGATCCCGGTTATCGCCTGGCCAAGGAGGCTGGCGACGCCGGTTACGTCGTGACAACTGCCCCCGGTGCCTCCGCTGCCCTGGTCGCCCTGCAGCTATCGGGGTTGCCCGCCGACCGCTTTCTGTTCGCCGGATTCCTCGACAGCAAAACCGTTGCCCGCAAGAAGGCGCTGGAGGAGCTGAAGGCCGTTCCGGCCACTCTGATCTTCTTCGAAGGCCCCTCGCGGGTCGCCGACAGCCTTGCCGATATGGCCGCTGTCCTGGGCAATCGCCCCGCCGCCGTCACGCGTGAGCTGACAAAGCTGCATGAGGAAGTGCGTCGGGGCAACCTGCTGGACCTCGCCGACCATTATACGCTGGCGGGTGCTCCACGCGGAGAAGTCGTGATCGTCGTCGGCGGACCACTGGCAGCCGAGCCTGTGGGCGAGGATCAGTTGGACGATCTTCTGCGCGCCGCCCTTGCCAGCCAGAGCGTGCGCGATGCTGCCGCCAGCGTCACCGCGGCAACCGGCCTGCCGAAGAAGCAGGTCTATGCCCGCGCCCTTGCCTTAAGTGCAGATGAGTGAAGCCCGCCGCCGCCGGGGTGCAGCAGCCTTTGCCCGTGGACGCAGAGGCGAAATGCTCGCCGTCGGCTGGTTGCGGCTTCTGGGATGGCGGATCCTGCATCGGAACCTCAAGACCCCTTTTGGCGAGATCGATCTCCTGGCCCGACGCGGCTCAATCTTGGCGGTTATCGAGGTGAAGATCCGCGATGACCTTGACCGTGCTGCCGAGGCTATCCAGTTCGAACAGCAGGCGCGTCTGCTGCGGGCAGGTGCCTGGATCCAGGGCAAGAAGCCACGCCTTAAAGATCTGGATCTGCGATTCGATGCCCTGCTGATCCGTCCCTGGCGGCTACCATTGCACGTTCAAGGTGCCTGGATGGAACGATAGCGCTGGATAGTACTTCTTTTCAGGAAAGCGTGCGATATCATCTCTATCTGCGAGACCACTCGTCGGTGAAGCCGATAGGCTGTCCTAAATTTAATCCCCGCAACCGATGATCGGTAAGGTCAGCGGCCCTATACTTGTAGAACCTTTTGCCCATGAGGTCGTTAGAATGATCGGCCCCCGTCTCGTCCTGTTCGGTTCCTTATCCCTTCTTCTCGCAGGTTGTGTGCCGTCGAACGGCTATAATAATTCGCCCAGCTATGGCGGCGGCTCTTATTATTCCTCCTACGACGATGACGACGATTACTATTATCGCGACCGGCCGCGTCGTTACCGCGACCGCGATAGGGATAGGGATAGAGACAGGGATAGGGACGACAAGCCAGATCCCAAACCGACCCCAAAACCGACGCCACCGAAGCCGGCTCCAAAACCGGATCCCAAGCCGTCGAAGCCACCGCCGCCCAAAAACAATCACACACCCCATCATAATGATGAGCGCTAGGCGGCACCCGGCATGATTTTGAGGCGGGCCGCGCTTGAAAGGGCTACCGGAAGGATACAAAGCCCGAACAGCAGGCCCGCTGCCGCGACGGTGGCCTCAATGCCGATCAGGCTGCCCAGCGCCCCGCCTAGAATCGCCCCCAGCGGCCGCATTCCAGCGGTGGCAAACCGGATGGTCGCATTCACCCGCCCCAGCAGGCTCGATGGTGTAACCGCCTGACGCAAGCTTGTCTGGGTCACCGTCCAAACCGAAGGTCCTATGCCAAGCAGGAACAGGGCGGCCCCAGCCATCGGCAGCGCCGTTCCCGGTCCGGCCAGCAGGAGAACGGGCAAGGCTGCGGCGCTCGTTACAGGTCCAACCAGCAGCGATATGCCGATGCCCAGGCGCCCCACCAGCGGGCGGGCAATCAACGCCCCCATCCCCATGCCGACCCCTTGCAAGGAGAGCGCGATTCCAATCTCGCCAGCGCTCAAGCCAAGGGAACTACCCGCATGCAGCACAAACACGGTGTTGAAAACGAACCAGGCGACGTTCCACAGCAGCGCGCAGAGGGTCAGCGCCCGCAGCACCGGATGGCGCACGACAAACGCCATGCCTTCCGCCACTTCCCGTAAAGCCCCGCTGTGGGGAGCGACGGGACGGCTCCTTTCCGGCAAACCGGCATAAAGCCCGGCGGCGCCCAGATAGAACAGCATCGACACCGCCAGCGGCGCCAGTGCGCCAAAAGCCTGGAGCAGACTGGCGGCAAGGGCAGGCCCACCCGCCGTGCCCGCTGACCGGCTAAGCTCCAACCCGCTGTTCGCGCCGACATAACCATCGGCCGATACCAGTTCGGGCAGGATCGACTGGGCGGCCACATCGAAGAACAGGGTCGCCGACGCGACGGTCAAGGCTGTCAGATAGAGGGCGGGCAGGCTCAGGGCATCGAAAAACATCGCCAGCATCAATCCCGCCATCGCCGCCGCGCGCACCAGATCGGCCAGGATCAGCACCCGGCGCCGCGACACCCGGTCGACCAGCACCCCGGCAGGCAGAGCCAGCAGCAGAAAGGGCAGGGAGATCGCAAACCCGAGGATCCCCATCTGTCCCGGACTCGCCGACAGATGCAGCCCGGCAATCAGCGGCAGCAGGGCAAGACAGGTTGTGTCCCCCAGCAGCGATGCCGTCTGTCCCCACCAGAATTGTAAGAATCTCTGCCGCTGCGCCATAACCGCCCGCTCCTGTTTATTGGAGGCGGCAGTGTGGTTTCACTTCTACGGCGGCGACACCCGATCCTTGCCGGAAGAAACGAGGAAACGCAGGAGGGCGGCGATATACATCTGGAGCTGTTCCGGCAAACCCGCCGCAAAGACCAGATGATCGCGAACCCCAGCGATATGGATCGCGCGATATTTATCCCTATTACTGCCGGGATTGCTGAGTTCCACCGTGATCTCGTCGATATCCTGCCAGGAGAATGTCTGACGAAATCCGATCCGCCCAACCCCGGTGAAGATCCATCCGCGATCCCCATCGGCCCCGATTCTGGTCCGGACCAGCAGAAAAGCAGCAAAGGCGAAACCCAGCATCACACCCCAGAATGTTGAATCATACAGATCCAGACGTTCATGGTTTGCACCTGCCAACACAATCACCGCCAGAACGATAATCCCTCCGGCCAGAGGAAAAGGTGTTGGGGCGATACCGAAGCGAGCGTTCAATTCGATTTCGAAACCTGTCTCACTTTTTAGGAGCTTGATTCCCTTGGGTGGCGGCCCCGGATCGGGTTCCCGAAGCCGTCGCGTGATTCGCCCTGGACGGGGAAAATAATGATTGCATGACCGGCAGGTAAGAACGGGAGCAAAGGCCGTCACCGCGTCCTCCAAAAAAGGCGCGCGGCACTGCGGGCAGGAGAAGCCACGGATTGTGGCCAGATCAGCCTCCATATCCGCACCACCCACAGAAATGGCTAATAGCCTGAATGACAAAACGTCGGCGCTCCGATGAGAGCTGGTCGGCAAAAACCATCTGTCGCCCCGACCCTTGAAGAACAGCCACGGGAATCTGTGCGGGGCGTGAGGCTTCAAAATCCTCGACCTGCTTGACCCCTTCCACGATGCCGCTGAAGTCAGTCCAGGAGAAGCGCTCGGTATATTTGCCCAATCCGGTCCCGTGGGTGACCCAGCCCTGACTACCGCGTTTACCGATAGCGAAGGCGCTGAAATAGGAGGTTGCTGCAACACCAAGCAATATCAGGCCGATGAGCAGAAGAAGGATTGCAACCGCCACGCCCATGCGCCCCTCGATGCGCATACCGGCCATCAGGCCTGCGATGAGCCAAGCAATCGCAAAACCGGCGATAAGGACAGTAGCGGCAGAGCGTGTGGTTGACCGGATCTCGAAGCCATCCGGAAAGCGAGCAACCGTAACCCCTTCGGGCGGGGGAGCCAGATAGGGGACGCCGAAATCCGTGGTGGTCATCGACGCCCCTAAAGTGGTTGTAGCTGCCTCTTAGTATGCACGTTCCTTATAGAGGCAGTCGATATCTCCCTGCCAGACGCCGTGATAGGCCTCCAGCAGTTCGTCCGACAGGGTGCGGCCGGAACCGGCGATGGCGAACAGCGTGTCGAGGAAGATCGACTCGTCTTCGCCAATCGCATTCAGACGACGACGGGCGCGCAGGCCTTCGCGGGCAATCGCCAGCATCTGGGTCGCCACATCCTTGACGGTGCCGCCCTTGAACGGCGTCGCAAGCGCCATGCGGGGCGTGTCGCGACGCAGCTGGTCGTGATCCTCAATGCTCCAGTTCTTGACGAGATCCCAGGCGGCATCCAGCGCGACATCGTCATAGAGCAACCCGACCCACAGTGCGGGCAGGGCGCAGAGGCGACGCCAGGGGCCGCCATCGGCACCGCGCATCTCCAGGAACTTCTTCAGGCGCACTTCGGGGAAGGCGGTCGACAGATGATCGACAAAATCGCCGATGCCCGGCAGTTGACCCGGATAGGCGGGCAGCTTGCCCGCCAGGAAATCCATGAAGGACTGGCCACTGGCATCGATGTATTTGCCGTCGCGATAGACGAAATACATCGGCACCTTGGTGATGTAGTCGACGTAACGCTCGAAGCCGAAGCCATCCTCGAACACAAACGGCAGCATGCCGCAGCGGTCGGGATCGGTGTCGGTCCAGATGTGGCTGCGGAAGGACTGGAATCCGTTCGGGCGGCCTTCGGTGAAGGGGGAGGCGGCGAAAAGCGCGGTCGCAATCGGCTGCAGGGCCAGCGAGACGCGGAATTTCTTCACCATGTCAGCTTCGGAGGCATAGTCGAGATTGACCTGCACCGTCGAGGTGCGGGTCATCATGTCGAGGCCGAGCGAGCCGACCTTGGGCATATATTCCCGCATGATCTTGTAGCGGCCCTTGGGCATCCAGGGGATGTCCTCGCGCTTCCATTTAGGATTGAAGCCGACGCCCAGCATCCCGGCATCCATCGTGTCGCAGATCGCCTTCACCTCTTCCAGGTGATCGCCGACTTCCTTGCAGGTCTGATGGATCGTCTCCAGCGGGGCGCCCGACAGTTCGAACTGCCCGCCCGGCTCCAGGCTGACCGAGGCATTGTCCTTCAGCAGAGCAATCGGGTTGCCGCCTTCGAGCACCGGGGTCCAGCCGTATTTCGAGGACAGGCCTTCAAGCAGCGCCCGGATACCGCGCGACCCTTCATAGGTCAGCGGGCGGAAATCGTCGCGCTGGAAGGCGAACTTCTCGTGTTCCGTGCCGATCCGCCATTGCTCGCGCGGTTTCGATCCGCTGGCGAGGTAGTCGATCATCTGGCTCTTGTCGGTGATGATGGCGCCCGACGCGGTGGGAGTTCCGGCCATGGTCTGTCCTTATTGTTCTTGTATTTGTTACGATTGAGCGGCTTGGAGGGCCGGATAGGAAGGCTGTCAGCTCGGCTGCGACGAGCGGGGAAGGAGGGAGCGCCAGTCTCCCAGCAGCGATTGCACGACCGACAATACCGCAACTGCGGCCGTGTCGGCACGCAAGATTCGCGGACCTAGGCTGACACGGGTGACTAGGGGAATGTCGGTCAGAGTTTCAAGCTCCCCCGGTGCAAATCCTCCCTCCGGCCCGATCAGAACCGCCAGCGGTCCAGGCGCCAGATCGGCAAGAACCGAGGCAATAGGCCCGCCACCGCCGGTTTCGTCACAGATGATCAGCCGCCGTTCGGCAGGCCAGTCGGCAGGCAGATCGACCAGGGAGACGGGTTCCGCCACCTCCGGGATCGACAGGCGTTCACATTGTTCGGCAGCCTCCACCGCGATAGCAGCCAGGCGATCCGTCGGCACCCGTCCGCCCTGGGTGCGGCGGGTGATGACCGGGGCAAGGCGGCTGACCCCCAGTTCGGTTGCCTTCTCCGCAATGAAGTCCACCCGCGCCCGCTTCAAGGGCGCAAACAGCAGCCAGAGGTCGGGTTCGGGGGTCTGGGGACGGGTCTGTGAGAGCACGCGGGCGCTGCCGCTTTTCTTGCCCAGAGTCTGGAGTTCGGCCGCAGCCTCGCCATCCCGGCCGTTGAACAAGGCGACACGGGCACCGGGCGTCAGACGCAGCACATTGCGCAGATAATGGGCCTGCCCTTCGTCCAGCGCGACCTCGGCACCAATCGTCAGATCGCCTGCCACATGGAGCCGTGCCGCGCCTGCCTCTTTCTCGTCCATAACCCGCCCTTACCAGGAAACCGTTCCCGGCAATCCTATGTCAGCTTGCGGCGGCAGGCGCCAGCCCCGGCTTGCGCATGGCGGTCAGCCCGACCACTGCCGACGCCCAATAGAGCAGTGCTACCCCGAGGGTCACCGGCACAAAACCCAGATGCTCATAGACCCAGCCGAAACTGGCCGTCCCCAGGGTGAGGCCCGCATAGGTAACGGCGCTATTGACCGCCATGATGCTGCCCCGGCGTGCCGGATCACATCCGCCCAGCCAGCTGATGATGCTGTTCAGTACCATATGCTGGGTCAGACCGAAGCAGGCCATCACCCCCAGCATCGCCGGCACGCTATAGGCCGCCCAGGGCATGGCGAGCACAAGGCAGCCCGCACCGACCCCCACCAGCACCAGCATGCGGCCGGACCCCCAGCGGTCGATCCAGCGCGCCCCGCCTACGGCCAACGAGAAACCGAGGCCATAGGCCAGCGCCAGCAAGCTAGCGGCGCCGGCCCCACTGCCGTTCAAGACGCGGAAATAGCTGCCGACATAGCTGAAGACGCCATAGAAGGCCGCCATCACACACCAGCAGGCCACCAATCCGGCGATGACACCCGGCACGGTTACCGCCTGCCGGATCGATGGCTTGGGCGCCACTCCGGTCCGGGCTTCGGGCAGGAACCAGACGGCCCCCGCCACCAGCAGCGCGACCGCGCCAAACGAGCCATAGGCTCCCCGCCAGCCAAACGCTTCACCCAATACACCCCCAACCGGAACGCCCAGTACCAGGGCAACCGACCAGCCGAGCAATACCTTGCCCAGCACCGCTGAACGTTTTTCGGGCGGCGCGATATCCCCTGCGGCGGCATAGGTTCCCGGGAGAAGCACCCCGGCAGCCCCACCCGTCAGAAGATGGCCCACGGCGAATAGCGCTAGATTTGGACTGACCGCGATCAGACCGAGGCCGACCGTCATCACAACCATGGCCAATCCCAAGGCTCGACCTCGGCGGAAACGATCGACGCGCGGCGCCACCAGCAGCGCGCTCAAAGCCGTGGCGATTCCATAGACGGAGAGGGCAGTGCCGACAGCCGCCGTGGTCACGTCAAAGCTTGATCCGATATCCAGCAGAAGCGGAGAAGCGACCATCGCCTGGGCGCCAATGATGCCGACCGTCGCGACCAGAACGGCAATTGCCCGAGAGAGATATGTCACGGTAGCCTCCCATGCTGAATTTCATTAGGTGATTTCTAAGATCGACCTAATAGTATGAGAGTTCCACCGCGAAACGCTGGTGTTAACGAAAAACATACGGCATTCGGCAAAAACCCTGAACGGACCAGACAGATGGACCTGATTGACCGAAAATTATTAAGTCTTTTGCAACGGGACGCTGGACAGACCTATGCCGAATTGGCCCAGCAGCTGAATCTGTCGGCGCCCGCGCTCCATGACCGGGTGAAGAAGCTGAAAGCCAAAGGCGTCTTGAAACGCACGACGGTCGAGCTGGATGCCAAGGCGCTCGGCCATGCCATCACCGCCATGGTTCATGTGGATACCGAAGGCTGGCATACGGCCGAGGTCGCCGAAGCCCTCAGCAAGAATGGCCGGGTGGAAGAGATCCACTGCGTTTCCGGCGACACATGTTTCATCCTCAAAGTCCGCTCGGCCACCACCGAAGCGCTGGAGGATGTGCTGCACGAGATCAAACATTTGCCCGGCGTCAAACAGACCAACAGCTATGTCGTGTTACGCACCTATCTGGAACGGGGGCCTGACCCGCTGATCGTCGACTGACTATTCATAGCGGTTCGACGGTATCCTGATACAACATACCGGTGATAATATTTTAACTCATCACTATAGATACTAACTCCCCTAAATAACAAAATATACCCGGGGGGATTCGGATGTATAAAATAGCAACAGCACTCGCCGCGAGTGTGGTCTTTTCTGGCTTGGCCGCACAGGCCAAAGAAATTCATATCGGTATGCGACTAGTCGCACCCTATACGGTGAAGACCGAGACCGGGTACGGCGGGCTGGATTATGAATTGATCCAGGCGGCGCTGGCCAAGAAGGGACATACCCTGAAGGTGACGATCCTGCCGTTCGCGCGTCTGGTCGCGACCTTCAACGAGAACAAGGAACTGGAGGCTGCGGCCCCCGTCCTGCCATCCTTCAATATCCCAGGCACCCTGTCCGAGCCGTTCATCACCTATACGAACGTCGGCCTGTCGCTGGAAAAGACCAAGCTCTCTGTTTCCACCATGGCCGATCTCTCGAATGTCCGGGTGATCGCTTTCCAGAATGCACGCTCGGCCCTGGGGCCTGATTTCGCGGCAGCGGTCGAGAAAGGCGGCAAATACCGCGAGGAAGCCCTTCAGCAGCTGCAGTTGAAGGCACTTTTCAACGACCGCGCAGACCTGGTGGTCGGCGAGCGCCGCATCCTGAAGTATTTCATCCAGGATCCTGAAACCGGCGTCGATTCCACGCTGAAGACGGTTGAACATCCGCTGTTCAATCCAGTGCACTACAGCGTGGTTTTCCGCGACCCTGCATTGGCTGCAGACTTCAACGCCGGACTGGCCGCCTTGAAGGCATCTGGGGAATATGATGCCATCGTCAAGAAATACTGACGTCCTCTCCTAAAAGAGGGATCCCGGTCTAAGCACCCCCCGTGTTACCGTTCCAATGGTAGCTGCGCTGCCAGAGGAGGATACGGGGGGTGAGAACCAGCACCGCGCTCTATGCCTTCGTAACGGGGGCTTTCGTCTTTGGCCATGCCGACGCACGGGAGATCCGCATAGGGCTACGCGAGGTGCCGCCCTATGTGGTGCAGGCGGGCGACAGTTATGTCGGCCTCGATTATGAGGTGATATCGGCCGCACTGGCGGCGCGTAGCCATACGCTCCGGGTCACCTTGATGCCCTTCGCACGCCTGACGGCCACCTTCCAGCAGAATCTCGCCCTAGATGCGGCAGCGCCGGTTATTGCCGACTTCAAGGTCGGGGGCGAGATCTCCGACCCCTATGCCGTCTATACAAATGTCGCTTTGACCCTGGCGAAAAACGATATCCGCCTCGAGAGCATTGCCGATCTCGCGCGGTATCGGGTCATGGCCTTCCAGAACGCAACTTCCGCCCTGGGGCTGACCTTCAGCAAGACGATGGCGGGCAATCTCAACTATCGTGAAGAAGCGACACAGTTGGTTGCCGTACGCGCGCTGTTTTTCGAGCGCACCGATGTCGTGATCGGGGAACGTCGGATTTTGCGCTATCTGATGGGCGATCCGTCGAGCGGCATCGATCCCGACATCAAGACAGTCGAACATCCCCTCTTTGCACCCGTCAGCTACAGCGTGGTCTTCCGCGACCCCATGCTGGCAGCCGACTTCAACGCCGGATTGGCGGCAATCCGCGCCGATGGTACCTATGACGCGATCCTGAGGAAATATTAGAGCGGCCGGGAGCGACGCAAAAAGGAAACAGGTTCAATAGATACATTTGAATCCTTCCTCTTCCCTTTGTTCGCTAAGCTGTTACCCTGGCGACGATTTTTCCGGACCCCAATGAATATGAATCGTAAGAATACCGCCAGCCTCACAACCGATTGGCACATCTTCATCGCCGGCATGTTACGCCTGGGCGACGTCGCTATCTGTGTCGCAATGGCCTTCGTCTCGTACCGTCTGTGGCACGAGACCTGGACCATGCCCGCCTATTATCAATGGGCGATCGCGCTGGCGGCCTTGCTGATTCTGAACTTCACCCATATCGCCGGGCTCTATCGCCAGGAGGCGCTGGGCAGCGCGTCGGTGCAGATTGTTCGCATCGTCACGGCCTGGACGGCTGTTTTCGCCATCCTGATGGCCCTGGCCTATGCGACCGATATCCCCAGCTGGTTCAGCCTGGATTGGGCATTCCTTTGGTATGGCATGACGCTGGGCGGTTTTGTCGTGGTGCGTGTCATCGCCTGGCTGCGCCGCCGCCGCCTGCGTCGCCAGGGCCGCCTGAAGCTCCGCATTGCCCTGGTCGGCGCCCGTGAGCTCGGCCGCCATGTGCTGCGCCAGCTTTCCGCGTCCGATCAGATCGAGGTTGTGGGCGTCTATGACGATATCCCCTCGACCGATGCGCTGATCGAAGGCGTCCCCTATCGCGGTCCGGTCGCCAATCTGGTGGCCCTGTCCCGGCGCGAACAGCTGGACGAGATCGTCATCGCGATGATCGACCGCTCGCCCGAAGAGATCGAAACCGTGCTCGCCAAGCTGCGCGAAGTGCCGGTGAACGCCAAATTCTGCGCCCATACCCTGCGCTTCAACCTGCCGGTGCGCGGCTATTCAGCCGTCGGCGGCCTGCCGCTGCTGCATGTGTATGAGCGCCCGATGTCCGGCTGGGGCGCCATCTGGAAAGGCACCGAGGATCGCATCCTGGGCCTTGCCCTGCTGATCCCCCTGCTGCCCATCATGGGCATCATCGCCCTATTGGTGAAGATGGACAGCCCCGGCCCGGTGCTGTTCCGTCAGAAGCGGTACGGCTTCAACAACAACGAGATCGAGGTCTTCAAATTCCGCTCCATGCGGCATGACCCGAACCCCGATCCCAATGTGCCACAGGCCCGCAAGAACGACGCGCGTATCACCCGCATCGGCGCCTTCCTGCGCAAGAGCAGCCTTGACGAGCTACCCCAGCTTTTCAACGTGCTCGCCGGGACCATGTCGCTGGTCGGCCCCCGTCCGCATGCCGTTGCCCATAACGAGCATTATGCGAACATCATCGACGGATACCTCGGCCGTCACCGGGTGAAGCCCGGCATCACCGGCTGGGCCCAGGTCAACGGCTATCGCGGCGAGACCGACACGCCCGAGAAGATGCGCATGCGCGTGCAGTTCGATCTCTATTACATCGACAATTGGTCGATCAGCTTCGATCTGAAGATCCTGGCCCTGACTGCCTTCGTTGGCTTCGTCCACAAGAACGCTTACTGATACCTAGTCGGACGTGATGTCGATCCGATAGGCCAGCAGCCTGAGTTCCCCCTGCCCCTCCGGATCGGGAATGAGCAGGTCGTATTCTCCGCAGCGACGGAACCCGAGCCCCTCATACAGCGCAACCGCAGGGGCGGCAAAACTCGCGGTATGCAGCGCCAGCACATCCGCGCCGCGGTCCGACGCCGCCTTCAGGCAGGCCTTCACGAGACGTTGAGCAATGCGGCGTCCGCGTGCCTCGGGCAGCACCGCGAGCTTACGGATGCCCGCCCAGCCCAGCGGCAGACCTTCGGAGGAGATATCCGGATAGAAGAGGGCGCTGCCCAGGATCCGGCCGTTCTCCTCCACCACATAGGCCTCGGACTCCTCCCAATAGTCGGCCAGACGACGCAATTCTTCAAGGTAGCCCTCGAAGATCGTCTTGGGCGAATGGGCGGCATATTCCGAGAAAGCCGCGACGCAGACCGCCTCGATAGCGGCGATATCGGACCGGTTGGCACGGCGGAGGGTAAGGTTCATATCAGCCTCACCGGATGTCCATAGCGCGCAACAACGGTATCTGCCGTCAGAAGCGGGATTCCTTCGACCAGGGCCTGGACGACCAACATCCGATCAAAAGGATCTTTATGAAGCGCAGGCAATCCGTCGATCGCGACTGCATGTCCGCCGGTTATCGGCAATTCTTCATATCCATTATCCAGCAATCCGCGGCGCAATTCCCGGTGGTCGACCTGAAAATCCTCCCGGCCCAGCCCCCGTTTAATCGCAATTTCCCACAGGCTGGCCGCGCTGAAGACCGGCTGATTCTGCATGTCGCCGATCAGCGCTTTTGCCTCGGCCGACAATTTTTCCGGATCATTGGCCGCCCATAACAGAAGATGGGTATCGAGCAGCAGCCTCATTCACCAAACAACCGCTCGATCTCAGTCGCTCCCATCCGATCAAAATCATCGGGAACGGAGAGGCGGCCCTGCATGAACCCCAGGCGACGTTGCTGGCCATCATCCACGGCAGTCAGGGGAACCACCTTCACCATGGGCCGGCCGGCTTTGGCGATGACAAAGCCCTCCCCTTGCGCAGCCAGTTCTACCAGCCGGGAAAGATGGGTCTTGGCTTCGTGGATATTGACGGTCCGCATGAGCATTCCCCTGAACTTAGTCTATTAAACTTAGTTCAGATGCAGCGGCCCTTCAAGACCGCAGCGGCACCTGTTCGATCACGCCGTACCAGCCGAGTCCCCGATAAGTTTCGTAGCCTGGCGTCAGGGCATAGCCGACGATGGTACCATCGGGGCGGACATAGGCATCCTGATCGGTACCGGTCTTGCGCAGATCGTACCGCTCGCTCAAGACCCCCTTGCGATCCGACGACGCGATGATCCGCCCCTTGGCATCGATCAGCAGGCAACGGGTGCGGGTGCGCTCTTCGTCCGACAGACGCACCCCATCGACCACGGCTTGGCTCTGGTTCTGCCAGTCGAAGAAGATTGCCAGAACCCCCACCACCTCGCCGGTGGTCGCGCCGCCGCGTCGGATGGCCGTGGCGTAGGTTGCGACCGATTGGCCGCCCAGGCGCGGTTCGGTTTCGATATCCGCCACGGCGAACTCCGACCCGTCACGAGTGGAAAGAGCCTGCCGGAACCAGGAGGCCCCGGCACAGGTCTGCGTCACGGCATTGGGATAGCGGTCAGGGCGACCGTTGGCGATGACCCGGCCGTCGAGGTCCAGCACCCAGAGATCCAGGTAGACGGTGTAGCTGTCGAGAATCACGCCTAAGCGCTGGGTGGCGAAGATCGCGGTGTCGGTTCCCGGCCGCGCTGCTGCCTCGACAACGGCGCTGTCGGTGGCCCACCAGCGCACATCACAGGAGCGTTCATAGAGATTGCGATCGATGATCTCGATCATATTAAGCGCCAGATCGGTGGCACGGGCGCTGCGCTGACTTTGCACCAAAGTCGTCCCCACCTGATTGAGCGCGCCGATGCGGTCGGCCATGGTCTTGTTGAGCGTCTGGGCGATATCGCTGATCTGCTGCGAGATGGCATTGACCTCATGGGCAACGACCGCAAAGCCGCGCCCCTGGACCCCGGCACGCCCCGCTTCGATCAGGGCATTCATTGCCAGCATCTTCGTCGTCCGCATGACGGATTGGATTTCCGTCACCTTGGCTGTGGCGAGATCCGATACTTCCTTCGATAGCGCTAAGATCTGTTCCTGCATGGCCCCGACTGCTTTCCCCTTCAAAAAGCCGGAGCGCATTGATAGGCGGAACCCCTTGAGGCACAAGGCAAAAATCGGGCTTTTTTCTGACCGAACAGGCAGGAATATTGCCTAATTTTTAACACTCGTTTTTGCCTATACAAATAAATTAGCAACAGTTTAACCAGCTTAAACCAAAGTTGGTCAGTATTGCTGACAAACTTGCTGCGCCGCGCAAAAGTTGCGACATTCTGACGCAGATCGTCAAACTTCATACAAAACGGCATTTCGACGGCTAATTCGACAGAAGATTGCCGTTATTGCGTCTCATGCAGAATATCCCTGTCCAATGGCCCGTTTTTGCGTCGGTTCCCCGCACGCCACCCTTGCAACCGGAGCCGGGGTTTTCCACAGTACCACCATACGGTCTGACCCTAGAGGCGATGAGAATGCGCAAACCCCTGATCGGCGTAACCTGCTGCCGCCGTGAGTTCGATGCTGCTCCCGGCCATTTTGTCGGCGAGAAGTATATCCGCGGGGCAACCGACGGGGCCGATGCGCTGGGCGTTCTGATCCCGGCGCTGGGGGCAGGCGATCTGGATGACCTGCTGCTCTCGCTCGATGGGGTCATTGTCACCGGCAGCCCCTCGAACGTGGAGCCGCGCCTGTATAACGGGCCTGCCAGTGCGCCGGGGACTCTGCACGACCCGCACCGCGATGCCACCACCCTGCCGCTGATTCGGCGGGCGGTTCAACTGGGTGTGCCGCTGCTAGGGATCTGCCGGGGCCATCAGGAACTGAATGTGGCCTTCGGTGGCACCCTGTTCCAGCGCGTCCATGAAGTGCCGGGACGGATGGATCATCGCGAACCGTCGGATGTCTCCTACGACGAGAAATACGCCTATACCGCCCATACGGTCAGCTTCCCCGAAGGCAGCATGCTCCATCGCCTCAACGGCGGGGCGGAAGCCTGGGTGAACTCGCTGCATTGGCAGGCTGTCGACAAGGTCGGCGAGGGTCTGGCGGTAGATGCCGTCGCCCCCGATGGCACCATCGAGGCCTTGCGCGTCGTCAATGCCCCGGCCTTCGCCTATTCGGTGCAGTGGCATCCTGAATATAAGGTTCTGGAGAATCCCCTCTCGCTGGCGCTGTTCCGGGAATTCGGGGCAGCGGCACGCGCACGGCAGGCCAAGACCACCAGCCGCGCGGCGTGATGCCGCTTTTCATCGCCATTCCGATAGCTGCCTGGCGGCGGTTTCTGGGCGAGCGCGGCTTGGTGCTGGCCGGATCCCTGGCCTTTACCACCATGCTAGCCATGGTGCCGCTTGCCACCCTCGCTTTTGGCATGATTTCGGGAGTGAGCGGCATCGGTCCGCTGGTCGCGCCTGCCCGCCGTTTCATCCTGGATAGCTTCGTGCCGGGCGTGTCGGCGACGCTAGATCAGCAGCTCGACCTCTTCATCGTCAACGCAGCCTCACTGCCCGCGATCATGCTGCCGGTCCTGGGGCTCGCCGCTGTTCTTCTGTTGATCGAGATCGAAGCTGCCGTCGCGGACGTCTGGCGGCAAGAGAAGCGCCCATCCTGGAGGCGTCGCATGCTGCTGGTCCCCGGCATCCTGTTGGCAATGCCGCTACTGGCAGCGGTCAGCGGCTGGGCGGCCACCTCGGTCCTGACCAGGGCCGACATCATTCCCGGCTCCGTGCTGTCTCATACCGCGACGCCGGTCATCGGCTTCATGACGTTTCTGCTGATGTATCTGGTGTTCCCGCGCCCGCGTCCGCCGGTCAAAGCAGCCGCCATTGGCGCCGCCTTCGCCGCCGGTCTGCTGCAGGCCGCCAAGGTGATCTTCGGCTGGTACGCTATCGTCTCCCCGGTGCAGAACCTGATCTATGGCGCGCTCGCCGCCATCCCGCTGCTGCAGCTGTGGCTCTTCATCCTCTGGATCATCGTGCTGGTCGGCGCGGCCCTCGCCGCTGAACTGGCGGAGCGCCACTATGCCTGAACTGACCAGCAATGCCGGTTACGCCAACGAGGCCGATAAACTGGCAATCCAGTATGAAAAGCTGCGGTTCGAGGATACCCAGGCCGACCTGATCCCCTTCCTGCCCGCACCTGGTCTGGCAATCGACATTGGTGCCGGAACGGGTCGGGATGTCGGTTGGTTGGCGGCCCACGGCTGGACCTGCGTTGCCGTCGAGCCGACAGCCGAACTGCGCGCCCATGCCCAGCGCCTCCACCCGGATCCGGCCATCACCTGGATCGACGATGGTCTGCCCACTCTTGCGAGCCTGCAGCCTTATGCCGGTCAGGCACAGATGGTGCTGATGACCGCCGTCTGGATGCATCTGACCCGCGAGGAGCGGGTTGCCGCCATGCCCAGGTTGGCGGAGCTGCTGGCGCCGGGCGGCATTCTGGCGATGACGGTACGCCATGGGCCGGTGCCCGAGGGACGGCGCATGTTCGAAATTGCCGACAGCGAAGTGCTGGCGGATGCCATCGGCCTTGGCCTTACCACGGTCCAGCACAACGACCGGCGGGCCGATACACAAGCCCGGCCCGGGGTCTTCTGGAGCCGGTTTATCTTCCGGCGCTAGCGGTCAGACCCGCGCCGGAACCGTTTCGTCGAGGGCATAACCGGCCGAGCGGACCGTGCGGACGATATCCATCTCGCCATCGCCGTTCAGTGCCTTGCGCAGGCGACGGATATGCACATCGACCGTGCGCGGCTCGACATAGACATCCGATCCCCAGACCGAATCCAACAGCTGTTCGCGGGAGAAGACGCGGCCCGGATGCTCCATCAGATAGCGCAGCAGGCGGAACTCGGTCGGCCCCAGATGCACATCGCGGGTATTGCGGCGGACACGGTGGGCGACGAGATCCAGGATCACGTCGGCAAAGGCCAGCACGTCGCCATCCACACTCGGGCGGGTACGGCGCAGAACCGCCTTCACGCGGGCAACCAGTTCGGTGACCGAGAAGGGCTTGGTGACATAATCGTCGGCGCCGCTGTCGAGACCGCGGATCTTGTCCGCTTCCTCGCCGCGGGCGGTCAGCATGATGATCGGCGTGGTGCGGGCCGAGGGCAGCCGACGCAGACGGCGGCAGACCTCGATGCCCGACAGCATCGGCAGCATCCAGTCGAGCAGCACCAGATCCGGATTCTGTTCGGCGGCGACGATCAGGGCTTCTTCGCCATCCATCGCTTCGACGACACGAAAACCTTCACGTTCCAGGTTGTACCGTAGCAGGGTGGAGATCGAAATCTCGTCTTCCACCACCAGGACCAGAGGCGTAACCGGCGACATCAGTGAGCTTCCTTGTCAAGGACGGTGGCGAGACCGGTGGCATCGACCATGGTCAGGCTGGAAACATCGCTCTTGGGGCGATCGGCGGGCATATGCTGGCCTTTTACGATGAAATAGACCGTTTCCGCGATATTTGTCGCGTGATCACCCACCCGTTCCAGATTCTTCGCCATGAAGAGGATATGGGTGCAGGGGGTGATGTTGCGCGGGTCTTCCATCATGTAGGTCAGAAGTTCGCGGAAGATGCTGGTGTAGAGCTCGTCGATCTCAAGATCGCCGTCGCGCACGGCCTGGGCCTTGGTCGCATCGCCCTGGGCGAAGGCATCCAGGGTCTCCTGGATGACGCTCTGCACCTGCTTGCCGAGGCGGATGACAGCCGCCGTCGGGCGCATCGAGGGGGCCGAGTTCAAGGCGATTGTACGTTTGGCGAGGTTCGCCGCGTAGTCACCGATGCGCTCCAGCTCGTTCGCGATCCGCAGCGAAGCGATGACGGTCCGCAGGTCCGAGGCCATCGGCTGACGCAGCGCCAGCAGGCGGACCACCTGGTCGTCGATTTCGCTCTGCAGGGTATCGATGCGCTGATCGGCACCGACAACCGCGCTTGCCAGCTGGCTGTCACGCTTGGACAGCGCCGTAATCGCCTGCGCCAGGGCTGCCTCGACAAGGCCGCCCATCTGGCTGATCGACTGCGCCAGACGCTTCAATTCTTCATCGAAGGAGCGGACGATATGGTCGTTCGACATGGGAAGTCCTTTCGGGATCAGCCGAAGCGGCCGGTAATATAACCCTGGGTGCGCTCGTCCGAGGGGTTGGTGAAGATCTGCGCGGTATCGCCCACTTCCACCAGATCGCCCAGATGGAAGAAGGCAGTGCGCTGGGAGACGCGCGCGGCCTGCTGCATCGAATGGGTGACGATCACGATGGTGTAGTTGGTGCGCAGCTCGTCGATCAGTTCTTCGATACGGGCCGTGGCAATCGGATCGAGGGCCGAGCACGGCTCATCCATCAGAATGACTTCCGGATCGACCGCGATGGCGCGGGCGATACACAGACGCTGTTGCTGACCGCCGGAAAGCGAGGTACCGCTTTCATGCAGGCGATCCTTCACTTCCTTGTGCAGGCCAGCGCGCTCCAGCGAACGCTGCACAACCTCGTCCGTCTCTTCCTTGGTGCGCACCAGACCATGGATGCGCGGGCCATAGGCGACATTGTCGTAGATCGACTTGGGGAAGGGGTTGGGCTTCTGGAAGACCATCCCGACCCGGGCGCGTAGCTGCACCACGTCGATCGAAGGATCATAGATATCCTGGTTGTCGAGGGTGATCTGACCCTTGACCCGACATCCTTCGATCACGTCGTTCATGCGGTTCAACGTGCGCAGGAAGGTCGACTTGCCGCAACCCGAGGGGCCGATCAGAGCCGTAACTTCATTCTCGTGCACATCGAGCGCAACCTTCTTCAAGGCTGGCTTTTCGCCGTAGAAGACCTCGACATCGACAGCCTTCATCTTGGTCGGCTTGCCGGTCGATTTGGCGGCGTGGAGCGTCATCGGATCACCACTTACGTTCGAATTTTTTGCGCAGGAAGATAGCGATGGCATTCATCGCCAGCAGGAAGGCCAGCAGCACCATGATGGCTGCCGAAGTTTTTTCGACAAATCCGCGCTCCGGACTGTCTGCCCAGAGGTAGATCTGCACCGGCAGGACAGTTGCCGCATCCGTCACGCTATGGGGCGTATCGACGATGAAGGCGACCATGCCGATCATCAGCAGCGGGGCGGTTTCACCCAAGGCATGGGCCAGCGCCAGGATCGTGCCGGTCAGGATGCCGGGCATCGCCAGCGGCAGCACATGGTGCGTCACCACCTGCAGTCGGCTGGCGCCCAGGCCCATCGCGGCCTGACGGATCGACGGGGGAACGGCGCGCAGGGCGGCGCGGGACGCGATGATGATGATGGGCAGGCTCATCAGCGCCAGCACCACACCACCGGCCAGCGGGGCCGAGCGCGGCAGACCGAAGAACTGCAGGAAAACCGCAAGACCTAGCAAGCCGAAGACGATGGAGGGGACAGCGGCGAGGTTGTTGATATTGACCTCGATCAGATCCGTCCATTTGTTCTTCGGGGCGAATTCTTCGAGGTATACCGCCGCCGCGACACCCAGCGGGAAAGCCAGGGCCAGGGTGATCGCCAGGGTCAGGATAGAGCCGATAACCGAGCCCCAGACACCGGCCAGCTCAGGCTGACGGCTATCGCCGCTGGAGAGGAACCAGCCGTTGAAATCGGTGGAGATCAGGCCCCTGGCGTCGAGCTGCTTGTAGTAACCCAGCTGCTTGGGCGTGATGCGGGCGTTACCGCTGGCGATATCGCTTTCCTCGATACGTCCCTTGTTGAACATGTCGATATCGGAGGACACCGGCACCTTCAGCGTGATGCTTTGACCGATCAGCGACGGGTCCTTCAGAACCCTGTCGCGGATCATGACCGAGGCACCATCGGACAGCAGGGCATACAGCTCGCGCAGATCCTGGCGGGCGGTCACCTCGGGCAGATCGGCGCGGATCGCGCGGCGGGCGACATTGATATAGTCGCCGCGACGCAGATCATTCAGCTCACGCTTGCCGTTCGGATCGACGAGTTCGGCGTCGATCTGGGCGGTGACAGTGACATTCGTCGTCACGAAGGCCGAATAGCCGTCCGAGATGATGGTGTAGAGCAGCATAGCCAGGGCGGCGATGGCGAACATAACCGCCCCAAGACCGAGGGCACGGAAGTTCCGCTCGGAGGCATAGCGCTTCGCCAGGCGCTTGGCGGCATCGTCCGAGGTATGGGCCCCGGTCCGGCGATCGACGAGATCAGTCATATTTCTCTCGATACTTGCGCACCACCCGAAGGGCGATGAAGTTGAGGGTCAGGGTCACGCAGAAGAGCACCAGACCCAGGGCAAAGACCGACAGCGTCTTAGGGCTGTCGAATTCCTGGTCACCGACCAGCAGCGTCGCAATCTGGACGGTGATGGTGGTGACGGCTTTCAGCGGATTGAAGTCGAAGTCGCCTGCGGCAAGACCGGCCGCCATCGCCACGATCATCGTCTCGCCAATCGCGCGGCTCACGGCCAGCATGACGGCGGCGACTATACCCGGCAGCGCTGCGGGCAGCACCACCTGACGGATGGTCTCCGACTTGGTCGACCCCAGGCCATAGGCACCGTGGCGCAGGCTCTGCGGCACCGCATGAATGACGTCGTCGGCCAGCGAGGAGATATAGGGAACGATCATGATCCCCATGACCAGGCCAGCGGCAAGCGCGCTTTCACCCGCGATATCGAGATCAAAGCTGAAGGGCAGCCGGAAGGTCAGGGTGCCGAAGGCACTGAAGATCCCGAACAGGGTCTGGGTCCAATCGATACTGACGACGGGGTCCTTGAAGAACACACCCACGTTCCGGATCGCCGGAGCCACGGTCAGGGCCGCGAAGAAGCCATAGACGACTGACGGAATACCGGCCAGCACTTCAAGGGCGGGCTTGGCAACGGCACGAATCCGGGGCGTCGCATAGTCGGCCATATAGATCGCGCTCATCAGTCCGACCGGCACCGCAATGATCATCGCGATCACGGTGATCATCATGGTGCCATAGAGCAGCGGCAGGAAGCCGAAGGCACCCGACGAGCCAACCTGATCGGCACGGATCGCAGTCTGCGGCGACCATTCGGTGCCAAACAGGAAAGCGAGGACCGGGTACTTGCCAAAGAAGCGCAGGGCTTCAAACAGCAGCGACAGCACGATACCGAGCGTCGTCAGAACCGCGACGATGGAGCAGGCCAGCAGGGCCACCATCAGGAAGCGTTCGACCGCGTTGCGCGCTCGCATCTTCGGAGAGATCCGGCTGCGGGCGTAGGCAAGACCGGCGACGGCCAGCGCCAGCGCTACGACGGCAAGGGCGGCATGGCTGAGGCTGTTGAGGCTGGAGTAATGGGCCGCTGCGGCGATCAGATCGGGCGAGGCCGTGGCCTGCGCCTTGATGCCGGAGACGAGATTGAAAAGATCGCTCCAGACCAGTGACAGTTCGGACGGTGAGCCGGCGAAGAGAGCGGGATGACCGCCTTCGACCAGCAGTCGGACGATCGGACCCTGGGCAATCAGCCATAGGCAGGCGAGCAGCAGGGCCGGGACGCCGCACCAGACAGCGACGTAATAGCCATAGTAGCCGGGCAGGGAGTGCAGCGCGCCGCGTTCGGGCGCAAGGCCGACGGCCCGGCGACGGCCCATCCAGAAGCCGACGGTCGCCAAAATCGCCAAAGTCAGAAAGACGACACTAGGTGACATGGACCAACCTCAAGAGGACCTGAAACAAAAAGGGTGGAGCCGCTCCCCGGGGGCGGGAAGCGGCTTCCGGTCTTCACTACATTGCGAGCTTGGAACCCGAGGTCGCAGCGGCGCGAACCTTGGCCAGCTCTTCCTTCGGCAGGGGGATCAGACCCTTGTCGACGGCGTAACCTTCGGTACCGATGGCCTTTTCAGACACGAATTCGGCAACGAATTCCTTGATGCCCGGAATGACGCCAGCATGGGCGTTCTTCACGTAGAAGAAGATCGAGCGGGCAACCGGATACTTCGAGGCAGCGATGTTTTCGAAGGTCGGATCGACGCCTTCGATCATGTTCGCCTGGACCTTGTCGCGGTTCTGGTCGAGGAAGCTGTAGCCGAAGATGCCCAGGGCGTCCGGCGAGCTGTTCAGCTTCTGGACGATCAGGTTGTCGTTTTCGCCTGCTTCGATGTAGGCGCCGTCTTCACGGACGGTGTGGCAGACAGCCGACTTCTGCTTGGCATCGGTCAGGGCCTTCACGCCAGCGAATTCCTTGCAGCCTTCGGCCATCACCAGCTCGACGAACGCATCGCGGGTGCCGGAGGTGGGGGGCGGACCGTAGACTTCGATCTTGGTCGCGGGCAGCGACGGATCCAGCTGGCTCCAGGTCTTGTACGGGTTGGCGATGATCTGGCCGCCGACATCAACTTCCTTGGCCAGGGCCAGCCACAGCTGCTTACGGGTCAGGTTCAGCTTGCCCGAACCGATCTTGTCGGCGATGACGATGCCGTCGAAGCCGATCTTAACTTCGGTGATGTCAGTGACACCGGCCTTGGCGCAGCTCTCGATCTCGGACTTGGTGATCGGGCGCGAGGCGTTGGTGATGTCCGGGTGCTGGGTACCGACACCGGTGCAGAACAGCTTCATGCCGCCGCCGGTACCGGTCGATTCGACAACCGGGGTCTTGAACTGGCCCTGACGGCCGAACTGCTCGGCGACAACCGACGAGAAGGGGAACACGGTCGACGAACCGACGATGCGGATCTGATCGCGGGCAGCAGCCGGGAGGGCGAGGGCAGAGCAAGCCAGGGCGGCCAGCGCGAGGGACTTGTAATTCATGTCGCGTCCTTTCGGTTTAAAAGGGGTCGGCGCCTGACCTCGGCAACTCGCCTTCAGATCAGGTGCGCGGCGACCGGAAACTACCTACCGACGGCGCTATTCTTATGACGCTCATGTTACAGGATGATGACATCGCGCCCGGCCCCCGGAATGGCTGGGTTGCAGGCTTGGATTGGAGATCGAAAATCTCTTGCGACGCCTCAAATAGGAGTCGTCATCCCGGCCCACGAGCCGGGATCTCGTGTAGACGGCCCGAGTCGAAAAGCGGGGTGGAGGTTTGCCACACGAGATCCCGGATCAAGTTCGGGATGACCGTGTTTTAGTGGGAAATGCGCCCGGGACTTGATCCCGGGACGACGACCAAACAAAAAGCCCTTAACCGACCGGCGGCTTCAACGCCTTGGGCAGCAGCAGGAAATAGCGCCCCGGCTGCTTCATCTTGCCCGCCAGCTCTGCGGCATCGGCGCCAGCGCCCCAGAAAACATCCGCCCGCACCGCGCCGCGAATGGCACCGCCAGTGTCCTGTGCCACCGTCAGGCGGCGCAGCGGCTTGCCGTCGGGCAAGGTCAGGTCCAGGAAGACAGGCGCACCCAACGGCATGAACTTCGGATCCACGGCGATGCTGCGTCCCGGCGTCAGCGGCAGATTCTGCGCGCCCAGCGGCCCGTCACCCTGCAGTTCGCGGAAAAACACGAACGACGGATTAAGGTTCATCACCGACTTGGCTTCGCCGGGGTTCTTTTCCAGCCATGCCTGAATCGATTGCATCGAGACGGTTTCAGCCGTCAGCGCGCCGCGCCGGATGAGATCGCGACCGATGGCGTTATAAGGACGGCCGTTCTGCGCAGCATAGCCGACGCGCATAATCTTGCCGTCGGGCAGCTTGACCCGGCCCGAGCCCTGGATCTGGAGGAAGAAGGCTTCGATGGCGTCATCGACCCACACCAGCTCCAGCCCCCGGCCCGCAATCGCGCCGCCTTCGATGGCAGCCCGGTCGGGATAGGGACGCAGACGGCCATCGACGACACGACCGCCGATCCGCTCGCCCTTCCAGTCGGCGCGGAAATCCACCAGCTCGACCGTGACCAGATCGTCCGGGCGGCGATAGAGCGGAGTCTGATAAGCGCCTTCGCGACGGCGTGAGCCGCGCAGTTCCGGCTCGTAATAGCCGGTATAGAGGCCAGCCGTGCCGTCCTTGCCGCGAACTTCGTAAGGCTGGAATTCCTTTTCCACGACAGCGCGCACCGTGGCCGGTGTCGCCGCTTGAACGGCTGTGCAGGCCGGGCGCCAGTCGGCAACCTTGCCAGCCATGCCATCGGGGCCAACCGCGCGATCGTCAGCCTGCCGCAACAGCTGCCCGCAGGACAACTTCAAGGCAGGCAGGGCGGCGGCTGGGTCGTCCTGCGACCAGTCGGGGAGCGCATTGAATCCGACAGCCGACAGGCTGAGCTTTTCGGGCGTATCGGTGGCTACCGACGGGCCGGACTTTTCGCCCGGCGTGCCGCAGGCAGCCAGAATCGTCAGTGAAGCTGCCGCCAGAAGGCGAGCCGTCGCAGAAAACAATGCCATATGGGAAGTACCCTAAGACGCCTGGGTTTTGGTCGCGCTCAAATGCCAGTTTGGATCGGCCGACTTTGTATCACGGCGGAAGGTCCAAAGTTCGGTGACTTCGGTGGGTTTATCGTCCTCGCCAGCCTGTTCAGAAGCAAAGCGGACGGTCACCACGGCTTGACTACCTTCCAGCGTAACCTCGGCCAGATCGGCGGCCAGCACCTTCAGCAGGGGGCTCGGGGTCGGCTCGCCGCGCTCATCGATGCCACGGGCAAAGCTGTTGAAGACCGACGGCGACAGCAGGGGACGCAAGGCGTCTTTATCGCCAGCCGCATAGGCATCGACGATCATCTGAAAAGCGGCACGGGCGCCACCTAGGAACTGCATCTCGTTGAAGGACGGATCGACGCGCTGCAGCCGCTGAACGGATTCTGCCAGCGACAGCGGACCCTCCTCGACCACGACCGTGGTTTCCTTGTCCTTCTGCCATGTGCGCGACGGGAACGGCGTAACGTTCCCCTGATCGGTCTGTTGATCGGCCTCTGGCCGCTCGAACGGGTTCGGGCGCTGCTTCTCAAGACCCGTGCGCTTGCCGAAAACACCCAGCAAGCGGATCAGAAGAAAAGCGGCGATGACGGCGAACAACAGAATTTCAACGAACAGGCTCATGGAGCCGACAGGCCTCCCCGGGCATTACGGTAAAAGCGATTGCCAACCACGCAAGTGGCATGGAACAACCTTCCCCAGGTTACATAGGCTGCGATAGAGGAAAGAGCAAGCATTGGCCCGGCTTTTCGCCCTAGTTCCCGTTATATTGGAAGTCGCATCGCTTCTGATCGCCGGACAAGTGATCGGACCATTGGCAACTTTCGGGGCTGTCGTCGCAGGTGCGATCATCGGCGGTGCGATCCTGGTTCGGCTGGGCCGCGCCTTTTTCGCCGATCTGGACCGGACCCTGAAATCGGGTCAGGCGCCCGAAGGCCCGGTGCTGCGGGCGATTTGTCTACTAGCGGCGGGCCTGCTCTTCATCTGTCCCGGCTTCTTCTCCGATATCCTGGCGGTGCTGTTGCTGGTGCCAAGCGCGCGCGCCTTGCTTGCCCCCATGGTCTGGCGCCGGATGGTCCGACCCGGCCAATCGGCTGGGCCGCGCGGTCCCTTTGGCGGATCTCACAGCAGGGACGGACGGGGTGGCTCGACGACGATCCTCGACGGCGACTATAAGGATGTGACGGACGAGCAGAAGAAGGACGCCCCAGAAATCCTGCCGCCGCGTCGCGAAGAATAGAGGGTTAGTATGTTCCTGGTGCGTCACGGCCAGTCCGAGTTCAACAAGCACTTCAGCGCCACCGGCATCGATCCCGGCATCCGCGACCCGGCCCTGACCGACCTGGGGCGCGAACAGGCGAAAATCGCGGGCGAGGTCCTGATCGGGCGGGGGGTCGAGCACCTCTGGTGCAGCCCCTATCGCCGCGCCATCGAAACTGCCTCGATCATCGCCGACGTGCTGGGCCTGCCGATCTCCCGCATCGAACCGATGGTCGGCGAGCGGGCAGCCTATTTCTGCGACTACGGCAGTGCGCCAACCGTCCTGTCGGGCCATTTCCCCCACCTGGATTTCAGTCATCTTGCCGATCAATGGTGGCCGGATCACGAGGAGCCGCTGGCCGGCATCCAGGCCCGGTCGGTGGCCTTCCGCAGCGCGACCGACGGCCATCCGAGCCGCGACCGCCTTGCCATCGTCAGCCATTGGGGATTCATCAATGCCCTGACGGGCCTGCCAGTCCCCAATTGCGCCATCGTCCATTACCGCCTGACACCGGATCCGGTGGCCGAGGTTGTGCACGGCGAATAGACGTGCTAACCGGCTTGCAACCGGGTCTTTCGACTAAAGCCTTTCCAAAAGGAACTGTTAGATGAGTGAAGCCACTACCCCGAACGGCGCCGAAGCAACTGCTGGTGGCCCGCCGGTCGTCATCAATGCCCAGTACATCAAGGACATGTCGTTCGAAAACCCGAACGCGCCCGGTTCGCTGGTTCAGCAGACGGCCCCGCAGATCGAACTGCGTGTCAATGTCGGCGCCCGCGCGCTGACCGATGCCCTCTATGAAGTGCAGCTGTCGGTGAACGGCACCGCCAAGCATGGCGAAGAAACCGCCTTCATCGTCGAGCTGAGCTATGGCGCCGTCGTCACGCTGAACGGCGTGCCCGAAGAACACATCCAGGCTGTGCTGCTGATCGAAGTGCCGCGCCTGCTGTTCCCCTATGCCCGCAACATCGTGTCGGACACGGTCCGCGACGGCGGCTTCCCGCCGCTGATGCTGCAGCCGATCGATTTCGTCGATCTCTACCAGCGCCAGTTCGCGAACCAGCAGGAACAGACCGCCACCGCCTAATTGGCGTTGCCGATGTTTCACGGGAAACGGCCGCTCCAGGGATGGAGCGGCCGTTTTCATTTGCTCTACTTTTCGTCGTCCCCCGACTTGATCGGGGGATCTCCTCCGGGAGCTTGTCTGATTCGGCCTGACATGGTGTGGAAATCCCCCGAAGGAGATGCCCCGGATAAACCGGGGCATGACGGTAGAAATTGGGTTTTACTAGACGCTCATCGTCACAACGACGGGCGCATGGTCGCTGGCCTTTTCGACACCGCGCATGGCCTTGTGGATCTTGTAGGATTTGAGAGCCGGCACTAGATCGGGCGTCACCCAGATATGGTCCAGGCGACGGCCCTTATCGGCCAGCTCCCATTCCTTGGCGCGGTAGGACCACCACGTATAGAGCTTCTCGCTGTCCGGCACGAAATGACGCACGGCGTCGCGGAAATCTGACGCAGCCCGCCAGGCTTCGTATTTCTCCACCTCGATCGGCGTGTGGCTGACCACATCCAGCAGCTTCTTGTGCGACCAGACGTCATGTTCCAGCGGCGCGATATTGAGATCGCCCACCAGCACCATGCGATGGGCAGCGCTGGGCGGACGTTCGGTCGCGAACCACTCGCGTGTCTCATCCAGGAACGAGAGCTTGTGGGCGAATTTGTCGTTCAGCGCCGGATCCGGGATATCGCCGCCAGCGGGAACATAGAAATTATGCACCTCGATCCCCATGACCGAGGTAGCCACATGGCGGCAATCGACCTTGGAGCACCAGTTACGGTCGTCCAGCACCGTCATTGGGTGGCGGGATAGGGTGGCGACGCCGTTATAGGACTTCATGCCGCGCACTGCCTGATGCACATAGCCCAGCGCTTCGAAAGCTGCCGTCGGGAAGACGCCGTTTTCGCCTTTGATCTCCTGTAGGCACAGGACATCCGGCTGCGCATCGCGCAGGAACTGCTCGACAGTCGCGATCCGCAGGCGAACCGAATTGATGTTCCAGGTGGCGATGGTGAAGTCAGTCACGACGGGGGCTCCGCTGTTCTGGGTTTGGTCCCGTACTATAGCGATGCGGGCGCTCCCGTCATTCCGAAAGTTGCCCTAGGCTAGGATCATCACCACGCAGGCCGCCGTCAGGATCGCCATCGATCGGTTGAGCCAGGTCAGCACGGTCGGATTATCGAGCCAGCGGCGGATGGCGGCACCAAAGGCTGCCCATACGCCGACGCTGGGCAGATTGACCAACGAGAAGACGGCCGTGCCGATCAGAAGACTGGTGATGAAGCCTTCGCCTTCGGGAATGAAGCTCGCCACCGCCGTCAGCGCCATGATCCAGGCCTTCGGATTGACGAACTGGAAGGCTGCGGCCCCGAAGAATCCCAGCGGCTTGGCTCCCGTCGCCTCGCCCGGTGCCCCAGCGCGCCACAGCTTCCAGGCCAGATACAGCAGATAGGCAGCGCCCGCGATCTTCAACACCGCATGCAGACGCGGCTCGGCAGCGAACAGGGCGCCCAGCCCCAGGCCGGAGACGAACATCAGCACGGCAAAGCCAACGCTGATCCCCACCATATGCGGCAAGGTCGGCCAGAACCCGAACCGCAGACCCGAGGCGGCCAGCATGATGTTATTCGGCCCCGGCGTGATGGAGGTCACGAAGGCATAGGTGGCAAGCGCCAGGATAAGAGCCAGGGTCATAGCGGCATTCCTTTAGATCGAGGACTACAGCTTTCGACGATGAATGGCGGGCGGGCGAGCAAAAGCGTGTCGCGGTGACAAGATTTTCGGGGAGCCTACCAGCACTCCGTCGTCATCCCGGGACTTGATACCGGGATCTCCTCCGGGAGCCTGTCCCCTCTAAAACTCTGTCATCCCGGCCCCCGAGCCGGGATCCGGCCATATGTAGTGGCCAACCTCAGGCAGGGCAGAGCAACAACCAACGGCTAGATCCCGGATCAAGTCCGGGATGACAGGCTTTGCCTTACCTAAAACGCCCCAGAGGAGACCCCGGGATCAAGTCCCGGGGTGACGCGTGTTTGGGGAGATCAAAGGTCGGGATGACGAAGCAACAAGCGCTCGAAGCGCCTACTCCACAATCACCGACAACGTGCCAAGGCCTTCGATCTCGCCGTCCAGACGCTCGCCCGCCTTCACCGGGCCAACACCCTCGGGGGTGCCGGTATAGATGAGGTCGCCCGGCTTCAGTTCGACGAGGGCGGAGATTTCGGCGATGATCTCCGGCACCGACCAGATCATGTCCGACAGATCGGCCTGCTGCTTGGTGACACCGTTCACGGCGACGCGGATCGCACCTTTGCTGGGATGGCCCACGAGTTCAACCGGCCGGATCGGATTGATCGGCGCCGACTGATCGAAGCCCTTGGCCATGTCCCAGGGCTTGCCGCCCTTCTTGGCGGTTTCCTGGAGATCGCGCCGAGTCATATCGATCCCGACGGCATAGCCATAGACATGGGCCAAAGCATCGTCCGTCGCGATATTCTTGCCGCCCTTGGAGATGGCGACCACCAGTTCAATCTCGTGGTGCAGATTGGTCGTCGCCTGGGGATAGGCCATCACGGTGCCATCAAGGATGATCGCATCCGCCGGCTTGGTGAAGAAGATCGGCGCATCCTTCTTGGGATCGCCACCCATCTCCTTCACATGCTCGGCATAATTACGGCCGATACAGAAGATGCGACGCACTGGAAACTCCCCGCCGCCCGCGACCGGAACCGTGACCTGCTTAGGAGCAGCGATGACATAAGCGCACATGGCGGACTTCCTCTCTTGTCGATCTTCTGTTTCTCGCCCACGCTACCCGGCAGGAACCGATCTTCGCAAGCGAGGCCTCGCCCATGAGCACCCTCTTGTCGCGTCTCGTCCTTTCCAGCCTGGTGTGCCTAAGCCTGTCTCTTGCCAGCCCAGCCGCCCGCGCCTTCGGTGCCGGGGGGCCGCCTGTCGACCTTCTGCTGGTATTGGCGGTCGATGCCTCCGGCTCCATCGATCAGGATGAATTTGATCTGCAGAAGGACGGCATTGCCGACGCGCTGGCGGATCAGAAAGTCCTGGATGCCATCAGATCGGGCCCCTTGCAGCGGATCGCCGTTGCCTATGTCGAATGGGGCGGGCCTGGAACGGCAACCACGGTTGTCGGCTGGCAGGCCATCGAAAACCTGGGCGATGCGCAGCGGTTCGGCACCACGCTTCGGGCAGCGCCGCGCTCCTCCCAAAGCTTCAATGCCATCGGGGATGCCCTGATGCATTCGATGGACGAGATCAAGGCCGCGCCCTTCGAAGGAATGCGCGCGGTGATTGATCTGTCGGGCGACAATGGCGACAGCCGCTCCGCCACCCCGGCACCGCGCGCCCGCGATATCGTGACCGGCGAGGGCATCGTCATCAACGCGCTCGCCATTCTGGACGGGCGCGGACCCTGGTTAGAGGAAACCTACCGCCGCAGCGTGATCGGCGGCGGCGGCAGTTTCGTCAAAACCGCCAAAGACCGCGCCGACTTCGCGCGGGCCCTGCTGGAAAAGCTGGTACTGGAGATCGCGGAGGCGCCTTAGGACTTAAAGGAACTCGTCATCCCGCACTTGATGCGGGATCTCGTTCAAGCGGTCATGGCACAGAGAGATCCCGGCTCTACGGCCGGGATGACGATTTTTAAGAAGCGCGGTTTTGAGTTAAACCGGCCGCACCGGCAGGCCCGCCGCCAGCATATGGGCTTTGGCCTGCTGCACCGTGAAGGTACCGAAGTGGAAGATCGAGGCGGCCAGCACGGCGGAGGCGCCACCGATCTTGATGCCATCGACGAGGTGATCCAGCGTCCCAACGCCGCCCGACGCGATGACCGGCACCGGCACTGCGTCCGATACCCGGCGCACGAGGTCGAGGTCGAAACCAGCCTTGGTGCCGTCGCGGTCCATGGAGGTCAGCAGCACTTCACCGGCCCCTAGGCTCGCGAGGCGCTTGGCCCATTCCACCGCGTCCAGGCCAGTATTGTTGCGGCCACCGTGGGTAAAAACTTCCCACTTCTCGTCGCCGGTCTTCTTGGCGTCGATGGCGACGACCACGCACTGGCTGCCGAACTTTTCCGCCGCTTCCTGCACGAACTCCGGACGGCTGACGGCGGCGGTGTTGATCGAGACCTTGTCGGCCCCGGCCAGCAGCAGCTTGCGCACGTCTTCGACCACCCGCACGCCGCCGCCGACCGTGACCGGCATGAAGCATTGCTGCGCGGTGCGGCGCACCACGTCGTAGATCGTCTCGCGATTATCAGAGGAGGCAGTGATATCGAGGAAGGTCAGCTCGTCGGCGCCTGCCGCGTCATAGAAACGCGCCTGCTCCACCGGGTCGCCCGCATCGACCAGATCGACGAAATTGACGCCCTTCACCACGCGACCGTCTTTCACGTCAAGGCAGGGGATCAGGCGCACTTTGAGCATTTGCTAGTCCTTCAGCGCCTTGAGAGCAGCCTGCAGATCGACCCGCCCGTCATAGAGCGCACGGCCGCAGATGGCGCCCACCACGCGGGGCTCGTTCGCGGCCTTGATCGCCAGCAGATCGTCCAGCGATCCGACACCGCCCGAGGCGATGACCGGGATCGGCACCGCACGGGCCAGGGCCACGGTCGCCTCGACATTGGTGCCGGTCAGGGTGCCGTCGCGCTCGATATCCGTATAGATGATCGCGGCGACCCCGGCATCGGCAAAGGCATTGCCTAGGTCTTCGGCCTTCATGCTGCTGGTTTCGGCCCAGCCTTCAACAGCGACATAGCCGTCCTTGGCATCGATGCCGACACAGACCCGGCCGGGGAATTTTTTGGCGGCTTCGCGCACCAGCGCCGGGTTCTTCACGGCGACAGTACCCAGGATCACGCGGTTGATGCCAGCCGCCAGCCAGCCTTCGATGGTCGCGATATCGCGGATACCGCCGCCCAGCTGCACCGGCACCGGGCAGGCCTTCAGGATCGCTTCGACCGCGCTGCGATTCTCAGGCTTGCCGGAGAAAGCGCCGTCCAGATCGACCACATGCAGCCATTCGGTCCCGGCGGCGACAAACTGCGCCGCCTGATCGCCCGGGCTGTCGTTGAAGACCGTCGCCTGGTCCATGGCGCCCTTATAGAGGCGTACGCACTGGCCACCTTTCAGATCGATGGCGGGAAACAGGATCATTGGGGATCTTCCACAAGCGTCTTCGTGTAATAGAAACCGGGCACATAGGTGCCGGACACCAGGGCGTAACGCGGATGGGTCGCCCATTTTTCGTAGCCGAGGCCTTCGTACATCTGGATCGCGGCGGCCTGGGTTGCCCGGACATCGAGGTTCAGCACCCGGATGCCCATTTCGCGCGCCACCTGCTCCAACCGGCGGGTGAGGCCACGGCCGACACCATGCCCACGTGCCCAGGGCGCAACGAAGGACCCGGCAATCTGGCCGACATGGGCCTGCGCCTCATTGTTCTTCGAGGGACGCACCAGAGTCGCGGCGCCGGCGATCACACCATCCAGACGACCGATCAGCAGCTTGCGCTCCGGCACCAGCAGGACGCCCTTCCAATACCGTTCGAACACATCACGCGAGGGGGGCTGCAGCCAGCCGAAACCGCCGCCGTCGGCAATGGCAGCCACCGCCGCCTGGCACAGTTCGTCCAGATCGCGGGACGAAAGTTCGGTCGGCTGTTCGATGGAAACGGTGGCGGTTTGCGCGGTCATGGCGTCCATTCCAGGAAGTTGCCCAGCAATTTCAGGCCGGTCGCCTGGCTCTTTTCCACATGGAACTGCGTGCCGACCAGATTATCCCGGCCGACGATAGCCACCACCGGTCGCCCATAATCGCTGGTCGCGAGGATCTGCGCCGCTGGCACATCGGTCAGGTGATAGGAGTGCACAAAATAGACGTGCTCACCGGTGGCTACATCCCGCATCACCGGATGTCCATCCTGGGTTACCGTCAGTTCGTTCCAGCCCATGTGCGGGATCTTGAACTGCGGGGGCAGATCGAACTTTTCACATTTGCCCTGGATCCAGCCGAAGCCCGGATGGGTGCCGAATTCCAGCCCCGCCTCGCACATCAACTGCATGCCGACGCAGATGCCGAAGAAAGGCCTTGCCTTGGTGATGGCCACATCCTGGACGGCATCGAACAACCCCGGCACGGCCAGCAAGCCCGCGCGGCAATCGGCAAAGGCCCCCTGGCCCGGCACCACCAGCCGGTCAGCCGAGCCTACGATCTTGGCATCGCCGGAGACGATCACGTCCGCAGCCACGCCCCGCTCCAGCGCCGCCCGCTCAACCGCTTTCGCGGCCGAGGTCAGATTGCCCGAGCCGTAATCGACGACAACAACCTTCATGGCCTAGAGACTTCCGCCCAGAACGCCCTTGGTCGAGGGAACCGCATTGCTGGCGCGCGGATCGATCTCGGTCGCCTGCCGCAGGGCGCGAGCCAGCGCCTTGAAGCAGCTTTCGACGATATGGTGGTTATTCTCGCCGTAGAGATTCTCGACATGCAGGGTCAGCCCGGCAGCCTGGGCGAAGGCCTGGAACCATTCCTTGAACAGTTCGGTATCCATATCGCCCAGCTTGTCGCGGGTGAAATTGACCTTCCAGATCAGATACGGCCGGTTCGAGCAATCGAGCGCGACACGGGTCAGCGTCTCATCCATCGGGATATGGGCCGAACCATAGCGCACGATGCCCTTGCGGTCGCCGAGCGCGATGGCAAAGGCTTCGCCCAGCGCGATGCCGGTATCTTCGGTCGTGTGGTGGAAGTCGATATGCAGGTCGCCTTCGGCGCGCACATGGATGTCGAAAAGCCCATGGCGCGACAGCTGTTCCAGCATGTGGTCGAGGAAGCCGATGCCGGTCTTGACGTCGTAGCGTCCCTGACCGTCCAGATCGACCTTGACCGCGATCTTCGTTTCTTTCGTCTCGCGACGAACTTCACCAACACGCATGTCCTGCTCCTAAGCCCCGCAGATAACGCGGGCGGGGAGACTTTTAGCAGCCCCCCCGCCTCGCGGAAAGCATCGGATTCGCTTGGCGCCCTTTCTCTTTGCGAAGGGCGCCGGAGCCCGCGCGGCGCTTGAGCGACCTATGCCGCCCGCACCCGTTCGATAACAGCGCATAAATCGCGCTCCATCGCCTGGGACTGGCGCTCAAGCTCCCCCGCCGCCGAAGATACACGGGTCGCCGCCCCATGAACCGCATCGGCCGATTGTGCCAGCACGCCGACACTTTCGACGGCCCGGCGGGTGCCGATCTGCGCCTGATCCACCTCGCGCCCGATATCGCGCGTCGCCGCCGTCTGCCCGGCAACCGCATGGGTCACTTCGGTGGTGATGGCTTCCAGACCGGCAATGGTCCGGCTGATCCCATCGATGGCCTGCACGGCCTGATCGGTTCCGGCCTGAACGGCGGCAACCTGGGTCGTGATCTCCTCGGTCGCCTGGGCCGTCTGATTGGCGAGGTTCTTCACTTCGGACGCGACAACGGCAAAACCCTTACCTGCCTCGCCAGCCCGCGCTGCCTCAATGGTCGCATTCAGCGCCAGCAGGTTCGTCTGGGCGGCGATATCGGTGATGAGCTTCACCACTTCCCCAATCCGCCCCACATTGGCCGCCAGCGCTCGGATCGCCTCCTCGGATCGGGTCGTGGCTTCAGCAGCGCCCTGGGCAGCCAAGGAAGCATCATGCATCCGCCGGTCGACGGTCGCGATGGAGGCACTCAACACATCGGCTGCCGCAACCGCTGCGGCGACAGAGGAGGCCGACTGGTTAGAGGCGCTGCCGACACCCGCCGCTTCCTGGTTGGTGCTGTCCGCCGTCCGGATCAGCGACCCCGCCTCGTCCCGCATGACGGACGATGCCGTGGCGACAGCGCTGGCAGACTGGCGCACGGTTGCTTCCAAACTATCGGCCAGGGCGGTCAGCGCCGCTTTCTTTTCCTCAGCAGCCTTTTTGCGCTGGGCCGTCGCTTCGGCATCAAGCTCGCGCATCTGGTCGATATTCACCCGGAAGACCTGCACCGCCCGCGCCATATTGCCGAACTGATCGCGGCGTTTGACGTAGGGAACCTCCTGGCGCGTGTCGCCCTTGGCAATCCGCTCCATCGCGGCGCGCAGACGTTCGACAGGCTTCAGCATCAATATCGAGATCAGCAGAGTCAGCAGGAAAACGGCAAAACCCACCGCCGCGCCCGCCAGGATCATGCCATTCTCCACCTTATTGACCGAAGTGAAGAAATCATCCGCCGGAACCCCGACATAGAGGATGCCGATCACCTCGCCCGACGCATTCTTGATCGGGTCATAGCCAGTAAAGAAATTCCGCCCGAGGATATCGAGACGGCCCCGGTAGGCTTTCTTCTGAGTGAAAATCGCCTCATAGGCCGCATTACGGGCCAGCTTGGTGCCGACTGCCCGCTTGCCGTCCGGGGTCATGACATTGGTTGTCACGCGCTCGTCCATCTTGAAGATGGTTACGGTCCCGCCGACCAGCGCCTTGATCCGGTCGACAGGGGCAAAATTGCCGTCCATCACCGTCTGATCGAGCATCAGTTTGCCGTCCTTGATCGCGAAGTTTTTGCCCATGAGGCCCAGAATTTCCCAGGCAACCCGCATATTGGCCTCCTGGCGTTCGATTGCGCGCTCCTCGGCATCCGCCTCCAGCAGACGCCCGCTGACATAGAGGCTGGCCGACAAGGTGAGAGCAATCGCCATAAGATTTGTCAGAATCAATTGGACGCGAAAATGCCCAAGACGGGCTGAAATGATTTTTAATCGGCTCAAGATCCGACCCTCTCCCTAGAAAATGACGACATCTGTATTTTGATGTCGGGTTAGATGAAAATTAATGACAAATTTCAGTCAAGTAATAGCTGTAAATACTTCGGATATAGTAATCAAAAAATCTTTCTTTACTTTACGGAAAAAATATGCACGCGCGGTGCATCACTAACTGCGGAAGCCGCCGCCGACACCCGGCCCTTGTGGTGAGACGGTGTGGATGCGAAAAGGATCGGCCCATTTTCGAGCAGAAGGAAAATCCCGATGATCAATCGCATTCAGCCCGGTAAGCGCATGAGCCAGGCCGTGACCCACAATGGCATCGCCTATCTGGCCGGTCAGGTCGCCGATACTCCCAGCGCCTCGCTGCAGGACCAGACCCGCGAAGTTCTGAAGAAGATCGATGGTCTCCTGGCTGCCGCCGGTACGAGCAAGTCCAAGCTGCTGACCATCCAGGTTCTGCTGTCGAACATCGCCGATTTCGCCGCCATGAACGAAGTCTATGATGCCTGGATCGACCCGGCCAACCCCGCCACCCGCGCCTGCTATGAAGCGCGTCTGGCCGATCCGAACCTGCGTGTCGAGATCATCGCGGTTGCGGCGATCTGATTCGACAACTGAGGTCAGGTCTTTTTAGACTCATAGAGCTAAATTTTTACCACCCTCATTCGTCCGGTGGTAAAGATAGCTGACCTGACCTCAATTATCGGTAGCATAATGAAATTATGGCTTAAGCTTGCGACTAGCTTACTTATTCTTTCAGGTTGTGCCCAAACGAAAATACCCTTCGACGAAACCGATAATACTAAAGTTGGATATATTGTCGGAACAATTGGGGAATATGATCCCTTAAAAATTGCCGGAAGCTATTGGATCACGTTTTGTGAACGAGGCACTACGCGAGAGTTTAACGCTTTTTTCGTGCCGCGCGGCTTATTCGATGATCGCAAGATCGTCATTCTACAAGATGAACGCTTCACAGGCAGTGCCTTTGCTTTAAAGGTCCCCGCTGGAACGTACGATATCTGCGACACTACGGTTGCACGCGGCACAGCTTACGTGACTGCCAAAGCAAGGTTCATACAGCCGATAACCGTGGAGCCTGGCAAGGCCAACTATGTCGGACGCTTTCTTGCCATCCCGACAGCAAGAGACGGTATGCTGGGGTCTAAACACCTCAACAGCTTTCAGTGGCAAGTCAGTAACCGCCAACGGGACGACCTGATGGAGTTGACAAAAATCAACCCGGAAGCCGCAGCCTTGCCTGTCGTATCGACTGTTCCCCCTGCCACCAGTCTAATTGCACCCTTCTTCATTCGCGAAGCTCCATAAAGCGTAAGTCATGCGCTTGCTCCCTTGATCGCGCGTCCCATCCACCCCCACATAGGGGTTCCGGCAGCGCCTATCGGAGGGTTGCCCAGGTCTAGGTCTTAGACCTTTGAATGGATGGAAGATGGATCATTCGAATCCCAACACCTGGTACGGCACCACGGTCCTGTCGGTGCGCAAAGGGAACCAGGTGGTTATCGCGGCCGATGGTCAGGTGACCCTCGGCAATACGGTTCTCAAGAATAACGCACGGAAGGTCCGCCGGCTTGCCGGTGGTGCGGTTCTGGCCGGGTTCGCCGGGGCAACCGCCGATGCCTTCACGCTGTTTGAGCGCCTGGAAGCCAAGCTTGAACAATATCCCAAGCAACTGACCCGAGCCTGCGTCGAGCTGGCCAAGGATTGGCGCACCGACCGCTACCTGCGGCGTCTGGAAGCCATGATGGCGGTCGCGGATAGCGAGGTTTCGCTGATCCTGTCCGGCAATGGCGACGTGCTGGAGCCTGAAGAGGGCGTCATCGGCATCGGCTCCGGCGGGCCCTATGCCCTGTCGGCCGCCCGCGCGCTGGTGGATATCGAAGGGCTGGACGCGGAAGCGATCGCCCGCAAGGCGATGCGGATCGCCGGTGATATCTGCATCTACACCAACCAGAATGTGACGCTGGAACGGCTATGACCAATTTTTCTCCGCGCGAGATCGTCTCCGAACTCGACCGCTATATCGTCGGCCAGAACGACGCCAAGCGCGCCGTCGCCATCGCCCTGCGCAACCGCTGGCGCCGCCAGCAGCTGCCTGAAGGTCTGAAAGAAGAGGTTCTGCCCAAGAACATCCTGATGATCGGACCGACCGGCGTCGGCAAGACCGAGATTGCCCGCCGTCTGGCGCGCCTCGCCAACGCGCCCTTCATCAAGATCGAAGCCACCAAATTCACCGAAGTCGGCTACGTCGGCCGCGATGTCGAGCAGATCGTGCGCGACCTGCTGGAAATTTCGATCGCACTGACCCGCGAGACGATGCGCAAGGAAGTAGAAACCAAGGCCGAGGCACGCGCCGAGGACCGGGTGATCGACGCCCTCGTCGGATCGACCGCGACCCCAGAAACCAAGCAGAAGTTCCGCAAGATGCTCCGCGAAGGCCAGTTGGCCGACAAGGAGATCGAGATCCAGGTCGAGGATACCGGCGGCATGCAAATGCCGAACTTCGAGATCCCCGGTATGCCCGGCGCCAATGTCGGCATGATCAACCTGCAGGATATGTTCGGCAAAGCCTTCGCCGGTCGCACCAAGGCCCGCAAGATGACGGTGGCAGAAAGCCACAAGATCCTGCTGGCCGAGGAAAGCGACAAGCTCCTGGATCAAGAAAAAGTCACCCGCGCGGCTATCGAAGCGGTCGAGCAGAATGGCATCGTCTTCCTGGACGAGATCGACAAGATCTGCGCGCGGTCCGAGCGGGGCGGGGCGGATGTCAGCCGCGAAGGCGTGCAACGCGATCTGCTGCCGCTGATCGAAGGCACGACAGTTTCGACCAAACACGGGCCGGTGAAGACGGACCATGTGCTCTTCATCGCCTCGGGCGCCTTCCATGTCGCCAAGCCGTCGGACCTGCTGCCCGAACTCCAGGGCCGCCTGCCGATCCGGGTCGAGCTGTCGGCCCTGACCCGCGAAGATCTGAAGCGCATCCTGACCGAACCGGAAGCCAGCCTGATCCGCCAGTATCGCGCCCTCATGCTGACCGAAGGCGTGACCTTGGAGGTGACCGAGGATGCCATCGACGCGATGGCCGACCTAGCGGCCGAGATCAACGCTTCGGTGGAAAACATCGGCGCCCGGCGTCTGCATACGGTACTGGAACGGCTGCTCGACGAGATCAGCTTCACCGCGCCGGACCGGGGCGGCGAAACCATCGTCGTGAATGCCGACAGCGTCCGCGAACGCGTGGCTCCGCTCGCCAAGAACGCCGATCTGTCGAAGTTCATTCTTTAAAATAGAGCCTGTCATCCCGGACCTGATCCGGGATCTTGTGTTGCAGAACCGCGTAGAAATAGCGGTTGAGTCTGTCCACTCGAGATCCCGGCTCTTCGGCCGGGATGACAGTTCTTGTTTGATGCCGCTTAAGACCTGCTGTATCCAGCAAATATGGCCCAGGTTTTTCTCGGCGTTGGTCTCTATTCGGTCAATCAAGCCGCCCAGTTGCTCAAACGCGAGCCCTCCCGTCTCCGGCGATGGCTGGTCGGTCGGCGCTATCGCGCGGCGGACGGGTCGGAAAAATGGTCGGCGCCGCTGCTGTCCAGCCAGATCGGCATTATCGACGGTCAGCTGGTCTTAAGCTTCCGCGACCTCATGGAACTGCGCGCACTTGATCGGTTCCTTGCGGCCGGGCTTTCTGTGCGGCTGCTACGCAAAGCCATGGTGATGGCGCGCGAGGCTTTTCAGGATGGCCGCCCCCTGTCGAACCGCCGCTTCGGCACCGATGGCCGTACGCTGTTCGCGGGTGGCGACGGCATGATGCTCGACCTTGTGTCCGGCCAATATGCGCCTGTCCCGCTGATCGCCCCGAGCCTTGCCAGCGATTGCGAATTCGATGCGGCCTCAATGCCCCTGCGCTGGTGGCCGCTGGGCCGGGCGAGCGGAATCGTCCTCGATCCCGGCCGCGCCTTCGGGCAACCCCTGCTGGATAGGCTGGGCGTGCCGGTTTCGGTCCTGACGGCGGCTGCAGGTGATTGCTTCGGGGCAACGCCTGACGAGCTGCACGCTGCCCGCGACTTCGAAACTTGGCTCGCCGCATGAAACTGCTGGTCGCGCCATCCCTGCCGCCGATCCTGGCCGATGCCCTCGCCTTGCTGCTCGCGCCCGAAGGCATCGAGGTCGTGCATCACTCCCGCCGCTTCCCGACCGACACCAGCGATCAGCATTGGATCCTGACCCTGTCGGCCGAGGATGCGGGCTGGGTGGTGTTGACGGCCGATCCTGCCCTGATCGCCAGCCCTGCCGGGCGTCTGTGCTGGCGGCAGAGCGGTCTGATCGGCCTCGTTCTCTCTCCCGCCTATCGGAACCTGCGACCGGCAGAGATAGCCTCGCGCCTACTCGCCCTCTGGCCGCGTCTGAAAGACTGGGCGGCCGGGGCCAAGGGAGGGCAAGCCGCTATCGTTCCTTCCGCCCGCATTGTCCGCAGCCTCAAGATCCTCTGATCGTCAGGATCCGGTGTCTATATGACGGCGGCGCAGAGTTTCCAACCGCCCGTCTATCTGCATCTTGTCCAGCAGTTCATCGATGACCTCTTTCAACCGGGCGCCTGTCGCTGTGGGCTGGATCAACATATGGAACCGGGTCGGAGGGGTTTCCGGTAGTGGGCCATTGCTGATCTCGGCATGTTGCAACCAGCTTTTTCCGATCAGCTCAAAACCAGCCATGATCTCCTGCTTTTCGACAAAGAGATCGCAATGGCCAAATGCCAGCTTCAGCATCACCTGCCGATGGTCGCGCGCCTCGTAATCGATCCGACGGGCCACATTCTGCAGATGAGCGTAGTTGAAGCCGTTGAGGCCGCAGAGACTATACTCCCGCAGCTCCTCAAGCTTGGTGAGGCGCAACCCGTTCGGAAAGCGGCTCTTGCTGAAATAATAATGGTCGTGAGCGGAGAAATAGGCTTGGCTGAACAGATAACGTTTGGCCCTATCCGCATTCCAAGTCGCATTGAGAGCCAGATGCTGGCGGCCTGCCTCTACTTCGGCCTGGCATCGCGCCCACGGCATCAGCGTGAACCTTGTTTCAATACCCAGATCGGCGGCGATTTCCTGAATAATCGCGACCGAATATCCCGTTACACGTTCTGTTGGTTGTGCAGTTCCATCTCGCATCCGATAGGTCAATGGCGGAACTTCAAGTTCATCTTCGCATACTAATATTTGTGAGGGCACGGTTTCGTCTGCTTTCGCGGAGACAATAGAAACCGCAGTCAATAATGCTAACCAGAGGCCTAGGCGCGCAACCATTTTGGTTTTCCATTTATTAATGGACGCGTAACAAATCCCAAGTAGGTATCGATGAATATAACTATAGATTTATAACATACCGTTAAAACGGTTTGAGCTATTCGCTGATCACAGACGTAGTCGCCATCCATTGGCTATACTCTTCCCGCAGATAGCTCAGCATCGCCTCGACACGGGCTGCGCGACCGGTTTCCGCATGGCTGACCAGGATGACCGGAAGGGTGGGACGTTCCCAATCAACGGCCAGCCGCACAAGATCCGGTACAACTTCGCGCGCATAGTCAGACAGCAGAGCGATCCCCAAGCCCGCACGGCATGCCGCCACCAGCGCCGCCGACGAATTGGTCTGGATCGCGACCCGTTCAGGCTTATCCGCAAGCGCCGTCCAACCGGCCCAGAGACCGTCGCGGGGGTAATAATCATGCAGCACCAACCGATGCCCATCCGCCATTTCGCCAAGCGTCTTCGGAGTGCCATAGTTAGCCAGATAGTTCGGTGACGCATAGAAGCTGAAGGGCATGGCGCCCAGAACCTCGACACGGCTGTTGGCTTCGTTTGTATGGCCCAGCCGCAGGACAATGTCGGCCTCCAGCCGGTCCAGCCGGGGATCGGTTTCCGAACAATGTAACTGGACCTGGATATCTGGGTAACTCAACCCGAAACGTGGCAACCGGGGCGTGATCCAGAACACACCGAAACCATCGGTCGAGCCGATACGGACCGGTCCCGCCAGTCTGCTGTCGCCGGCGATTACCTGTTGGCGCACCTCGAACAGGATCTGCTCCATCCGCTCGGCCTGGCGCCGCAGGGCAATGCCGTCGTCGGTCAGCAGCACGCCCTGGGCGGTCCGAACCGCCAGCAGGCTCCCTAACCGATGTTCAAGCAAGGCTACACGTCGACTAATGGTACTCTGGTGAGTATTCAAAGCATTGGCAGCCCGGGAAAAACTGCCGTTCCGCGCGACCTCCAAAAAGTAGCGCAAGTCATTCCAGTCAAGATCGTTCGTGTTCGGCTCGTTTTGCTCGGATCTAGTCATAGGGCATCATTCCGCTCATTTTCAGCCGACGCAACAAGGAAGTCTCGGTTCCTTGGGCTATGCATGTATGCATGACAGATTGTATTTTTACTTATCTTCCGAGCCGATGCGATGCACCGCTAGACTGTCCCCGTACCCGCTTATGATCGACTACCGAAGGGGCTTCCAGATGTCCGAAGGTATCCGTATTAAAGTCGCCGGGACAGCCGAAGATCGTGAAATGGCCTTCATGATACGATCTGCGGTATTCATTGGCGAACAAAAGTGTCCTTATTTCGAAGAGTTTGACGGCAACGACTATAGTGCGACGCACCTCATCGGCTTTTGTAATGATGAACCTGCAGCAACAGCCCGCCTAAGATATTTCTCTGATTGTATAAAACTTGAGCGCTTTGCGGTGCGGAGTGAATTCAGAGGAACTGAGATAACCACTTGCTTGATCGATTTCGCATTCGCTTTTTGTCAGCAGAAGGGATACACCCGAGTCTATGGGCATGCACAAAAGCGATTACTCCGTTTCTGGCGCAAGCATGGATTTAGGCTGATGAATAAGCCGCCGTTTCACTTCTCGGATGCCGAGTATGTGGCAATGGTGGCCGATATCGATCCCAAGTCCAGCGCGTTGGGAATGATGAGCGACGATACTGTGCTATTGAGGCCCGAAGGCAACTGGGATCGCCCCGGTATTCTGGAGCGGTCCATGATGCGTCCGGCACGCGACGTGCCAAGGGATCGAGGCCATGGAGCCGGTGAATTGAGCGCGTCTTAGGATGTGCTCGCCCCGGAGGTCAAGATCCCGGACGTAAACGGGAGAGGGTGATGACGACGAGGGGAACCAGCGGTCTGCTCGATCAGGCAATGGCCCGGATGGCGCAGACCACCGACCGCGCCGTGCCGCAACTGCGCAACATCGTAGTGCGGGGACGTCGGACGTCGATCCGCCTGCCCGGCGATATGTGGGATGCGCTCGAGGAAATCGCCAAGCGCGAAGACCTTACCATGGAAGAACTGGCCGATGCTGCCGAAGCTATGCGCCCGGATGGGACCACCACTTTCACCGCGGCAATGCGCCTGCTGATCCTCAACTACTGGCGTCATGCTGCCCTGAATCCCTTGCCTGAGCGTAACTTCGCGGTCGCCTGATCCGGGGTGAACAGCACAAAAGAAAAGGCCGGACAATGTCCGGCCTTTTTTCTTAGTCGCAGATTTTCAGAACTACTCTTTTGGATTCCGTCGCCCACGGTGCCAGAGGATAGCAACGCTCCAAAGCGCTTCCTCCAAGGGTCGCACGCCTTTTACTTTGGCGATTCGTGCCAACAGAGCCACCAGGGGCAAGCCCTCATTCCGGGCAATATCGGTAAGCGCCGCCCAGAGTGCGGCCGGTAGGCTGACTTCGGTGACAGCATCGCTCAACGTAAAGCGTCGAGACTGATTATTTCCCGATTCATCCTTGGACGTCGGGTCCAACGGCTCTTGCATCCCTAGTCCCTGACTAATCTTCGGGGTCGGCGGATTTGCGTACTATACAATCAAAAGTTGGTTCGTCTACCTGTCAATCATCGAGCATACGTGACAAAATAGAGGCTTAAGCTTCTGGAAGTCCCATCAAGGATCGCGCAAAAGCAGTCGCAGAGAAAGGCCGCAAATCATCAGCCTTTTCTCCCACACCAATGGCATGCACCGGCAGGCCCGTCTGGTCCGCAAGCGCTACGACAACGCCGCCTTTAGCCGTGCCATCAAGCTTAGTCATGACTAATCCTGTGACATCAACAATTTCGCGGAAAACGCTAACCTGCGAATGGGCATTTTGGCCCACCGTGGAATCGAGCACGAGAAGGCATGCGTGGGGCGCAGTGGTATCTACCTTGCGCATGACACGAACGATTTTCGCCAATTCCTGCATCAGGTCGGTCTTGTTCTGCAGGCGCCCGGCGGTATCGATCAGAAGCAGATCAGCCTTGTTCTCACGGGCTTCCAGAACCGCATCATAAGCCAGAGCCGCAGCATCGGCGCCTTCGGTGCGCGCTATCACAGGGCAGCCAGTGCGGGCGCCCCAGATCTTCAGTTGCTCGACCGCCGCCGCGCGGAAGGTATCCCCCGCCGCCAGCATCACATTCAGGCCCTGTTCGCGATGATATTGCGCCAGCTTACCGATGGTAGTGGTTTTGCCTGAGCCATTGACGCCAACCACCAGCACCACATGCGGCCGGTTCGCGGGATCGATTTCCAGGGGCTTTGCCACCGGGGTCAGGATCTCGGCGATATCCTCGGCCAGGGCCGTGCGGACTTCCTCGTCGCTGACATCCTTGCCGAAGCGGGTTTTGCGCAGATTGCCGGTCAGCTTGGCGGCCGTCTTCACCCCAAGATCCGAAGCGATCAACAGCTCTTCCAGTTCCTCGATCGCCTCATCATCAAGGCGCCGCTTGGTGAAAATCGCTGCGATCCCGCCGGTGAGCTTGTCCGAGGATTTGGCGAGCCCCTGGGTAAGCCGTTTGAACCAACCGACCTTCTGCTCGCTCACACCAATTCTCCGACCAAAAATTCACCCGTCCGGCTACGCACGGTCACATCGGCAAAGCGACCGGCAACCAGCCCCGCCGCCTTCACCGGCGCAAACTGGCTGGAACGGCCAGTGCCGTCTTCTTCGGCCAGCACCCGGAAGGTCCGGCCGATCTGGGTATCCAGGAAGCCTTGTAGCGCGGCATCGCCCTTGGCACGCAGGCGGGCAGCGCGTTCCTTGATCAGCGGCCCTGCCAGCTGCGGCATACGCGCTGCGGGCGTGCCGGGGCGGGGGGAATAGGGGAAGACGTGCAGGTAGGTCAGCCGAGCCTCATCCACGATCCGCAGGCTATCCTCGAAATGCTCGTCGGTCTCGGTCGGAAAACCAGCGATGATATCGCAGCCAAAGACCGTATCGGGCCGCAGGCTCAAAGCACGCTCGGCAACCTTGATGGCATCGCTGCGCAGATGGCGGCGCTTCATGCGCTTCAGGATCAGATCCGCACCGGCCTGGAGCGACAGATGGAGATGCGGCATCAACCGTTCTTCTTCGGCCAAGGCGCGCCACAGATCCTCGTCGATCTCCACCGGATCGAGGGAGGAGAGACGCAGGCGCGGTAACTCCGGCACCAGCTTCAGGATGCGTCGGACCAGATTACCGAGGCTCGGCTTGCCCGGCAGGTCGGCACCGTAGGAGGTGACATCCACCCCGGTCAGCACGATCTCGGAATAGCCATTCTCGACCAGCGTGCGGACCTGCTGCACCACTTCGCCTGCGGGGACCGAGCGCGAATTACCCCGGCCATAGGGGATGATGCAGAAGGTGCAGCGGTGATCGCAGCCCTGCTGGACCTGTACAAAGGCCCGCGCCCGACCGTCGAACCCCTGGATCAGATGGTTGGCGGTTTCCTTGACGGCCATGATGTCATTGACCGACACCCGGATAGCCGACATGCCGTCGCCATAGCTTTCGGCCTTCATCTTGGCGTCATTGCCGATCACCCGATCCACCTCGGGCATCTCGGCGAAGCGGCCAGGGTTCACCTGGGCAGCGCAGCCGGTAACAATGATGCGGGCATTCGGGTTTTCACGGCGCGCGCGGCGGATCGCCTGCCGGGCCTGGCGTTCAGCCTCGTTGGTGACGGCGCAGGTATTGAAGATGATCGCGTTATTCTCGCCAGCATCGGACGCCAGCGTGCGCATCACCTCGGATTCATAGGCATTGAGGCGGCAGCCGAATGTCACGACGCGCGGCTCACCGGCGGCGCCGATCACCATCGCGCCGCTGCCCTCTTCCCGTGCTTCAGTCAAGCGACCAGCTCCGGCGCCAATATGCCCGTGTAGGAGGTGGCAATCGGCCCGGTCATCAGGACGTGGCCGTCGCTTTCCCGCCATTCGATGGTCAGCGGTCCGCCATCCATCATGACCTCGGCCTTGCGGTCGACCAGCCCCCGGCGCACGGATGCTACCAGCGCCGCGCAGGCACCCGAGCCACAGGCCCGCGTGATCCCCGCGCCGCGCTCCCACACCCGGAAGCGGATGTGCTGGCGATCCTTCACCGAGACAAAACCGATATTGGCGCGATTGGGGAAAAAAGCGTGGCGTTCCAGCAGCGGACCGACATGGGCCAGATCGACGGCATCGGCATCCGGCACAAAAAAGGTCGCATGGGGATTGCCCATATTGGTGCCGACCGGATCGCTATAGCCCTCGACACTGACCGGCATATGCAGCGTGTCGCATTCGGCTGCCACAGGGATCTCCTGCCAGCCCAGGCGCGCCGCCCCCATATCCACCGTGATCAATTCACCGGCGCGATTGGCAGGCAGCAGGCCGGAGACTGTTTCGAGCACGGCCTTGTCACCGCCGCTCTCACCCATCAACAGCCAGGCGACACAGCGCGAGGCATTGCCGCAGGCCCCAGCTTCGGAGCCATCGGGATTATAAATCCGCATGAATGCTGTCGCATCCGGGGTAGCCGTTGGCTCGATCACGATCAGCTGATCGAAGCCCACGCCGGTCTTGCGATCGCCAATGGCACGAATAGACGCCTCGGTCAGAGCCAAGGGTCCCGAGCGGCCATCGATCACGACAAAATCGTTTCCGAGGCCATGCATCTTGCGAAAAGACAGCGCCATGGGTTCTAAGTAATCCGAAAGGTGCCATCCGACAAGTTGGTGCTTCGCAACCCAGCCGCCAAAAAAGCATGAACCTCGTTTATGGAAATAAGCCGCGACGGCTGTTCCTGCTGGTCGATCCCACGGATCCGGCCGTGCGGACCCATATCGGCTTGCAAGGTGCAATCGAGGTTCTGCCGACCGTTCCGGCATCAACCGGCTATCATAATGCCCTGAATGCCGACGCGTCGACCGAGGATATGATCGAGCGGTTCCGAGTTACCAATGCCGCGATCTATCCGCCGCGCAGCCGGGCGATCTTCGCCTTCGACCGGATCGATGACGCCTGGGGCTATGCCGATACACTCCCCGCCAAGACTGCCAAGCGGATCCTGAAGATCGCCGAGACCGAGGGTACCTATCTGCTGTCCCTGCACGATGCCAGCTGGGTCAATCTCCTGCGGGGTCATCGCGCGATCCCGAGCGAGCTGGTGCAGATGGCTTGCGAAAGCTATTGGCGCGGCGAGACGCTGCTCTCCAAGGCCTCCCAGCTGGGCCAGCATGGCGGACGCCGGGTGCCGGTGCTGCAGGCGCTGTTCTTCGGACGGCTGGTCTTCCCGAACCGAGTATTCGACAAAGCCGACGTCGCAAGACCGACTGGACGCAGACCACTCCCGGCCGAAGCCGAAGAGACACCGGTGGATGATTAGGTTTCTCTGATCTCAGAATAAATCTCGTCATGCCCCGGTTTATCCAGGGCATCTCCCCTGAAGGCGCTTCCATACGGGCTTGAAACAACCGGACAAGCTCCCGGAGGGGATCCCCCGAACAAGTCGGGGGATGACGAAAAATAGGGAAAAACGCCCTACCAGCTTGCGCAAAGAAAAAGGCGCGGAGCATCAACCCGCGCCTTCTTTGCATCGCTGACCGCGTCGGTCAGGTGTTCATGGCTTCGAAGAAGTCGGCGTTGTTCTTCGACTGCTTCAGCTTTTCGGTCAGGAATTCCATGCCGTCGACGGTACCCATCTGCATGAGCACACGGCGCAGAACCCACATTTTGTTCAGCTGACCGCGTTCGACCAGCAGCTCTTCCTTACGGGTACCCGACTTGGTGACGTCGATGGCCGGGAAGGTGCGCTTGTCCGACAGCTTGCGATCCATGACGATTTCGGAGTTACCGGTGCCTTTGAACTCTTCGAAGATGACTTCGTCCATGCGGCTGCCGGTATCGATCAGGGCAGTGCCGATGATGGTCAGCGAGCCGCCTTCTTCGATGTTACGCGCGGCGCCGAAGAAGCGCTTGGGGCGCTGCAGGGCGTTGGCGTCGACACCACCGGTCAGCACCTTGCCGGAGGACGGCACAACGGTGTTATAGGCACGGGCCAGACGGGTGATCGAGTCGAGCAGGATCACTACATCGCGCTTGTGTTCCACCAGACGCTTGGCCTTCTCCAGGACCATTTCGGTCACCTGGACGTGGCGCGAGGCCGGTTCGTCGAAGGTCGAGGAAACGACATCGCCCTTCACGGTGCGCGCCATGTCCGTCACTTCTTCCGGGCGCTCGTCGATCAGCAGAACGATCAGATAGCATTCCGGGTGATTCTTGGAGATCGCATGCGCGATATTCTGCAGCATCACGGTCTTGCCGGTGCGCGGCGGAGCGACGACCAGGGCGCGCTGGCCCTTGCCGAGCGGTGCCACCAGATCCAGTACGCGGGTCGTGAGGTCCTTGCGGGTGGGATCGTCGATTTCGAGGCGCAGACGCTCTTCCGGGTAAAGCGGCGTCAGATTGTCGAAGTTGATACGATGGCGGACTTTTTCCGGCGCATCGAAATTGATGGTGTTGACCTGGAGCATGGCGAAATACCGCTCGCCATCCTTGGGCGCGCGGATCTGGCCTTCCACGGTGTCGCCGGTCCGCAGGCCGAAGCGGCGGATCTGGCTGGGGCTGATGTAGATATCGTCGGGACCCGGAAGATAATTGGCTTCCGTCGAGCGCAAGAAAGCAAAGCCATCGGGCAGCAGTTCCAGGACGCCGGACCCGAAGATCGGCTGGTCGTTATCGGCCAGGGTCTTCAGAATCGCGAACATCATGTCCTGCTTGCGCAGGGTCGAGGCATTCTCGATCTGCAACTCCTCGGCAAACGCCAGGAGATCAGCCGGAGTCTTGCGCTTCAGTTCTTCAAGATGCATAGGGGCGGATTACTTCGGAAAAGTAGGTTGCTCGCTGAGATGCGCTCAAAATGGCCTTCGGGCCAACATGAAGACGCTATCGAATCGTCAAAGCAGATCCGAGGCAGCGAAGGAAGGGAGAGGCAGCTTTATCGATGGGGCCTTGGGATTGGCCCGGCTGCTGGCCTAATATCTAATGGAATGGCGGGGGTTCTGTCAAAGGACAAGTCATCGCGTTATTAATCAAGACGCGAGAATTGCCTCGACGATCAATTGCACATCCAAAGCTTCGCGCAAGGTCGCAAGCGGATGGGGCCGTCCCCCCGCCGCTTCAATCAAGGCATCCAGCTGACGCTTGACCGAGATCGGCCGCATCTTTTCGACCGGCATGCTGGGCGCCGCGATCCAGTCTTCACCCTCGACCCGATAGTCGGCATGGGACCAGTTACGCAGCCGCATCTCGCCTTTGGTTCCGATCAGGCGCCATTGATTACTGTCATCGAGATCGGTCTTGCCGACACTGCCGGTAAAGCGGACCGGCAGGCCACCGGCGCGGATATCCGCCGCGATCCCGACTTCGGACCCGTCAGCCGGATAGTCTACGCTGCTGGACAGCAGGGACAGCGGCCCCAAAAGACGACGGCTCAGAAACAGGAAGTGCGAACCGACTTCGCGGGTGAAGCCACCTTCAGCACGCCCGGTCAACCAGCCCGCCGCATCCTTCTGCCAGGACCGCGGCCAGGTGGCGAACGCCAGATCGATCTCCAGACGCTCGGGAATGCCGATCTTCCCCGCGCGCAGCCACTCGCCCAGCGCTTCCACCCCTTGCGAGGTCGCGAAGGGGAAATTGACGGCAGCCCGCAGCTTCTGGGCTTCAGAGCGGTCGACAAGCCGGGTTGCGGCCTCGGTATCCACGGCCAGCGGCTTCTCGCAGAAGACAGCAAGACCGGCGGCAAAAGCAGCCTCTATCGCCGGGATATGCGCCTTGGGCGGTGCCGCGATATAGAGGCAGTCGCTATCTTCGAGGAGCGTTTCGAAACTGCCCTTGATCGGTACCTTCGGAAACTCTGCTGACAGACGCTCGATAGCCGCCGGGCTTGGATCCCAGACCCCGCTGATGATCACGCCAGGATGGTCGACGGCACCGCGCAGCAACCGTTCGCCCATCACGCCAAAGCCTGAGATCACAAGCCGCATCAGAAGGGTTTCACCACGACAAGAATGACGATCAGGATCATGAGAACCGTCGGGATCTCATTCATCTGGCGATAGAAACGCGCCGACCGCTTGTTTCGGTCCGCCGCAAAATCCTTACGCCAGCGGGATAGGAAACCGTGAAAGCCAGCCATGACCAGCACCAGGGTCAGCTTGCCATGGACCCAGCCGTCATGTTTCCAGTCGATCAGCCCCGGCACCGCCAGCAGCAACCCACCGAAGATGAAGGTCGCGATCATCGCCGGATTGATGATGAAACGCAGCAGCTTGCGTTCCATCACCTTGAAGGTTTCCGACTGGGCCGACCCTACCGGCGCATCCACGTGATAGACGTAAAGCCGCGGCAGATAGAACATCCCGGCCATCCAGGAGATGACCGAAATGATGTGCAGCGCCTTGATCCAGGGATAGGCGGCAGTCAGAAAATCCATTGTTACCTTCCGAAGGCGGTTCTTTCGCGCACCCGTTTCACCAGGTGACTGACATGCTCGGGATTGGTTTCCTGCAGAATGCCATGGCCGAGGTTGAAGATGAATGGTTTACCGGCCAGCGCATCGCAGATCCGGTCGATGGCACTATCCAGCGCCGCCCCGCCGGCCACCAGCGCCAGGGGATCGAGATTACCCTGAACGCAGGCTTTTGGTTGCAAGGTCCGCGCCGCCCATTCCACCGGTACCGTGGTATCGAGGCCAACCCCATCGGGCTCGACGATGGCCAGGAACTCTTCGTACATCAGGCCTGCACCCCGGGGGAAACAGATCACCGGCACTCCCGGATGCAACTCCCGCAAAGCCTTTACGATCCGTCGGTTTGGCTCGATCACCCACCGACGGAAATCGTCGGAAGAAAGCGCCCCAGCCCAACTATCGAAAAGCTGAACGACCTCGACACCCGATCGGATCTGAGTCGAGAGATAATGGATCGTCGCTTCCGTAATCCGGTCGATCAGGGTCTGGAAGCCTTCGGGTTCTGAATAGAACCACTTCTTGGCATTCGCATAATCCTTCGACCCTGCCCCCTCCACCATATAGGTCGCTACGGTCCAGGGAGCCCCTGCAAAGCCGATGAAGGTCACTTCAGGCGGCAGAGCAGCCTTGATGCGTTCTACAGCCTCGTAAACGGCTTCTGCGGCTTTATCGAACTTTGCCGGATCGAAATCAGGAATGGCGGAACGCTGGCGGATTGGATCGAGTCTTGGGCCTTCACCTGCTTCGAAAGCTACCTTCTGCCCCAGTGCATGGGGGACGATCAGGATATCCGAGAAGAGGATCGAACCATCAAACCCGTACCGACGTATTGGCTGCAGAGTGACCTCTGTTGCCTTCGCCGGATTGAAGCAGAGATTAAGGAAGCCGCCAGCTTCTGCCCGAACCTCACGGTATTCCGGCAGATAACGTCCAGCCTGACGCATCAGCCAGATTGGGGCGGGGGCGGAGGGGTCGCCTTTTAGGGCGCGCAGCAGCGGCTTTGTCATGGGTTCTCCCTACAACGTTATAGAAAAAAAAAGAAGAGTAGGGTGGTGGTGGTTGGTAGGTCCTGTGGATAGAGGGGATTAGACTCTACGCACCGGTTTTCCACAATTTGCGCGGCGATTTAAGGGTCGGATCAAGCTCTGTGGACAAACTGACGCAGACTCTCGCATCTCTTTGAAAGATAAGGCGATCTAATAAGTAGAATCGCGTGGATAAAGTGATCTGATTTTGCGGCTTTTAGACTCCATCCCCCGGATTCTCGTACCGCCTGCCGAGTTGTTAGCCTGGGTGGCATATCGCCTGAGCCTTTGGGAGAGCGGGGGGCGAATTGTCGCCTCTGTCGAAAAGATCGGGCTTATCCCCGTTTCCCTGAACTTATCCCCAGGCCAATCTGGATCTTTCGGGCGCATCGCGGCATGGTAGGCGCCATGACGCCAGCACCCCGCAAGACCATCCCAATCCATCTTGTCTCCGATTCCACCGGCGATACCGTGCATGCGGTTGCCCGGGCCTGCCTTGTGCAGTTCGAGGGGATCGAGCCGGAATTCCACACCTGGTCCCTGGTACGCAGCCAGACGCATTTACAGAAGCTGATCGCTGGCATTACTGCCCGCCCTGGTCCGGTGCTGTTCACCATGGTCGACGACCGGCTGCTGATTGCGCTTCAAGAGGGATGCCGGGCACTACAGGTGCCGCTGATCCCGATCCTGGATCCGGTTATCGGCGCGCTGGGTTCCTACCTGGGCATGACGTCAGGCCATCAGCCGGGCAAGCAGCATGTGCTGGATAGTGACTATTTCCGCCGTATCGATGCCATGACCTATACCCAGAATCATGATGACGGGCAGGCGAACTGGAACCTCGAAGAAGCAGACGTCGTGCTGGTCGGCGTGTCGCGCACCTCGAAATCCCCGACCTGCATGTATCTGGCGAACCGCGGGGTGAAGGCGGCGAACGTGCCGTTGGTCCCCGGCATCCCGCCCTCCGACACCTTGCTTAAGGCAACCAAACCGCTGATCGTCGGGCTGGTGAAGGATCCCAACCGTCTGGTGCAGATCCGGCGCAATCGTCTGCGGCAACTCGACCAGGACGAAGAAACCTCCTACACCGATATCGAAAAGGTGCGCTCGGAGATGACCCAGGCCCGCCGCCTGTTCGAAGAACGCGGTTGGCCGACCATCGATGTCACTCGGCGCTCGATCGAGGAAACGGCGGCGGCGGTGCTCAATCTGTTGGCCGAGCGGCGTGTTGGTGGGAAGGAAGCAGAGTAAGTGTCTCGCGTGATCGTTCTGGCGTCGGGCAGCAAGACCCGGCGCGATATGCTGGAGCGGGCTGGGATCGCCTGCGAAACCGATATTCCGGCCGTCGATGAGGATGAGGTCAAACAGGCGCTGCGCTCCGAAGGTGCCCGTCCCGATGACGTGGCGGCGACTTTGGCCGAACTGAAGGCGCAGCGGGTCTCGCGCCGCTGGCAGGGGGTCTTCGCCATCGGTGCCGATCAGATGCTGGAGTGCGAAGGCCAATGGCTCGACAAGCCTGTGGATCGCGCGGGAGCCGCCGCCAGTCTGCGCCTGCTGTCGGGCAAGACCCATCGGCTGATTTCGGCGGTCTCGGTCGTCTGCGACAATCGCCAGCTTTGGCATCATATCGATAGCGCCAAGCTGACGGTGCGGCCCCTGAGCGATGCCTTCATCGACAGCTACCTCGATCAGATGGGCGATGCGGCTTTCAGCAGTGTCGGCGCCTATCAGCTCGAGGGGCTGGGCGCGCAGCTCTTCACCAAGATCGAGGGCGACTATTTCACCATCCTCGGCATGCCGCTGCTGCCGCTGCTCGGTTTTCTGCGCACCCATTCGGTGGTCCCGGCATGAGTTCCCATACGGGGAAGACCCGCGTTGCCGGTGTCATGGGCTGGCCGATCAGCCATTCGCGCTCGCCGATCCTGCATGGCTTCTGGCTCGCCGAGCATAAGATCGACGGCGCCTATATCCCGCTGCCGGTGAGGCCGGACGATTTCGCGGCTGCCCTCAAGGGGCTCGCTGCCCTGGGTTTCGCCGGAGCCAATGTGACCGTTCCCCATAAGGAAGCAGCCTTCGCCCTGGTCGACCAACGGGACGAGGCAGCGACTAAGATCGGCGCGGTGAATACCATTGTCGTCTTGCCGGATGGACGTCTGGAGGGCCGCAATACCGACGCCTACGGCTTCATTGCCAATCTTCAGCATAACGCGCCGCAGTGGCGGGCCGATGCCGGTCCGGCTGTGGTGCTGGGGGCGGGAGGCGCCGCCCGCGCGGTGGTCCATGCCCTGCTGAAAGCCGGGGCGCCTGAGGTGCGGATTGTCAATCGTAGCCTGGATAAGGCCGAAGCTTTGGCCCGCACCATCGGGGGTAGCGCCCATAGCTGGGATGAACTGCCGAATTTGCTGACCGACGCTGGTCTGCTGGTCAATACCACCAGCCTCGGCATGAACGGCTATCCGCCGCTGGAGGTCGACCTGGCGCCCCTGCCGTCCCATGCTCTGGTCAGCGATATTGTCTACGCCCCGCTGGTGACGAAGCTCCTGAGCGACGCCAAAGCGCGCGGGCTGGCCACCGTCGATGGCATCGGCATGCTGCTGTGGCAGGCGCAACCGGCCTTCGAGGCTTTCTTTGGCGTGCGGCCGACCGTCAGTGTGGCCTTGCAGGAACGGGTGCTGGCCGGATGAAGCCGCGCCGCCGTGCCGGTCTGCCCGGTCCCCGGATCATCGGTCTCACCGGATCCATCGGGATGGGTAAATCGACGGCGGCGAAGATCCTGCGTTCCTGGCGTCTGCCGGTCCATGACAGCGACGCCACGGTGCATCGCCTGATGGAAAGGGGTGGGGCGGCGGTGGCGGCCATCGCAGCGGCTTTCCCCGCCTCCGTCGAGAATGGCGTCGTCAATCGCCGGACTTTGGGGGCGGCGGTCTTTGGCCATCCGGAGGCCCTGCGACGGTTGGAGCGGATTCTGCACCCCCTGGTGCGGGCCAGCGAGCGTCGCTTCCTGAAACGGCACGTACGGGCGGCGGTGGTCGTGCTGGATATCCCGCTGCTGTTCGAGACCAAGGCCGAAGGGCGTTGCGATGAGGTCTGGGTGGTTTCCGCCCCGCCCGCCATTCAGCAGCAGCGCGTGTTGCGGCGACCGGGCATGACCACAGAAAAGTTCCAGGCCATCCTGCGTCAGCAAACCCCAGATGAACTCAAGCGCCGCCGGGCCGACCGTGTGATCCCGACGGGGCTGGGCAAGGCGATCATGATACGCGCTCTTGCGGCTGGCTTAAGGGTCGGCCACAATCCCTTGTATGCGCGAAATCGTTCTAGATACTGAAACCACCGGCTTCGATCCCAATGCTGGCCACCGTCTGGTGGAGCTTGCCTGTATCGAGCTGATCAACGGCGTGCCGTCCAAGCGGCCTCCCTTGCACCGCTACGTCAATCCCAAGCGCGAGGTGCCGGAAGACGCCTTCCGCGTCCATGGGCTGTCGACCGAGTTCCTGGCGAACCATCCGCCGTTCGAGCAGATCGTCGACGAATTCCTGGAGTTCATCGGCGAAGATTCCCGGCTGGTGATCCATAACGCCGACTTCGATATGCGCTTCCTGAATGCCGAGCTGAAGTGGGCGTCCAAGCCCCTGATTGCCATGGACCGCGCCCATTGCACCATGATCATGGCGCGCAAGAAATTCCCCGGCGCCCCGGCCAGCCTCGATGCGCTCTGCAAAAGATTCGGCATCGACAACAGCCATCGTACTTACCACGGCGCGCTGCTGGATACCGAACTGCTGGCCGATGTCTATATCGAGCTCACTGGCGGACGTCAGGCAGGCTTCAACCTGGCCGCCAATGCGGCCTCTGCTGCTGCGGCTGCCAGTGCGGCATCGGGCGCGATCACGGTCGAACGCACCTTCCGCCCGGCCCGGCCCCATGCGGCATCCGAGGCTGAAGCGGCCGCCCATGCTGAGTTCCTGAAGAAGCTCAAGAACCCGATCTGGCTGGCTGAGTAGCAGGCGTCTCAAAAATGACCTCGTCATCCCAGGGCTTGACCCTGGGATCTTGTGTGGCCACACCGAGTAGAGATAGCGGCGGAAGGAGATCCCAGGGTCAAGCCCTGGGATGACGACTTCCTATAGTGCCTACGGAATCAGCACCGTCGAGCCGACTGTCTTGCGGCTGGCGAGATCGATTTGGGCCTGGGCCACATCCTTCAGGGCATAGCGCTGACCGATATGCGGCTTGACCTTGCCCGAGGCGATGACGCTGAAAAGTTCGGCCGCATTAGCCTGAAGGGCCTCGGGCGTCGAGACATAATGGCCGAGTGTCGGGCGGGTCAGGAACAGCGAGCCCTTCTGGCTGAGCAGCAGCGGCTCGATGGCCGGGACAGCGCCCGAGGCATTGCCGAAGCTGACCATCATGCCGCGCTGAGCAACGCTGTTGATCGACGCTTCCCAGGTATCCTTGCCGACGCTGTCATAGACGACCGGCACACCCTTGCCGCCGGTGATCTCGCGCACCTTGGCCGCGATATCGCCATCGCTATAAAGCAGCACGTGATCGCAGCCGTTCTGTTTCGCCAGTTCGGCCTTTTCCTTGGTGGAAACCGTCCCGATAACAATGGCGCCCAGGGCCTTCAGCCACTGCGTCGCGATCAGCCCGACACCACCGACAGCGGCATGGAACAGCACGGTATCGCCCGGCTTTACGACATAGGTTTCGCGCAGAAGGTAGCGGGTGGTCATCCCGCCCAGCAGGACTGCGGCAGCGACCTCATCCGAGATCGCGTCGGGAATCTTCACCAGCCGCTCAGCCGGGAAGAGACGCTTTTCCGAATAGGCACCCGCCGAATATCCGGCATAGCCGACCCGCTCGCCGACCTTATAACCCGTGACACCCGCGCCGATAGCCTCGATAACGCCCGCGCCTTCCTGACCCAGGACGATCGGCAGCTGCACCTTGTAGAGGCCGCTGCGCTGATAGATTTCGATGAAGTTCAGGCCGATGGCGGTATGGCGCAGCAGAACTTCGCCAGGACCGGGATCGCCCACTTCCACCTGTTCCCAGCGCAGGACTTCGGGGCCGCCGTGTTCATGAATGCGGACGGCGTTGACGGTTTGCGGCATGGCGATCTTTATCCTATGTGCTTCTGGAAGAAGGCGCGGGTGCGGTCATTGGCAAGCGTGGCGGCAGGCGCATCGAAATGTTCCCCGCCGACACGGGCGAAGGCGTGATTGACGCCGGGATAGACATGAACCTCTGCCGTCGGGACTTTCGCCATACCGGAGGTCACGGTATCGCGCGCCTCGGGTGTCGAGAATTTATCCTCTGCAGCGATATGCATCAGCAGCGGTTGGCGGATCTTAGGCGTTTCGCCCAGAAGCTCATGGAGCCCGACACCATAATAGCTGACGTTGCAATCGAGGTCGGACCGGGTGGCCATCAGGAAGGCCAGCTTGCCCCCCAGGCAATAGCCGACCGAGCCGACTTTTTTCCCGGCCAGCGAGCGTCGCAGGGCTCCGGCGGTGGCTTTCAGATCGGCGACACCGAGATCGATGTCGAAGCCCCCGAACAGGGCAAAAGCCTTCTGCCATTCGGCTTCGGTTCGGTCGGTGATATCGACGCCGGGTTCCTGGCGCCAGAAAAGATCCGGGCAGAGGACGCGATAGCCAAGACCGGCATAGGCATCGGCCAGATCACGCATGACCTGATTGACGCCGAAGATCTCCTGGATCAGAAGAATGCCGCCTTTGGGGGCACTGGATGGTTCTGCCTTATAGGCGCCGAAATGGCCGCCATCATCGGCCGAAATCTCGACTCGCTCTCCCATCGCGTCCTCCTCTTTGTCGGGCTGGTTGCAGGGTGCATTGCGCAGCCCCATTTGGGCCGATAGTGTCGATAAGAATCAAGTCTCTACCATCATAGATCGAGTTTGCTTGCAGTTTGACAAGCCCCGTCAGCGGAGTTCTTACGCCCCATGCCTACCTTGCCGACCGATCCGGCGCCGTTTTATCAGGCCCACGTCTTCGTCTGTACCAACCGCCGCATGGACGGCCATCCCCGCGGCTGCTGTGCGTCGAAGGGATCGGAGAAGCTGCGCGACTATATGAAGGCACGCGCCAAGGAGCTGGGGATCAAGGGGATCCGGGTGAATTCGGCCGGATGTCTTGACCGCTGCGAATTTGGCCCGGCCGTCGTGATCTATCCCGAAGGCGTCTGGTACAAGGTCAATACACGCGAAGAGGTGGACGAGATCCTGCATCGTCACCTGATCGAAGGCGGCCGGGTTGAAAACCTGATGCTGCAGCCGACCGACCTGCCGCCCAAGAAGTGAGTGGCGATACCATCTATGCGCTGGCAACGGCGCGCGGCGTTGGCGGTGTCGCCGTTATCCGGATCTCCGGGCCGAGCGCTGCCGCTTGCCTGAATGCCCTCGCGGGGCATGTGCCGCCGCCGCGTTACGCCCGGCTGTTGTCCCTGCATGATCCGTTCGATGGCGGTCTGCTCGACCGGGCGCTGGTTCTCTGGTTTCCCAATCCGGGCAGCTTCACCGGCGAGGACGTGGTGGAGCTGCATCTCCATGGCGGTCGGGCAGTGGTCAATTCCGTGCTGTCTGCCTTGAGCCGGGTCACGGGGTGTCGCCCTGCGGAGGCGGGGGAGTTCACCCGCCGTGCCTTTGCCAATGGCAAGCTGGACTTGACCGCCGTCGAAGGTCTGGGCGATCTGATCGCGGCGGAGACGGAGGCGCAGCGCCGCCAGGCGATCCGGCAGATGGATGGCGCGCTCGGTCGACTTTATGACGGCTGGAGCCACCGGCTGATCGACCTGCTGGCCCGCATTGAGGCCGAGATTGATTTTGTCGATGAGGAAGATGTTCCCGATAGTCTGATCCAATCGGCGCGAAAAGATCTGACGGATCTGGCTGACAAGCTGGCAAACCATCTGCGCGACGGTCGGCGAGGGGAGCGACTGCGCGATGGTCTGTCGGTCGCGATCCTCGGCGCACCGAACGCTGGTAAATCGAGTCTGCTGAATGCGCTGGCCGGGCGCGAGGCAGCCATCGTGTCGGAGCGTGCGGGCACCACCCGCGATATTATCGAGCTGCATCTGGACTTGGCCGGATATCCCGTCGTACTGGCGGATACCGCTGGGCTGCGGATCACCGATGATCCTATCGAGCAGGAAGGCATTCGACGAGCCGAAGCGCGGGCGGGGGCAGCCGACCTGACCCTGCTGCTGGTTGATCGCGGTGATTGGCCGTCGGTTCCTGCCGCTATCCAAGCGCGCTTGAGCGACGCCCGGGTGCTGGCCCTGATCAGCAAATGCGACGATGGCTTTGAAGCGCCCGACCCCTGGATTGCAATCTCCGCAGCTAGTGGGTTCGGCCTTGATCGATTGATTGCTGCCATCGCCGGGGTGGCTGAAGATAGCCTCGGCGGAGAGGCCTTGGTGCCAACCCGCGAGCGTCATCGGGCAGCGGTTCAGGCGGCGGAAGCTTCCTTGCGGCGGGCGGTGTCGGCGCCCTTGCCGGAGTTGCTGGCCGAGGATGTGCGGCTGGCGGTTCGGGAATTGGGACGCATCACCGGCCGGGTTGATGTCGAAGACATTCTCGACCGGATTTTCAGCGCTTTCTGCATCGGCAAGTGACTTGAGTGTTTCACGTGAAACACTCAAGTCACACGACCAAAACGCGGACTCACTTTGACCTGCCTTCGGGCATGGGTTAGGGTCGCGCCATCATGAAGTTCGATGTCATCATTGTCGGCGGCGGTCACGCCGGTACCGAGGCTGCGGCAGCTTCCGCGCGCATGGGCGCACGCACCGCCTTGCTCACCCATCGTCGCGATACGGTCGGCGCCATGTCCTGCAACCCGGCCATCGGTGGTCTGGGTAAGGGACATCTGGTCCGCGAGATCGATGCGCTCGACGGCGTCATGGGTCGTGCCATCGACCGGGGCGGCATCCAGTTCCGCGTCCTTAACCGCTCCAAAGGCCCCGCTGTCCGTGGCCCGCGCGCGCAGGCCGACCGCAAGCTCTATGCGGCGGCGGTTCAGGACATCCTGTCGGAATATGCCGCGCTGGAGATTGTCGAAGGCGGTGCTGTCGATCTGCTGGTGAGCGATGGTGTCTGCACCGGGGTGAAGCTTGCGGATGGGCGCGAGCTGTCGGCGAAGTCCGTGGTCCTGACGACCGGGACTTTCCTGAATGGCCTGATCCATATCGGTGAAGTGAAGATTCCGGCGGGTCGTGTTGGCGAAGCTCCGGCCTTGGGTCTGAGTGATCGTCTGCGCGATCTTCAGTTTGCAGTTGGCCGTCTCAAGACAGGCACGCCCGCGCGCCTCGATGGCAAGACCATCGATTGGGCGTCGCTGGAGATGCAGGGGGCGGACGATGTGCCGGAGCCCTTCAGCATGCTGACCGACAAGATCGCGACCCCCCAGATCGCCTGCGGCATCACCCGCACGACGACGGCGACCCATGACATCATCCGCGCCAACCTGCATCGCGCCCCGATGTATAGCGGCGAAATCAGCAGCGTCGGCCCGCGCTATTGCCCCTCGATTGAAGACAAGGTGGTGCGGTTTGCGGATCGGGAGGGGCATCAGATCTTCCTGGAGCCCGAAGGCCTGGATGACGATACCGTTTATCCCAACGGCATTTCGACTTCGCTGCCCGAGGATGTTCAGCGTGCGATGATCGCGACCATTCCGGGGTTGGAGAATGTCCGGATCGTCCGTCCCGGTTATGCCATCGAATATGACTATATCGATCCGCGTGAGCTGCTGCCGACGCTGGAAACGCGCCGTCTGCCGGGTCTGTTCCTGGCGGGGCAGATCAACGGCACGACGGGTTACGAGGAAGCGGGTGCACAAGGCATTCTGGCCGGTATCAATGCTGCCCGCCGCGCGGGCGATACGGACGGCGTTACCTTTGACCGGGCGGAAGCCTATATCGGCGTGATGGTCGATGATCTGGTCACGCGCGGCACGTCAGAACCCTATCGGCTTTTCACCAGCCGGGCGGAATATCGCCTGACCCTGCGCGCCGATAATGCCGATCAGCGACTGACCGGGCGCGGCATCGCCATCGGTGTGGTGGGCGCGCGCCGGGCGGAGTTCCATGGTCAGAAGCTGGCAGCGCTGGAAGAGGCGCGGGCCCGGTTTGAATCCTGCCGCGCTTCCCCCAATGAACTCGCTAAGCGTGGCATCGCCGTCAATCAGGATGGCGTGGTGCGCTCTGCTTTCGAGCTGCTGCGCTTTCCCGATGTGACGGTGGAGAAGCTGGCGGCGATCTGGCCGGAGCTTGATGGCGTCCGTGCCGATGTGCTGGAGCAGGTTATCATCGATGCAACCTACGCCGGATACCTGGACCGGCAGGACGCCGACATCCGTGCCTTCCGGAAGGAGGAGGGCATGGCCCTCGCGCCGGATCTCGATTATGCGGCGATGGCGGGTCTGTCTGCCGAGCTGCGGTTGAAGCTATCGGCCGCCAAGCCCACGACCCTCGGCGCTGCCGGTCGCATTCCCGGCATGACCCCGGCTGCTTTGATCGCCCTGTTGCGCTACGTCAAGAAGCAGGACATCGCCGCGTGAGCATGGTTCTGCCCGTGGGGCCGGAGGCCGTTCTGGCCGTCGCGCCCGGTGTTTCACGTGAAACACTCGACCGCCTGACACTCTACGCCGAGTTGCTGGAGAAGTGGCAGAAGACGGTCAACCTAGTCGGACCAAAGACATTGCCGGAGGTCTGGCAGCGCCATATGGCCGATTCCGCCCAGCTGCTACCGCTTGTTCCAGCGAATGCCCAACGCCTGGCTGACTTCGGATCGGGGGCGGGCTTTCCAGGTCTGGTTCTGGCAATCATGACCGGCATCGAGACAGTGCTGGTGGAAAGCGATGTGCGTAAATCGGCTTTCCTGCGCGAAGTTGCCCGGCAGACCGGGACCAAGGCAACGGTACAGAATGTCCGGATCGAAGCCGCGAGGTCCATCGGCGCGGATGTTATCAGCGCCCGTGCCCTCGCGCCCCTCGAGGATCTGCTGAAATATGCCCGTCTGCATCTGAATCCTGGCGGCGTGGGATTGTTCCCGAAGGGCGAGTCCTGGCAAGATGAAATCGCCGTTGCTGCAAAGCACCATCGGTTCACCCACTCGGTTCAGCCCAGCCGGACGGCACCAGGGGCGGTGATATTGACTGTAAAGGATATCGAGCATGAGTGAATCGGTCGAAGGGGGCGTCAAGGTCATTGCCGTCGCCAATCAGAAGGGCGGAGTGGGCAAGACGACGACCACCGTCAATCTGGCGACGGCTCTGGCGGCCATCGACAAGCGGGTGCTCGTGCTGGATCTCGACCCGCAGGGCAATGCGTCGACCGGCTTCGGTATCGACCGCCGTTATCGCACGATCGGTTCCTATAACGTGCTGATGGATGGCCGCAATCTCGAGGAATCGGCGGTTTCGACCGAGGTACCGCGCCTTGATATCGTGACCTCGTCCCAGGATCTGTCTGGTGCCGAAGTGGAACTGGTTGACGAGGAGGGACGCGAGTTCCGCCTGCGCAACGCCATTCGCGGTCGCCCGATCCCCTATGATTTTGTCCTGATCGATTGCCCGCCGGCCCTTGGTCTGCTGACGGTCAATGCGCTGGCCGCAGCCGATTCCGTGCTTGTCCCGCTGCAGACGGAGTTCTACGCCCTCGAAGGCCTTAGCCATCTGCTGCGCACCATCGAAAGAGTTCAGAAAGGTCTCAACCCGACCCTGGAACTCCAGGGCATCGTGCTGACCATGTATGATAAGCGCAATAATCTCTCCGAACTGGTCGCGGCCGACGTGCGCGAGCATATGGGCGACAAGGTCTATAATACGGTCATTCCGCGGAACGTCCGTGTTTCCGAGGCACCCAGCCATGGCCAGCCGGTCTTGATTTACGATCTGAAATCGCCGGGTGCGCAGGCCTATGCGCAATTGGCCAAGGAACTGGTCGCGCGGGAGGGCATCGTCGTGCCGCCGCTTAATCCAGTCGCTGTTTAAGAAGAGGGTAGGTTGGTGGCGGACAATAAGAAGCGGCTGGGTAAAGGTCTTTCGGCTCTGTTCGGTGAAGCGGCGGGCGAGCCTGTCGTTGCGCAAGGTCCAGGGGCAGCAACGCCCGCGACCTCGACGCCAGCGCCCCGCACGTTGCCGATTGCCAGCCTTCAGCCCGGCAAGTTCCAGCCGCGCCGTCGCTTCGATGAAGAGGCGTTGCAGGCCCTGATCGGCTCGATCCGCGAGCAGGGCGTGGTTCAGCCGCTGCTGGTGCGCCCTATCGAGGGTGGCAAATACGAGATCGTCGCCGGTGAACGCCGCTGGCGTGCTGCCCAGGCCATCCCGCTGCATGAAGTTCCGGTTGTTATCCGTGAACTGGATGACCGGGCGGCCCTGGAAATCGGCCTTGTCGAAAACATCCAGCGCGCCGATCTGACGCCCTTGGAAGAAGCGGAAGCCTACCGCCGCCTGATCGAGGAATTTGGCCATACCCAGGAAGCGCTATCGCAAGCCGTGGGCAAGAGCCGCAGCCATATTGCCAATACGCTGCGCCTGCTGTATCTGCCCGGTGGTGTGAAGGCGCTTGTGGAGGATGGCAAGCTGACGGCGGGGCACGCGCGCGCCGTGCTGACATCTCCCGATCCGGAAGCCCTGGCGACCAAGGCCGTCAATGAAGGTCTTTCGGTGCGCGAAGTCGAACGGCTAGCTCAGTCGGCCAAGGCCCCGGCGAATGGAAAAGGCTCCACGGGGGCAAAGCCGCGCCCGGTTGCCAAGATCGCTGGCGGTGCCAAGGATCCCGATACGCTGAACCTTGAAAAGCATCTCTCGGAGATTCTGGGGCTGGCCGTCGATATCCAGTTCGATGGCAAGGGCGGCTCGCTGACCATTGCCTATGACAATCTTGAGCAGCTGGACGATCTGACCCATCGGCTGCAGAACTTGGCGATTTCCGCCTGAAAAACCGGGACTGGCCCTATAGGGCCAGATCCCAATTTTCTCCGATCAGATCGTGGCCGAAGCTATGGTGCTGCTCTGATTTGGTCAGGGTAAAGCCCAGCCGGTCATAGATCTTCCGGGCTGCCGTGAGGTTGCCGTTTGTCCAGAGGGTGAGGGTGCGATAACCCTTCGCCCGGGCGAAGGTGATGCATTCCTCGACAAGGCGCTGGCCTAGGCCAGACCCACGGGCGGCGGGTTCGACATAGAGCATGCGAAGTTTTGCGATTTCCTCGCTCTGTTTCACGACAAACACCGATCCCAGGATCGTGCCTGTGCGCTCGGCGATCCAGCAGCGCTCCCAATCCGGCTGGAACTCTTCGATGAACTTGCCGCAGATCTGAGCGATCAGGGCCTCGAACTCCCCGTTCCAGGCGTATTCCTCGGCATAAAGCCGGGCCTGACGATGGACAATCCAGCCCATGTCGCCTGGTCGGTGGTCCCGCAGGGTAATGGGGGCGGAGCTTTGCTCCCGGCCCAGTAGCACGCGAATCTCGGCCATGGAGAGCAGTAAACGCGCCTGATCGCTGGTTGTCATGGCGCTGAGGACCGCAGCGGTTTCAGCAGCGGAATCCTTATCCAGGATCGCAAAAGCCTCGTTCCCCGCCTGCGTCAGATAGAGCAAGGTCTGGCGCCCATCCTGGGGCGACGGCTTTCCGGCGATCAGCCCTTGGTCGCGCAGGTTTTTCAGCAGGCGGCTGAGATAACCAGCGTCGAGCGCGAGATCACGAACCAGGTCGGTCGCAGCCAGCTCCTGCTTTTCAGCCAATTCATAAAGAACCCGGCACTCGGTCAGGGAGTAGGGGCTACGCAGCAGCCCCTCGTTCAGGACACCGATCTGCCGAGTGTAGAAGCGATTGAAAAGCCGGACAGCCGACACTCGAGCGTCCAGATTTTCACGATTGATGCTGGTGTCCAAACTCACCTCCTGCCGCAGATCTCGCCTCAAGCAAGCGGCAGAAACTTGCCTTTGTCAAATATCCCCTCAAAAAGAAAGGGCCGAAAGCTTTCACTTCCGGCCCCATCTGGTCGATTTTGCCTGTTATCAGGAGGCGTAATCGTACTTGCCGTCTTTCCAGATGTAGATGCGGTAATCCGGCTGCTTCAGGTCGCCCTTGGCATCGAATTCCATCTTACCCAGCACGGTCTGGAAGGTCTGGGCGCGCAGGGCGGCCAGGACGTCTTCCGTCTTCAGGGACTTGGCGGCGGTGAAAGCCTGGGCATAGACCTGGGCGGTGGCGTAACCGGCGAGCACGAAACCTTCCGGCTCGGTGCCGCCCTTACGCAGGGCTGCGACCGCATCGGCGGCTTCCGGCATCTTGCGGCCATCGGGCGGGAAGGTGAACAGCAGGCCTTCGGCGCCCTGGCCAGCGATGGACCAGAGTTCGGTCGAGGACATGGCTTCACCGGACACGAACTGGCCCTTGTAGCCGAAATCGGCCGCCTGGCGCAGCATCAGGCCCAGTTCAGGATGATAACCGCCGAAGTAGACGACATCGATCTTCTCGTTCTTCAGGCGCGTAATAAGGGCGCTGAAGTCCTTTTCACCGGCATTGATCGAGGCTTCGAGGCTGGGCTTCAGGCCTGCGGCACCCATTGCCTTCACGGCCTCGTCCACCAGACCCTTGCCATAGGCCTGCTTGTCGTGGATGACGGCGACCTTCTTGTCCTTGAACTTATCGGCGATGAACTTGCCCGCGATGGCGCCCTGCTGATCGTCGCGGCCGCAGGCGCGGAAGATGCCCTTGAAGCCCTTCTCGGTCAGCGACGGGTTGGTTGCCGTCGGGGTGATCATCACGAGGCCTTCCTCGTTATAGACGTCCGAGGCAGCGATGGTCGCGCCCGAGCAGACGTGGCCGATCACGAACTGGGCCTTCTTGTTGACCAGCTTGTTGGCGACCGACACCGCCTGCTTGGGATCGCAGGCGTCGTCTTCGACCTCAACGACAATCTTTTCACCCTTGATGCCGCCCTTGGCGTTGATTTCGGCAATCGCGGCTTCGACGCCCTTGCGGACCTGATCGCCAAAGGCCGCGACCGGACCAGTGGTCGGGGTGGCGAGATGAAGCTTCACATCGGCCAGAGCGGTGCCTGCCAGCAGCATCGCTGCGCCGCCGATCACGCTGCTCAAAAAGATATGACGCATGGTAAATCCTCCAAAAATTCTGCCCTGCGCCATCATGTGTGGTCGCATGGGTGGGCAGGCATCCTGGCGGGTGCAACACGCGGTTTCAATCGCGTATTGCTCATAATCTCATCAAGATTTCTGATAGTTGCTTAAAATTGTCTCAGAGACAAAAGCGGCGTGTCATTCGCTAACGGTGCTGTCGACCTTATCGAGGCCGCCGTTGAAATCATCCAGTAGATCAGCGATCCGGATGCTATCGACCTGATCCATGATCCGGCGCGCGCGCATGCCGGCTTCGGACAGCGACATGGCGCGGATGCGCTGTTTCACGCGGGACAGCTTCGGGGCAGCCATCGACAGTTCCCGCACGCCCAGGCCCAGCAACAGGGCGGTGAAGCGCGGGTCACCGGCGATTTCCCCGCAGATGCTGACCGGCACGCGATAGCGCATCCCGGCTTCGACCGTGAACTGAATCAAACGCAGGACTGCCGGATGCAGTGGGTTATAGAGCGGGGCAACCCGCTCGTCGCCGCGATCGATGGCCAGGGTGTACATGGTCAGATCGTTGGTGCCGATGGCGAAGAAGTCGGCCACCTGCGCCAGGGCATCGGCCGATAGGGCGGCGCCGGGGATCTCGATCATCACGCCCAGGGGCGGCAGCTGCTCCGGTACCGGCAGTTTGCGACGCTTCAGACGCTTATAGACCCGCTCCACAGCCTCGCGGGCGGCCAGTACCTCGCCAGGGGTGGCGATCATCGGCAGCAGCAGGCGCACCGGCCCATGGGCGGCGGCGCGCAGGATGGCGGCCAGCTGGGTCTCGAACAGCTTCGGATGGGCTAGCGACAGGCGCACGCCACGCACACCCAAGGCCGGGTTCGGGGCTTCCGAGGTCGGCTCGCCGATCTGCTCACGCAAAGAGGGGGCCAGCTTGTCGCCGCCGACATCGATGGTGCGGATGGTGACAGGGCGGCCGTTCATCCCTTCGACGATATCGCGCAGCAGGGCGTATTGCTCGTCCTCGTCCGGCGCGTGATCGCGGCTCATGAACAGAAATTCGGTGCGCAGCAGGCCGACACCACGGGCGCCATGGCGCAGGGCGACCTCCACATCGCGCGGCAGTTCCAGGTTGGCCTGCAGCGAAATCTCCGCGCCGTCACGCGTGACCGACGGCAGGGCGCTCAGGGTCGCGAGACGGCGGGTCTCCTCGGCCAGCTCGACGCTCATGGCCTCATAATGGGCCAGAGTTTCCGGCGTCGGATCGACGATGACCTTGCCCGCGCTGCCGTCGATGATGACGGGCGCATTATGCGGCACGCCCGCCAGCAGGGCAGAGACGCCCAGGACGGCGGGAAGACCCAGCGAGCGGGCCATGATGGCCGTATGGCTCTCCGCCCCACCCAGCACCGTTGCAAAGCCCGCCACGCGCGATGGATCCAGCAGGGCGGTATCGCCGGGAGTCAGGTCATCGGCAATAAGTACCGATCCCGCCGGAACATGCTGCAGGGCTTGATAGGGGGTCTTGAGCAGCGTGCGGATCAGGCGTTCGCCTACCTCGCGTATATCGTCCGACCGGGCTGACAGATAGCTGTCGCCCATCTGGGCAAAACCTTCGACGATCTCGGCGATGGTGACGCGTACAGCGGCTTCGGCATTGAGATGGAGCTCGGCGACCAGCTTCTCGACCCCGCGCACCAGGCGTGATCCGGCCAGCATCTGCAGGCGGGCATCGATAAGATAGCCCAATTCCTCGGCAGCGGCGGGCGGCAGGGACTGGGCCTTGGTCTTCAGCTTCTTGAGCTGCTTGGAGGCAACGGCAACCGCTTCGGCAAAGCGCTTATGCTCGGCCGGGACCTCTTCTTCGGAAATCAGATATTCCGGGGTCGGCAAGCTGTCTTCGGTGACGATCCAGGCCGTACCGATGGCGACGCCGGGGGCGACGGCCAGCCCGACTAGAACCCGTTCTTCGCGCTCGAGCCCATCATTCTTCATGGAACTTCTCGGCTACCAGCTTGGCGAGCGCTTCCAGGGCGGCGTGCGCTTCGATGCCGTCGGCGGCGATATCCAGCTCGGTCCCCGGCGAGGCGGCGAGCATCATCAGGCCCATGATCGACCGGCCGGAAACCAGCTCGCCCGAGCCTTCTTCTTCGTCGCGGCGGGCCACATGGACTTCCGCATCGAACATTTCGGCGGTCTTGACGAATTTAGCGGCGGCACGGGCGTGCAGGCCGCGCTTATTCGTGATCAGAACCGTGCATTTCATCGCCATGGATCAAGCCTCACCGGCCAGCAGCCGCGAGGCGACGGCGATATATTTCCGACCCGCTTCCTGGCTTTTCGCCACGGCGTCGGCCAGGCTCTCGGTCTCGCGCAATCCGGCGAGCTTGATCAGCATCGGCAGATTCATACCCGCGATCACTTCGACATTCGCCTTATCCATGATCGAGATGGCGAGGTTCGACGGGGTGCCGCCGAACATATCGGTCAGAACGGCAACGCCGTCGCCTTCATCCACCTGAGCCACGCTATCGAGGATATCCTGACGCCGACGCTCCATATCGTCTTCAGGACCGATGCAGACGGCGAGGCAGTTGCGTTGCGGACCGGTGACATGCTCCAGCGCGGAAATGAACTCCGCTGCGAGCCGGCCATGGGTTACCAGCACCATTCCAATCATGACGCATCCTCTTGGGGGCCCCGCGTACCGCTGGCGGTGCCAGGAGTACCGGGGGAAAGGGACATAGGTTTCCGCGATGCTTCAACATCGCGATGTTGCAGACCGGCAGGCCAGCCCTGTTCGGCAAGCCACTTGGTCAGGCGCTCGGCCAGATAGACGGAGCGGTGTTTGCCGCCCGTGCAGCCGAAAGCGATGGTGAGATAACTTTTCCCCTCGGCCTTATAGCGCGGCAGCAGGGGCTTCAGCAGGGCGGTCAGGCCCTGGAAGAAGCCGGGGAAGTCGGGGTCGTTCTGCACATACTCGCCCACCGGCGCGTCCCGCCCGTCGAGCGGCCGCAGGGTGCGGTCATAGAAGGGATTGCGCAGGAAACGCACGTCGAACACCAGATCGGCTTCACGCGGCAGGCCCCGGCGGAAGGAGAAGCTGGTGACGGTAATGGTCAGGCTGGCCTCGGAGCCTTCGCCCGCCAGCGCCTGGACCAGACGCTTCAGTTCGCCCGGCGGCAGGACAGAGGTGTCGATGACATCGTCCGCATGGTCGCGCAGACGGCCGATGGCCCCGCGTTCAATGGCGATACCGTCGGCGACGGTGCGGTCGGCGGCCAGCGGATGGCGGCGGCGGGTTTCGGTAAAACGCCGTACCAGGACGTCATCGTCGCAGTCCAGGAAGATCAGACGGGTCTGGCGGCCGGTGCGGGCGGCGATCTTCTCGATGCCCTTCAGCACCGCCTCGACCGCGAACCCGCGCGAGCGGACATCGACGCCGATCGCCAGCGGCCGGTCGATGGATTTCGAGAGTCGCGCCACCATCGGCAAAACGCGCAAAGGTAGATTGTCGACGGCCTCATAGCCGATATCTTCAAGGGCATGCAGGGCGGTCGAACGTCCGGCACCCGACATGCCGGTGACGAGAAGAATAGGCTTCGCCTCCGCTGTCGTCTGGTCTTCGCCCTGACTTATCCGATCCGCCACGCCGTCAACGCTCCACGAGTTCAAAAAAGCTACCGACTATCGCCAGCAAGGCGTCCGGCCGCAAGCCGAACCTTGGCCGGGGCAGAAGCTTCGAAGGCATTCAAACGTATCGAGGGGACCCGGACGCCTTGGATTTCCTCATACTGAGGGTCCGGCAGCCGCTCGATCTGATCCCCACCCAAATGCACGACCAATTGTATAACAACAATCGGTCTATGGGGGATTGTCAGGATGCCCAGGCCCCGCACTTCGAGTTGACCGGCGATATTGTGATGCGGATTGGCGGTCAAAAGCCCGTCGCCGCCCATCACCATCACCTGGTCATCGCCCACCAGTTCGGCACCGCCGTCGATGAGGCGCAGGGCCAGGTCGGACTTGCCACTGCCCGAGGGGCCACGCAGCAGCACGCCCACATCCCCGAGCGCAACACAGGTCGCATGAAGGCGAAAAGGCTCACTCACTCGGCAGCGTTTTCTGGAGCAGCGTTTTCTTGGGCAGCAGCGGCCTCGGCAGCCTTGGCGGCTTCGATCTCAGCTGCTTTGCGTTCGATCATCCCGGCCAGATGTTCGACGATATCTTCATCCGCCAGCTTGTGATGGGGAACGCCCGCCACATAGACCTGATGCTGGCCGCCGCCGGTCAGGCCGAAGTCGGTTTCGCGCGCCTCGCCGGGCCCATTCACGACGCAACCGATGACCGACACGGTCATGGGGGTCTGGATATGGGCGATGCGTTCTTCGAGCTTGCCGACGGTCGAAATGACGTCGAACCGCTGTCGGGCGCAGGAGGGGCAGGAGATCACGGTGACGCCGCGACGGCGCAGGCCCAGGCTTTTCAGCATCTCGAACCCGACGCGGACCTCTTCGACCGGATCGGCCGACAGCGAGACGCGGATGGTATCGCCGATGCCCGACCACAGCAGCATGCCCATGCCGATGGAGGATTTGACAGTTCCCGCCCGCAGGCCGCCCGCTTCGGTAATGCCCACATGCAGGGGATAATCGCAGGCATCCGCCAGCCCCTGATAAGCGGCAACGGCCAGGAAGATGTCGGAGGCTTTGACGCTGATCTTCGTTTCGAAGAAGTCGTTGTCTTCCAGCAGCTTGATATGGTCGAGGGCGCTTTCCACCATCGCTTCCGGGCAAGGCTCGCCGTATTTTTCCAGCAGATCCTTTTCCAGCGACCCGGCATTGACGCCGATGCGGATGGAACAGCCATAGTCCTTGGCAGCCTTCACCACTTCGCGAACCCGCTCGGCCGAGCCGATATTGCCGGGGTTGATGCGCAGGCAGGCAGCACCTGCCTGCGCCGCCTCGATGGCGCGCTTATAGTGGAAGTGGATATCGGCGACGATGGGGATCTTGGACGCTTTGACGATGGCCGACAGCGCCGCCGTGCTTTCCTCGTCCGGGCAGGAAACGCGGACGATATCGGCGCCCGCTTCCTCGATCCGGCGGATCTGCTCAATGGTCGCCGCCGCATCCGAGGTCGGCGTATTGGTCATCGTCTGCACCGTGATGGGCGCGTCGCCCCCGACCAGAACCGATCCGACACGGATCTGGCGGGATTTCCGGCGATGGATATCGCGATAGGGGCGAACGCTCATAACAGGCTTAGTCCTTGCGGGTCTTATCAGTCTGGATCAGTTCGACCTTATAGCCGTCCGGATCCTCGATGAAGGCAATATGGGTGGTGCCGTGTTTCATGGGGCCGGGTGCCCTGGTGATATTGGCACCCGCAGCGGCCAGTTGTTCGCAGGCCTTGTAGATGTCCGGCAGACCCAGCGCGATATGGCCATATCCGGTGCCGATCGCATAGGGTTCATGATCCCAATTGTGGGTCAGCTCGATAACCGCCGTCTCGCTTTCTTCGCCATAGCCGATGAAAGCCAGGGTGAATTTGCCGTCCGGATAATCCTTGCGGCGCAGCAGGCGCATGCCCAGCAGGCGGGTGTAGAAGTCGATGGATTTATCGAGGTCGTAAACCCGCAGCATGGTGTGCAGCAGACGCGCGCCTGTCAGTGCGCCTTCGGTAGATCCGTCCATGGGGAAGCCCTTCCTTATTGTTCGCCCTTGTAGATGGGCGCTTAGGTCCTGATCGTCGAGGTCCGGCGCCAGGCCGGTAACTTGCCGCGAGCGGTCGCCGCCGTTTCCTGGCTTACCAGCCAACGCCGGACAAAATAATGGCGGATGCGTCGCATCAAGCCGGTTTCAAATCCGACAAACGGATTGAAGGGATTGCCCCGGCTATAGGCCCAGATCTCGATCCGCGTAATCTCGCCCGTGGCATGGCCGCGCGCATGGAAGCCATGGGTATCGGCAACCACCAGCGTATTGGCCGGTACCGCCATCGACTGGCCACCAGCAATGCCCAGGGCTTCCATATCGCCCTTTTCGGGCAGGACCCGCAGCGAACCTTTGAGCGAGTAGCCGTCCTTGAAGCCGGCCGCCATTTCCGCGACGCGCTTATTTTCCCAATCCAGCCGTCGCTTTGTCAGCGCATGGGTGCCGGGGGCGTAGCTGAAAGGTCCGGTCTCCGGCGTCACTTCGCGGATGAAGAACCAGGCCTTCATCGTCGGGTGGAAGGTGTCGGAATGCAGCACTTTCTGCGGATCGTCGGGTCGGTCGGCCAAGACATGATTATGGATGCGCTGGATATAGAAGAGCGGCATCTCGTTTTTACCGCCGGTCCATTTCATCAGACCGCGAAAAGCGGGTGCATCGAGCATCTGCTTGATGGCGGGAAGCTTGGCCAGCGCCGTCTCGTCCAGCAGCAGGCGGTGGGTGATGGTGTCGCCCTGGTGGCACTCCCACCCCTCGGCCTCATAATCCATGACTTCTGCCGCGACCTTGGGGAACAGGTCGGGCGCAAGATAGTCGCGCTTCAGGATGAAGCCGTCGCGACGGAACGCGGCGCGATCCTCCGTCGGAACCAGATGGGCAAGACAGGCCTGACGGAACTTGAAGATCCAATCGGCCAGGGTCACGCGGAAGCTGTGCAAGCCCAGGCGATTGAGCGTCGGCGATCCGATAATCGGGTTATCGCGGAAGTTCTTCGCGGTCGTGAAGATCGACGGTACAGCGGCGAGGGTCTTGATCAGGCTGGCCATCTAAGAATCACACAGGTTTGTGAGCTGTCAGAAGGTAGTTCACCGACGGATCGGCAATCTCCGAGAAATCGCCCGATACGGGATCGTACCCTACGCCCGTCAGCGCATCGAGAATCAGGCCTGACTGGCGCAACGCCCCGGCCAGTTCCGATGGTTTGACGAATTTCTTCCAGGAATGGGTCCCAGCCGGTACCCAGCGCAGCAGATACTCGGCCGCGACGATGCCCAGGGCAAAGCTCTTGGGCGTGCGGCTGAGGGTTGCGAAGGCAACAAAGCCACCAGGCTTCGCCAGGGAAGCGCAGGTGGCGACAAAAGCGGCGGGATCCGCAACATGCTCGATGACTTCCAGTGCCAGCACGATATCGAAGCGCTTGCCTTCGGCTAGGATCTCCTCAGCGGTGGTCGCGCGGTAATCGATGGCAAGACCGACATTGGCAGCATGACGTTTGGCCGCTTCGATCCCTTCGGCGGCGGCATCGACGCCGGTGACGGTAGCGCCCAGGCGCGCCATAGGCTCGCTGACAAGTCCGCCGCCGCAGCCGATATCGATCAGGCTCATACCCGTCAGCGGCTTCAGGCTATCGGGCGATAGCTTGAAATGCTCCACCAGTCGGCGGCGCAGGAAGCCGATCCGGACCGGCGAAAGCTTGTGCAGCGGCCGGAAGGGACCGTCCGGATTCCACCAGCTGTCGGCGAGGGCGGCGAAGCGGTCGACTTCACCTTTATCGATGGAGGATGTAGTTGCGTTCATGCCCGGAATATGCGCCCCTCCCGCCGACCGGGCAAGGTCTCGTGGGGGGGAAACATGTCGCATATGCCTTTGATCCGCTTGATGGTCGCGATCAGTCTTGATGGTTTCATCGCTGACGAGGCTGGCGGAGTTGATTGGCTGCACCCTTACGAAGATGTCGATTGGGGTTTTGCAGACTTCTTTTCCAGCATCGGGACGATCCTGAGTGGCCGTAAAACCTATGATAAAGCGCGCAGCTTCGATGCCTGGCCCTATGGCGATAAACGGATGGTGGTTCTGACGCGCCGCCCGCTGGATGACGGGGCGCCCGATCGGGTTGAGGCCTATACCGGCGACCTTGCGGCTTTGATCGCGGATCTGAAGCGTATAAGTGCGGGCGATATCTGGGTTTTGGGCGGGGCGGAGGTCGCACGGGAGATAATGCGCCTGGGCCTAATGGACCGGATAGAGCTGGGGATCATTCCTGTCCTGCTGGGGCGCGGTATTCCGCTTTTTGGCGATACCGGCCAGCAGAGCCTGCGGCTTCTCAGTCAGCGTGGCCTGTCAAACGGTATCCTGCTGGCAAGTTATGCGACGACCGGAAAGCAATAACGGGCGGGTAATTGCGTTGCAGCCGCGACCATGCCAAAACCTTTGCGCGCCCCCGAGGATGTGGGGGCGTTAGCGTAAAAGGCGTAGGGCAGGCATGGGGATCGAACAGGCGTTTTCATTGCAGGCAAATCATTGGCGCCGTTGGTTTACGCACCGTCCAGCGGGCGGACTTGCGCTGTTTGCCGTCTATTGCCTTGCATTCCTGCTGCTCCGCCTTTGGGCATCGCCCAACATGGGCACCGATGATGTTGAACAGGCGATGCTCGCGCAAGGTTGGGCCTGGGGATACAACCCGGCGCAGCCGCCGCTCTATACCTGGCTTCTGTTGGGTCTCTACAAGATATTCGGGGTGGGTGGCCTCGCCCATCTGGTCCTCAAATACAGCCTGCTTTTTGCGGTCTATTCGGGGCTGCATCTCCTGGCTTTCCGCTGGATCAGTCCGGAGAACCGGCTGCTAGGGTCGGCTAGTCTGCTGCTGCTCTATCCCTTCGCCTGGGGAGTTCACGCCGGTTACACCCATTCGCTGCTGATGGCGGCGCTGGTTCCCTGGGTCATCTGGGCCTTTGACCGGGCATTCAGCGAGCGTCGCTGGGTCGACACCATCCTGTTGGGTGTGTTGCTGGGTATCGCGCTGCAGAGCAAGTTCAACTTCGTCATTCTGGCTGCGGCCCTGGTTGCCTCCATCGCGTTCGAAGAGCGGTATCGTGGCTTCCTGGTCAGCGAGAAGATGGCGGTCGCGGTCGGTATCGCGGGTCTATTGCTGATGCCGCAGATCATCTGGTTGCTGGGTGGCCAACACGAGCCGGGACGCCTGATGGCCAAGATAACCATGGCTCCTACCGGCAATCCCTTGGTGCGCATGGCGCTGAGCACGGGCAAGTTTGCGCAATCGGCCCTGCTGGCGCTGATTCCCTTCTGGGTGATCGCCCTATCGCTGCTCTGGCCCGCTCTGCGCCGTCCGACGCGTCCCTCGTCACCCTGGCCCGCGATTGTCGCGCGGGCGGTGCTGATCAGCATGCTGATCGTCCTGCTGGTGGTGGTTGCGGCCGGGGTCAGCATTGCCAAGGAGCGGTATCTGCTGCCGCTGATCATGATGCTGCCGCTGGTGACCGTGGCGGCAATCGACCGCATCGCCCTAAGCCCGTGGCGTCGCTTCACCTATATCGGCGCGGTTCCATTGGCGGCTGTTCTGGGTTTCGGTTTTCTGCTGGTCCAGGGGCTGTTCGAAGCGGAGCATTCGCGGAGAACCAGCCGTTTGGCGGCCCCGATTCCGGAACTGGCGGCCAGGATCAAGGCGGCAGGATTTTCGGGTGGAAATATTCTGGCAGCCGACGAACATCTGGGCGCCAACCTGCGCTTTGCCTTTCCAGACGCCTTCGTGATGATCCCGGATTACGCCGCCTATATTCCGGTTCGGCCGCGTCTGGAGGGCAAGTGTCTGATTGTCTGGGCGGGCAAAGGTATTGATGGAGCCCCGGCGCCTCTGCAGGATCTTGCCCGGCGTCTCGGTCTGCGCAGCGAAGGGCTGACGCCGGTTCAGAAACTGGATCTACCGTTGATGCGCTATCCGAAGCGGACCGAGTCCTATGGCTTCGTCATAACCGACTGCAAGCCCTAGGGGCTTATTCGGCGGGCAGCGTTCCGGTCTTCAAGCGATCCGCATCCAGCGGGACGGCGCGGCGGACCATGCCGATCGGGCCTAGCGCGGGGGCTGTCTGGCCATCTACGGAAACTTCCAAAGCACCGGCATTGCCGGTCATCAGCACCAGACCCTGGCGGTTCGGCACACGATAGGTGTCGCCGGAGCGCAGAACGCGGGTCATCACGGGTTGATTGTCCGCGTCGCGGACCTGGACCCAGCTGTCACCCTTGGACTTGATCACGATCCGGACCGGATCGTTCACCGCGCCGAAAACACGGCCATCGACCGGCGGAGCGGGCGGCGGCGGGGCGGCGGGTTCTGCCGATGTCGCAGGGGCATTTGCCGTATCCTCGGGACCACTGGGCGCGGGCGGCACTTCATCTTCGCCGCCACTCCGATCAGCCGGAGCGGCTGCAGGCGGCGGCACCGGGATCGGGGCGAGGCGACGCGCGGGCTCAACCGGCTGCGGCGGAGTCGGCGGCGGCTGGACCGCAGCAACGACAGGGGGCGGCGCAGGCGGTGTGGGTGCCGTGGCGTGTGGCGGGGTTGCTGCTGCAGGCGGCGGCAAGGTGATCGTCTGACCGACCGTCGGCGCATTCGTCGGGGCCGGGGTCGGTGCAGGGACAGGTGCAGCTGCCTGTGGCGGCGGCGCAACCGGAGCTGCGGCGGGCGGCGGGGAGGCTGGCGGGGGCGGCGCCACAATCGCCGTCCCGGCAGTGTTGGCAGGAGGCGTCGAAACCGGCGCAGGTGCTGTCTCGGGTGCGCCCGACTGAGGGGCTGGGGCGGGGTTGAGCGCGGCCATCAGCCGTTCGGGCACGTCTGGAACCTGACCGAACAGCGACCGAGCCTCGTCGCGCCACAGATACCAGGCACCGGCAAGACCGGCGGCGACGATCAGGGCGATCAGCAGCGGCGTGGTTCCCGGAACCCGGCCGCGGGGAGCGGGCGAGGGGAAGGTCAGGGTCGTGCGCCGCGACAGGCCACCGGCCGCTTCATGTTTGAAGCGCCGCACCACCTCGGCCCCATCGAAGCCCAGATAGTCGCCATAGGTCCGAACGAAGCCGATAGCGTAGGCAGCCCCCGGAAGATCGCTGTAGCGTCCTTCTTCGAGGGCGGCCAGATAGGACGCTTTGATGCGCAGAGTGCTGGCGGCGTAAAGCAACTCGATACCGTGCTGCTCCCGGCGGGCGCGCAGCTCCGGGCCGATAGGGGGAAGGCCGTTGAGGGCCTCGTCGTCTTGGGTCGATCTGTGTTTAGGGCTCATGGCTCAAAGATGTATCAGGGGGAACGCTCATCCTGCAATCAGATGACGACGCCGTGATCGCGGGCATAGCCTTTCAGCAGGGTTCGCAAAGATCGATTCGGGCTTTGTGAATGATGGTCGAGGAATGTGGTCAAACGGTGCGCATCCAGGCTGCGCGCCATAGCTTTGACCGGTCCGATGGACCCGGCGGACATGGAAAGCGAGCGCAGCCCCAGGCCGATCAGGGCCATGGCTTCCAGCGGCCTGCCTGCCATCTCGCCGCAGACCGTCACGGTGCAGCCGCTTTCGGCTGTGCTGCGGGACAGGTCGCGGAAGAAGTTCATGACGGCGGGTGACAGCGTGTCATAGCGGTCAGACAGGCGCGGACTGCCGCGGTCGCAGGCGAACAGGAACTGCAGCAGATCGTTCGAGCCGACGGATAGGAAGTCGATCCGGCTGATCAGGGCAGGCAGCTGCCACATCAGGGCCGGAACCTCCAGCATCGTGCCGACATCCAGCCGGTTCGGCAGGGTCTGGCCGCGATCTTGCGCCAGCTGCATCTCGTCATCCAGGATCCGGCGGGCATCCACCAACTCGGCCACTTCGGCGATCATGGGGAACATGATGCGCAGGTGCCGGTCGCCCGCCGCCAGGATCATGGCGCGCAGCTGCTGACGCAGCATGGCGGGCCGGTCTAGGCCGATGCGGATGGCGCGCCAGCCCATGGCCGGGTTCTCGTCCACGCCGCCGTCGAAATAGGGCAGGGTCTTGTCGCCGCCGATATCCAGGGTCCGGAAGGTCACCGGCTTGTCGTCCGCGATCTCCAGCACCCGGCGATAGATCTCCGCCTGGGTCGGTACATCCGGATAGGCCGAGCGCACCATGAAGGGGATTTCGGTGCGGTAGAGGCCGATGCCATCCGCCCCCGTCTCGGCCATATTGCCCAGATCGATCAGCAGACCGGCGTTCAGCTGCAGCTTCACCGACTGGCCATCCAGGGTCTGGGCGGGCAGGTGGCGCAGGGCGGCATATTGGGCGCGCAGCAGCGCCCTGGCCTCGATGGAGGCACGCGCGCCGTCCAGCACATCGGCACCGGGACGCAGGAACAGCTGGCCGTTATCACCGTCGACCACGACCGTATCGCCATTGTCGACGCGATCCAGAACGCCGGGAATGCGGCCCAGCACCGGGATATCGAGGGCGCGGGCGACGATGGCCACATGGCTGGTCGCCGACCCTTCCTCCATCACCAGGGCTTTGAGTTTCCGGCGATCATAGTCCAGCAGCTCGGCAGGGCCCATGGCGCGGGCCACCAGGATGGCCTCCTCCGGCATCTCCATCTGCTGACCGAAGCCGCCCTGCAGATGCATCAGCAGGCGGGCCGTCAGATCTTCGAGATCCAGCAGCCGTTCTTTCAGATAGGGGTCGGTCACCTCGCGCATGCGGGCGCGCATATCGTTCTGCACGCGCTGCACGGCGGCTTCGGCGGTCAGGCCGCTGTTGATCGCCTCGCGAATACGGCCGATCCAGCCGCGATCCTGGGCGAACAGGCGATAGGTTTCCATCACATCCGCCAGCTCGCCGCCGCCAGCGCCCAGGTCATGGGCGGCGATCAGATCGTCCAGCTGGGCATGCATGGCCGCGATGGCCTCGCGCAGGCGTTCCTCTTCCTCGGCCGGGTTTTCGGCCACCATGCGGGTGATGACGATGCGCTGCTGATGCAGATGCACCTTGCCGATGGCGAGGCCTGGATTGAGGCGCACGCCTTCCATGCGGCGGGGCACGATGGCGTTGGTATCGCCCGCGATGCTTTCACCCGGATCGACCAGATCGCCGGAGGTGACGAGTTCCGCTAGCACCATGGCGACGGTTTCCAGCGTTTCGACCTCTTCCTCGGCGTAAGCGCGCTCGGCCTTGTTCTGCACGGCCAGCACGCCGATGACGCGCCCACCCTTCAGGATCGGCACGCCCAGCAGCGAGCGATAGATGTCTTCGCCCGTTTCCGGCTTGTAGGAGAAGTTCGGATGGCTCCAGGCGTCGGAGACCGCCAGCGGCCGGGCATGGGCGGCGATATCGCCGATCAGGCCTTCGCCGACCCGCATGCGGGTATTATGGATCGCCTCGGGGTTAAGACCCTCGGTCGCGAACAGCTCCAGCAGTTCGCCAGCGCGCATGATGTAGGCCGAACAGACTTCGGCGACCATTTCACCGGCAATGACCCGGACAGTCTGGGCCAGACGCTCTTCGGCCGAGCCTTGACCGGCCATGACATCCCGAAGCCGCCTCAGCAGCAGGCGCGCACCGCTCCACGCTGGCGCCTGTGCCATGGGATCATCCTTCCCGCCGGCTGGCCCGCCGGCTGTCGAGGGCGGCGTTGGCCTGACCCACAAGTTCGCTCAGGATCGCAGCGCAAGGCTCCTCGCGGCTGACCAGCCCGACCGACTGGCCCGCCATCAGCGATCCCGCCTCGACATCGCCATCGACCACGGCCTTGCGCAAGGCACCGGCCCAGAAATGTTCGATTTCCAGCTGTGCCGACTTCAGGTCCAGATCGCCAGCCTCGTATTTGCCGATGACTTCGCGCTGGCGGGCCATGAAGTCCTTGGACGCCTGATTGACCAGCGCCCGTACCGGAATGACCGGGAAGCGGGCATCGAGCTGGACCGACGGCTGGGCATCGCGGGCAGCGGCGCGGATGAAGGCAGTTTTGAATTTCTCATGCGCCACGCTTTCGGACGCGCAGACGAAGCGGGTGCCAAGCTGGACACCCGCAGCTCCCATCTCCAGGAAGGATGCGATGGCTTCGCCGCGTCCGATGCCCCCCGCGATGAAGACCGGCACATCGCGCACGACCGGCAGGATCTCCTGGGCCAGGACGGCGGTGGAGACGGCGCCGATATGGCCGCCTGCTTCCATGCCTTCGATCACCAGGGCATCGACGCCATTGCGGATCAGCTTTTTGGCCATGGCGACAATGGGGGCAAAAGCCACCACACGCGCGCCACCGTCTTTGAGCAGCTTGATGGTCGCGGCGGGCGGGGTGCCGCCTGCCAGAACCACGATGCCGACCTTTTCGTCGATGCAGACCTGGGCCAGCTCGTCCAGCTTGGGGTGCATGACGATCAGGTTCACGCCGAAGGGTTTGGTGGTCAGCTTCCTGGTCGCCTGAATCTCGGCGCGCAGGATCTCAGGCGGCATGGAACCGGACGCAAGTACCCCGAAGCCGCCCCCATTGGAGATGGCGGCAACCAGATTGCGCTCGGACACCCAGGTCATGGCGCCGCCCAGGATGGCCAGGCGGCTGCCCAGAAAGTCACGGCCCCGTTGCCACAGCGCATCGAGCGCTGGGCTGGGCGTGACTGTCTGAAGGGTGGGCGTGACCGCCGCCAATGCCATCGATTAGACCGCCGCGTCCAGGCCGAAGGCGCTGTGCAGGGCGCGCAGGGCAAGCTCGGTATATTCTTCGGCGATCAGCACCGACACCTTGATCTCGGAGGTCGAGATGACACCGATGTTGATGCCCTTGGCAGCCAGGGTTTCGAACATGGTCAGCGCGACACCGGCATGGCTGCGCATGCCGACGCCGATCACCGACACCTTGGCGACGGCGGCATCGGGGATGATCTGTTCGTACTGAATCTCGCCCTTTGCTTCGTCCAGCACCTTCAGCGCGCGTTCCAGGTCGGTGCGCGAAAGGGTGAAGGTCAGATCGGTCGACTTGCCGTCCGGCGCCACGTTCTGAACGATCATGTCCACATTGATCGCGGCATTGGCCAGCGGGCCGAAGATCGAAGCAGCAACACCTGGGCGGTCGGCGACCTTCAAAAGCGTGATTTTCGCTTCATCCCGGCTGTAGGCAATACCGCTGACCAAATGCTGTTCCAAGATCTCATCCTCATCGACCACAAGGGTTCCGGGCAAAATTTGCGTGCTGTCGGGCGGTGCGTCGAAGCTGGAGAGCACCTGAACGCGCACCCGATGTTTCATCGCCATTTCGACCGACCGCGGCTGCAAGACCTTGGCCCCCAGCGACGCCAGCTCGAACATCTCCTCATAGGTGATGCGGTCCAGCTTGCGTGCCCGTGTCACAATACGCGGGTCGGTGGTGTAAACGCCATCGACATCGGTATAGATGTCACAGCGTTCGGCGCTGACGGCAGCGGCAAGGGCTACCGCAGAGGTATCGGACCCACCACGCCCCAGCGTCGTGATGCGGCCATCCTCGGTCACGCCCTGGAAACCGGCGATGACGGCGACTTCGCCTTTTTTGAAACCGGCTTCCAGCGCTTCGGTCGGGATGCGCTGAATACGGGCTTTGGAATGGGTCTCGTCGGTGATGATGGGGATCTGCCAACCCAACCACGAGCGGGCTTTGATGCCGATCTGCTGCAGGGCCAGGGCGGTCAGGCCTGCGGTCACCTGTTCGCCCGAAGCAACGACGGCGTCATATTCCCGCTCGTCGAAGAATTTCGAGATCCCATTGACCCAGGCCACCAGCTGATTGGTGGTCCCCGACATGGCGGAGACGACGACAGCTACCTCGTTCCCAGCGTCGACTTCGCGCTTCACGCGCGCCGCCACGTTGCGGATACGGTCCAGATCGGCGACGGACGTGCCGCCGAATTTCATAACGATGCGCGCCATGACCCCTCGTATCGCCTAAAAATCAGTCCGCTAGCCGCCTTTTGGCTAAGCAATCTCGCGGCCCGGAACGGCCGGGCGGCTATTCATAGCCTCTTAGGTCCCAGGCGCAAAGCCTTGATCTGTGGGGACCTGTTCCCGCAGGAACGCATGTATTGCACTCAAGACCGCTTCCCGTGCTTCGCGGTGTGGTTGATGGGCACAGTCGCTTAGCAGCAAGGGGCGTGCCGTCGCGCCGATCCCACGGCAGATGGCGTCTACCTGAGCGGCGGTGCCGTACTCGTCGCCTTCGCCCTGAATGACAAGGGTGGGGCAGGCGATCTGGGGCAGGATCGCCTCGATATTCCAGTCGCGGTACCAGGGGGCGAGCCAGGATTTCGACCAGGCGGCGAAAACCCAGTCGGTATTGCCGCCGTGATATTTCTCGAGGCGGCTACGCAGACCGTCGTCATAGGCCGTAACGGCAGCGCGGATACCGGCCAGGGTTTCCTCTTCGACGAAGACATGGGCGGCCATGGTGACGACAGCCAACGGCTTGCCTGGGAAGCGGGCAGCATAATGGAGCGCGATGGTGCCGCCATCCGAATGGCCCACCAGCACCGGGCGGGTGATCCCGGCGAGCGACAGCAGGCGCGGAAGGATCTCTTCGCCCTCATAGGCTAAATAGGCCGCGTCGCGGGCCTGGAGGGGCTGTTCGCTCGATCCATGGCCATGGCGTTCGTAGGTCAGGACCGGCAGGCCGGTTGCGTCAGCCAGCGCTTGCGGGAAATCGCGCCAGAGGGCGATGGTGCCCAAGGCTTCGTGCAAAAGGACGATGGCAACGCCGTCGGATCGCGTCGGGCCGGTCAGCGTCCAGTTGAGGGCGCGGCCACCCACCAGATCACGGTTCATACGATTTCTCTTTTCGGGGCAAGGCGGACAGCGAAGAGGGCGGCGGCGGCACCAGCCGCAAAGACGATCATGGCGCTCCAGAATAGTCCGCGATAATCGCCGGTGGTGGCAAACCAGGTCGAAAAAGCCCACCCGCCCAGACCCTGGGCGGCGGCAAAAACGACCGTCAGTGTGCGCCAGGCGCCCATGTGGCCCTCGACCCCGGCGAAGACCAGTGCTGTGCCAGAGGCGACGACAGCAATTCCGGGGGTGAGGGCGCCGGTGACGAGGGCGGAAATTAACAGGACCGGCATGCTGTTGCTGGTCAGAATCATGCCGACCGAGATGCCTTTCAGGACCAGGACGGCGGCAAAGCTGGCGGGGAAGCCGAAACGATCCGCCATCAGGCCCGCCAGCAGCGGCCCCATCATGGCGCCGATCCCGAAGGCAACCCAGACCGTTCCGCCCTGGCCAAGCCCCAACCCGAGGCCACGCGCGACATAATCGACCAGAAACACGGTGTGGGGAACGAAGCCGATGGCATCGGCGGCATAGCCAAAAGCCACCAGCAGCAGCGCCAGACTCCAGCGGATCTTCGGCGGGGCGGCGGTGGCGCGGTCGGGCCAGTTCCCCCAGGCCAGCGGCAGGGCGACGGCGACCAGGGCTGCGAGCGACAGCCATGCCGTGACCGGCCCATAGCTCGCGACCAGCGGCACCAGAGTTCCCGACAGCATGGTGCCGGTGCCGATCCCGGCGAACATGACACCGGCGACCTTGCCGCGTATCGCGGGCGGGCTACGCGCCAGGGTGGCCGATGCCGCCAGAATGATGATGAAAGCACCCGAAATACCGGCGCCGATACGCCAGGGTAACCAGAACCAGAAGCCCAGCGGCAGGGCGCCTGCCGCCGTTCCGACCAGAACCAGCAGCAGCGCAAAGCGGATCACCGGGGCAGGGCCGAAGCGTCGGGCCGCCCAGAGGACACTGATGGCGCCGATGAAATATCCGGCAAGGCCGGCAGCGCCCAGGAAGGCGGCCTCGCCGGGGCTGGCCCACCCTGCCTGGACCAGGGTCGGAATAAGCGGGGTAAAGGCGAAACGCCCGACGCCGTGGCCGATCAGGAGTGCAAGCAGGCCGGGCAGGGCAAGGGAGAAGATCTGTCGCATGGCTCATCGACAGGACACCAAGGCGCCCGATCAGGCAAGCGAAAGAACCCGGCGGCTCAGAACCCCGAACCGCCGGGATTATCAAGTATCTTCAAGGCTTCTTAGGCGGCCGCGTCGAGTTTTTCCAGGAAACGGCTGGCTCGTGTCAGGGCTTCCTGCAGGTGAACGGTGCGGACCGGGGCGGCCACGGTGCATTTGATATGCATAAGAAGATAGCCGAGTTGATGCTTAAGCATATCGGCGTCCTCTAACTGACGGCCAAGGCCCAGTAGGAAGTCGTTCAGTTCGGGATCATTGTGTTTTTCGGAAAAGACGGCGGTCTTTTCATAATGGGTCTGCAACGCCTTGGACATGACTCTCTCCTTCTCAAAGTCTTTGAGGGTCGAGGTCGGCCGGGCGGTTGCCGATCTGGTTCAAAATTGTTGCTGCAATGCCGCCTTCCACGCAAGGTTTTTTGCTGCATTGCACGACAAGATCCTATTCGGCGGTAAAGGCGATTTTATGGCGCGCTATCTGATCCTCCCCGGCCTCGGCAATTCTGGGCCTGAGCATTGGCAAAGCATCTGGGAGGCAAGCGGCCCGGAATTCGTGCGCGTGCAGCAGAGCGACTGGGAGAATCCCAAGCGCGCCGACTGGATCGCCGCCATTGCCGATGCCGTGCGGGTGAACCCTGGTGCAATTCTGATCTGTCACAGCCTTGCCTGCGCAGCCCTTGCCCATACCTTGGCGGTTCACCCGGATTTGCCGGTGAAGGCCGCTTTGTTGGTCGCACCCGCCGACTGCGACGATCCGAATTTCACACCGGACGAAGTACGCGATTTTGCGCCCATGCCGCTTGCCCGGTTGCCCTTTCCGGTGCTGGTTGTCGCCAGTATCGACGATACCTACGTCAGCCTCGCCCGCGCCAAATTCTTTGCCAAAGCCTGGGGTGGCACCTGCATCGATATCGGCCCGCGCGGCCACATCAATAGCGCCTCCAATCTGGGCGACTGGCTCCAGGGGCGGGAGTTGCTGGCAAGGATTGAGGGAGTTCGGGTGGCCGACCTCGAAGCGCCCCGTCAAGTCGTCAGCCAGATCTATTGGCCGGACAGCAATTTTCTCGAGCTCTCAATGGATCACGAGACATTGCGGCTGAAGATTCAGGATACGAACAAAAAACCTTACGTCCTCGAATGCTGGGGCTATATCGGTTATCAGGCGGCCGGAGTTTGGGAAGAAGGAGTTATCGAATCCGTCCACCTGTCGCAGGAAGACACGTTTCTCCTGGACTGCATCTCAAGGCTTGGTCGCCCGCATAACACCGATAGTGACTATCGTAATCGTCGAGAGTTTTTCTGCCTGATCATCAATCTCATTGATGGCAGCCAATTCAAGTTTGTTCAGAACAGCATTGTTCTCGTCGAAGGATGAGCCCGGATAGCTGATCTAGTTAAAACCACTTCAGGAGTTTCCATGCATCCCGCCGATATTGCCGTCAGCTATGCCGGACGCACCAATCTGACTGTCCGCAGTTTCGGTCACGATCACGACGATCCCCAGGTTCTGCTGGAGGGCGACAAGACCACGCTGCTGATGCTGGCCGATCTGATCCGGGCGGTAGCGGAAGGCAAGGCCGACAATTTCGGAATCTCTCCGACCGGCGCGGGTAGTGTGCACTTCGGACGTGGTGCGCAGATGGGGCTTTACATCAGCCGCCGGGGGTAGATTGCTCTTGTCACCCTTTGCCTCCATCTCCACATCTGACGTGTCGAAAAAGGCGGACAGGTTTGGTTAGCCCTGTCGCTTCCTGGTACGGCCTCAAGTAGGGCGAAGCCCGGTAGGCCTTCATATCCAGGAAGTTCTGTCTGGCATTTGCCAATGACCCGCGGCCTTGAACGCTCCGCATTCCGTGGCGCGAAGCAAAGGACGTTGTGTTATGCAACAGCAGATCTCCATTATCACCCTAGGTATTCAGGATCTCATCGGTTCCAAGCGTTTCTATGTCGATGGTTTCGGCTGGAAGCCTGTCTTCGAGAATGAGGAAATCGTCTTCTATCAGATGAACGGCTTCATGTTCGGCACCTGGTACGGCCATAAGCTTGAGGGTGATATGCAGCGCCAGAATCAGGGTCCCGGCCCTTTCTCGCTGGCTCACAATGTATCCTCCAAGGACGCAGTGGAGACGGCGATGGAGCGGCTTTTAAGCCACGGCGGCAGCCTCCTGCGACCTGCCGATGCACCGATCTATGGTGGCTTTCGAGGCTATGTCGCCGACCCTGACGGCCATGCCTGGGAGATCGCCTGGAATCCGGCCTGGTCCATTGATGCCCTGGGGCATGTGAGGTTCGGCCTCTAAGTCCCTGCGATAGGCGGTTCGGTCGAGGCGTAGGCATGACCTTCGCTCCGGCCGAGCCGCAGCCCCGTTGATTGCTGGCCTTGAGTTGAGAGGCGCGAGGGCTTATTGCAGACCTATGGTGAAGTTAGCGCGCGACCTGCATCTGGCCGTCATCTTCCTCACCCGGATCCCGCTGCCGCCCCTGGCAAACCTGGATCCGGGGGCGATGACCCGCGCGCTGCGGCTGTTTCCCCTGGTCGGCGCTGCCATCGGGGCAGGCATCGGCCTGCTCTATTGGGGGCTGAGCCATCTGGGTGTCCCCGCTACCCCAGCCGCCTGGATCGCCATCGCGGGCGGACTCGCCATTACAGGCGTCCTGCATGAGGATGGGCTGGCTGATACATCGGATGGCTTCGGCGGTGGCCGGGACCGCGAGGCCAAGCTGGCGATCCTGCGCGACAGTCGTATCGGCGCCTATGGGGCGGCGGCCCTGGTGGTTGCGCTTGGCCTCAAGGCCGCGCTGCTTGCCGGGTTCGATGGGCGCTCGGCAGTGGCATTTCTGGCTCTGAGCGAAGGCGCCAGCCGCGCTGCGATGCCCTGGATGATGCGCCTGCTGCCCCCAGCCCGGCGTGATGGGGTTGCCGCCAGCCTCGATCCTATCGGCCTCGCTATCCTGATCCCGGCATCCGCGACAGCTGCCGTCCTGATCCTGTGGCTCGCCCCATGGAAGGCCTGGTTGCTGGTTACGGTATTCATCGTCGCTATTGGCTTCATGTGCGCCTTGGCCAAGCGTCAGATCGGCGGGTTCACCGGCGATATCCTCGGCGCGACCCAACAGCTCGCCATGCTGGCAATGCTGACCGTCCTGGCGATCCCGGCATGAACGTGACCCGCTTCTGGTGGCTGCGTCATGGGGTGGTCGATGGGCCGCGCGGCTGCATCCACGGACCCGACGCGCCCATCCTGAAGCCGGAGGCGTGGCAGATCTCTGGCTTGAAGCGCCTGCTACCTGCCCAGGCCCTCTGGCTCACCAGCCCGGCCGAGCGCGCGCGCCAGACCGTCAAGTCTTTGACCCATACCCGCCCGATGCCGCAGCCCGCCCTGATGGAACAGGATTTTGGGAACTGGACCGGCCGGACGCACCGGGATCTGGAGGCTGAAGATCCACAAGGTCATCGCGCCTTCTGGCAGGATGCCGCCAGCAATATTCCACCGGGCGGCGAAAGCTTCGCCAATCAGTGCCAACGGGTTGCGGCCAATGTCGATGCCCTGGCCACCGAACATGTCGGGATCGACCTGATCGCCGTTGCCCATTCCGGCACGATCCGGGCGGCCCTGGTTCACGCCCTGGGTCTTGCCCCGGCGGCTGGTTTGAGTTTTGTCATCGATCCGCTGTCGCTCACCCGCCTGGACTTGACGCCGGGCGGCTGGCGGGTGGTCTGCGTCAATGTCACGGTCCAGCTGCCCGGACTATAAATATTGACAAGGCCCTCGGAATCGCGCTACTTCGCCGCCGTTGCCGCTTTAGCTCAGTTGGTAGAGCACGTCATTCGTAATGATGGGGTCAGGTGTTCGAGTCACCTAAGCGGCACCATTTTCCCTCCCAAATTTGACTTGGACTATTGACTGGTCCAAAATCTGTCTTTCCTGCAAGAAGGAGAGGCGGGATGCATATTTCTGTTAGCGACGCCAAAGCCCATCTGACGGATCTCGTTAAACGCGCTGAGGCTGGAGAAGAGGTGATTTTAACCCGTCATGGCCAACCAGCCGTGCGGCTGGTTTCCGCCCGTGCTGCCGTGACCCCCGAAGAGAAGGGTCGGGTTATCGAAAGGATTCAAGCCGAGGTTGCCGCCAAAAAAGCGGCAGGGTTGATTCCAGATGGCCCCAGCGCAGCACGTAGCCAGGACTTTCTATACGGCGAGGATGGGTTGCCGGAGTGATCGCGCTCGATACCTCGGCCTTGTTGGCCATCCTGCAGCAGGAAACCTCTCCTCAGAATGCGGCGCTCTCCTAAGATCGGAGACACGCATCCTTTTGTCAGCAGGCACTATGGCTGAAGCGATGATCGTCGCTGGGCAACGTAACCTTGGCGCGCCACTCCTAGCGCTAATCGAGGAAACTGGCGTCGAGGTCGTCCCCGTGACAGGGGGGAGTGCGGCGCGTATCGCCGAAATCTACGCCCGCTGGGGCAAGGGAAACCATCCGGCCCGGCTGAATCTAGGCGATTGTTTTGCCTATGACGTGGCCAAGCAGCATAATTGCCCACTGCTCTATGTTGGGGAAGATTTTGCGCAGACGGATATCGTCGGCGCCCTCTAATCCTCGATCTTCTTCCCCAGCCGCCCGGCAAGATCCTGCACGAACTGCCATGCGGTTCGACCCGAACGGGCGCCGCGGGTGACGGACCATTCGACGGCTTCGCTGTGCAGCTGCTCGACCGGAATATCCAGGCCGTAACGCGCCGCATAGCCTTCGATCATCGCGAAATAGGTGTCCTGGTCGCAGGCGTGGAAGCCCAGCCACAGGCCGAAGCGATCCGACAACGAGACCTTCTCCTCAACCGCCTCGCCCGGATTGATCGCCGTGGAGCGTTCGTTTTCGATCATCTCCCGCGCCATCAGGTGACGGCGGTTTGAGGTCGCATAGAGCAGCGCATTGGCAGGCCGCCCTTCGATGCCGCCCTCAAGGATCGCTTTGAGCGACTTATAGGTATTATCGCCGCTATCGAAGGAGAGATCGTCGCAGAACAGCACCGCCCGCCGCTCGCTGCCCCTTAAGACCGACAGCAGGCGCGGCAGGCTGGGGATATCCTCGCGGTGAATTTCGATCAGCGCCAGGGAGCCCGGCTTTTCCGCGTTGATCTTGCCGTGAATGGCTTTGACCAGGGACGATTTGCCCATCCCGCGTGAGCCCCAGAGCAGGGCGTTATTGGCAGGCAGCCCGGCGGTAAAGCGCTCGGTATTTTCCAGCAGAATATCGCGTACCCGCTCGATCCCGCGCAGCAGGCTAAAATCGACGCGGGAGACCTTTGGGACCGGCTCCAACCAATCGCCTTCCGCATGCCACACGAAAGCATCGGCGGCCCCCAGGTCATTAACCTTGGCTGCTGGCGGCGCAAGGCGCTCCAGCGCATCGGCGATACGGGAAAGCAGCGGCTGCAGCGGATGGGTCTCGGTCATCAATCGTCGTCCTGGAAAAGGTGGGGCGCCATGCAAGCATCCGAGGAGCGGATGGGCAAGGGCCTCCTTTAGCGGGGGAACACGTTGGTGCGCACCCGATAGCCATTGATCATCAGATCCTGCCATTCGGAGGGGACGGTCTCCACCGATGTGACATCCCGCGTATCTCCGACGGTGCCGACCAGCGTTCCGGTAACCATCCAGCGCTTGGCACCCTTGGCATTTCCCCAAATCGTGCGCGCCGTGAGATTGATGATCTCCGCCGAACCGTCGCCATCGAGATCCTGCATCAGAACGGTGCAGCCGCTGGCCAGATAGCAGGTCCGCCCGATGGCAGTGCGCGCCTCTTCAGGTAACTGCGCCCCAGGCGGCCAGACCAGCGCGACGGTTCCGGTGACTGGTGTCTCTGGTCGTGCCGGAAAAGAACCCCACCGTGGAACTTCCAGGATCCCCACCAGAGCGATGATCGGCAACGCCGCCGTCACGATACCCTCCGGCAACCAGAGACGGGGCAGGAAGCGCGCAACCCAGGCCCGCACAGCCGCCAGGGTGACACCGACCAGGATCAGGGAGACATGCAGGTAAGCGGGCTTCCAGCCCTCCAGGCGGCTCATCCGGACCAACAGAAACGCCGCCAGCAAGGCTAGCGGCAGCGCAGCTAGGCGCGCCATAGTGCTCAGCAGCCCCGGATCTCTTTTTGTCCCAGCGGCAAACAACAGTCCTGCCGCCAGCAGTGTGAACAGGACAACCGTCCCGAACAGGCCATTGAACCGATCCGAGCCCAGCCACAGAACGGCGACCGACAACAGCAGACTGATCGCCAGCAGGACCGGCAGGAACAGGCTCCAGAACCGGCGCACGAGCGGTTCGGTCCATTCCTCCCAGGCCAGCATCAGGGCGAGGGTCGCACAGATGCCGATCACAACTCCGGCCACCGTTTCAAAGCCGACGAAACGGAAATCTCTCAACAGGCTGGAAAGCAGCGCCGATGCCGCCCACAGCACCCCAAGCGTGATAAGTCCCGCCCCAAGACCGGCCAAGCCGCGCAGCAGGCCGACGCGCAGAACCTCGCCCAGTTGCTCGATCCATCCGTGCCAGCCCGGGCGTCCCCGCGCCGCCACCAGCAAGGGCAAGGCAAGCACCGCGGCACAGATCACCGGCACCCCATAAAACCCGCTCCGGCTGACCAGCAGGGCTAGCCCGACCGTTCCCAGAATGAAACCCAGCAAACCGGCCAGCAGAACCAGGGTCTCGCGGATCGAGCCGGGACTGACCAACAGGCCGAACCAGATCGCCAGGATGCCCGCGACGATCCGCAGGCTGTCCCAGAAATGCGCGGTGACACTTTCCGCGTCGTTCCTGAAGACCGAATCCCAGGGCAGAAACAGTGTCGCCAGACTGGCATAGAGCGGCAGCAGCAGAATGACGGCCCGATAGAAGCGGGCGCGGGCGGAAGTGTCGATCTCTGCAGGGAGTGTCATGCGTCAGACGGTTCCGTCCATGGCTTTCACGGGCCAGGGTAAAGCGTCGAGCACGGCGCGGATCGTACCGTCGGCATCCGTCCCCTCCGGATAGCTGAAGCGGATCTTCACGACCCAGGGGCTGGCATCATTGCAGAAGAGATAGGCTCGCGATCCCATGGCGCCTGCCTGAAAGCTACCTTTGTATTCGGCAAAGCGCCCTTGAATGGTCCAACCGCTTTTAAGGACCGCCGTTTCTCGATCACCGATGAACCGCAGAGATGGGTTACCGATGGGAACCTGAGTCTTGACGCTGGTAAAATGCTCGTCACAGCGCCGGGATGCGTCGCTTCCCGGTTTCGCACCCTGCAGGGCCGGGTAGACATAGACGCTCAACAGCGGCAGCTGTCCCGGACCCGAGCGATAATTGGCAGAAATATCTAGGCCCGAGGGATCGTAGCTTATGACGGCTGACCGTCGATATCCCGGCAGCGCTTCGGGAAAGATCATGCCGGACGCAGCTTGGCGATAGTCGCCCGTCGCCTCGACGATCACGGGTCGCCCCGCAGCGGTGGTTGTCGTGATTGGCCTAGCCGGTTCGGTTGCCGTATCGGTCTGACAGGCGGCCAACCCCATCATAAGGGGGAGAGCCATAATCCAACGCTGCATCCGCATCTATCTCTGTCCAGGCCTGCCCATCATAGGCGGACAGCTTGCAACCGATAGTCGCGGCCCGTCAATCGACTAAAACCGCCCTACACCCGTCGTTCCTTGAAGCTGGGGGCGATCGGCGCGGCGGTCCAGGCGGAGACGATCCAACCCGGTACTGGCTGTCCCCGGTTGGTCCGGGTCGAAGCGGCATCGACCGTGATCTTTTGGAAGCTGGCCGCCTGCAGGGACGCCCGCAGCGCATCACCGCCATGGGCGTAGCGGTGACCTTGGTGCAGCTCGTAGGGGACGGCGGGGTCCTGTGTCGCCTCGGTCGTGAAAAGCAGCAGCCCGCCTGGTCGCAGCGACCGCATCGCCGCCGCAAGGAAGGGGCCTAGATCGCCGAGATAGACCAGCACGTCTGCCGCGAAGATCAGGTCGGCGCCGCGCGGCCCCTGGGCCTGCATCCAGGCCACGGCCTCATCCACCGCCAGCGCATCATATTGCCCGCGCGCGCGGGCCTGTTCGACCATCTTAGGCGACAGATCCACGCCGATCAGCCGATGGGCGAGGGGGCGGAAGAAGGGCGCCGCCAGCCCGGTGCCGCAGCCGATGTCATAGGCGCTGTCGAACTTGCGGTCCGGTGCCACCGTCTGCGCCAGCTTGGCCAGCAGGGCCGGGCCTTTGTAATCGAGGTATTTCGTCAGTTCGGTGTCGAAGCGCCCGGCATAATCGTCGAACAGCTGCGCGACGTAGGCTTCAGGTGGCGCGGGCGGCGCGGGATCGGCGCCGGAAAGTGCCAGGGCCAAGGTCGCCCCATGTTTGTCATCCGGGTCGAGTTCCAGGCAGCGGTCATAGGCATCGATAGCATCATCGAACTTGCCCGCTGCGCGTAAGGCCTCGCCCAGGGCATACCAGAGGCGGGTGTCGTCATCGATGACCTCCACCGCTTCTTGTAGCAGCTCCACCGGATCTTCCCCAGCCTTCACCATGGCAGCGGCCAGATCCAGGACCAGCTGCGGATCCTCGGGCTGTTCGTCCAGCAGCCCGTCGAGAATATCGGCAGCCTCGCTGCCGCGCCCTGCCGCCGTCAGTCCGAGGGCGAGGTTGCGCCGGTACTGCACCGCTGCCGGTTCCAGCTCCACCGCTTTCTGGAGGTACGGCAGCGCCTTCTCAGGCTCCCCCGACTCCATCAGGGCAACCCCGGCATTGGACCAGAGCGAGGCACGATCCGGCGCCAGAACGGTCGCCTTCTCGAAGATCCGTGCGGCGGCTTCTGCCCGTCCGGCCTGACGCAGGGCAACCCCGAGCGCGGAAAGAACACCTGGATTCTCCGGGTCCAGCTCCGCCAATTCGCCCAGCACCAGCAGGGCATCGCTCATATTACCCGCGTCGAGATGCGCGGTGCCGAGCGCATGCAGCGCTTCGCCATAGCCCGGCGCCAGCCGCACGGCATTCTCATATTCTGTGATCGCCATGGCGATGGCGCCGCCCATGCGATAGGCCCGGCCAAGCGCCATGCGCAGCGCCGGATTATCGGCTCCCACCGCCAGCGCCTGCTTAAGGCTTTCGATGGCCTTGCGCGGCTCGTCCTTTTCGATCAGCACGAGGCCCAGCAGATAATGCGCCCCCGACAGGCGCTTGTCGGCGCGGATCAGCGACCGGCATTCGCTATAGACGACGTCCAGTTGACCGGCGGCATAATCGTCGAAGGCCTTTTTCAGGCGCTGGGCAAGCTCGGCGGACATATCAGCCTTTAGCGTGTTTCACGAGGCGCTCGATCGCCTGATCCAGCATCCCATCGGATTTGCAGAAGCAGAAGCGGATCAGGTTCGTCGGTGGCGCGCTGTCATAGAAGGCGCTGACCGGAATGGCAACCACGCCCGCCGTCTCGATCTGCTTCAGGCAGAATTCAGAATCACTCAGGCCGATGCCCGGCTCCAACTCGCAGATCAGGAAGTAGGTGCCGTCACCCGGCAGAACCTTGAAGCCCGCCGCTGTGAGCCCCCTAGCCAGCCGCTCGCGCTTGGCGGCCATATCGGAGCCCAGTGTCTCGAAATAAGCCGCGTCCTTCTCAAGGCCGTAGGCCACCGCATGCTGCAGATTGGGCGGGGTGGTGAAGGTCAGCAGCTGATGCGCCTTGCCGATGGTCGCCGTCAGCTGCGGCGGGCAGGTCAGATAACCTACCTTCCAACCGGTGAGCGAGAAGGTCTTGCCCGCGGACCCGATGCGGATCGTGCGCTCGGCCATGCCCGGCAGGCTCATCAAAGGCACATGCTGCTTGCCCGCGAAGGTCAGATGTTCATAGACCTCGTCACAGATGGCGTAGGTATCATGGGCCTGCACCAGATCGGCAATCAGCTGCAGCTCGGCCCGGCTGAAGACCTTGCCGGTCGGATTCATCGGGGTATTCAGCAGGATCGCCTTGGTCTTGGGGCCAAAGGCAGCGCGCAGCTTATCTTCCGGGATTGCCCAGTCCGGTGCTTCCAGGCGCACGAAGCGCGGCGTTCCGCCCGCTTGTCGCACCACCGGCGCGTAGGTGTCATAAAGCGGCTCGAACAGGATCACCTCGTCACCCGGTGCGACCAGCGCGAAGATGGAGGCCGCCAGCGCCTCGGTTGCGCCCGACGTGACCACAACTTGAGTCTGCCAATCGACGTCGATGCCGTAGAAGCGCTTGTTATGAGCGGCCACCGCCTGCCGCAGCTCCGGTACCCCCAACATGGGGGGGTATTGGTTGGCGCGGTCGGCTAGTGTCACCTGTGCCCGGGCCACCACATCCTCGGGTCCATTGCCGTCCGGAAAGCCTTGGCCAAGATTGAGAGCGCCGGTCTCACGCGCAAGTCGAGACATCACTTCGAAAATCGTGGTGCCCGAAACATTCAGCAAAGGGTTGGTCGATTTCACGCTTTATGGCCTTTCTGCCCGAATGTTGCCACGCCACTGCCGCAATGCGTTGCAGCGATGTGACTCTACTGCGGCTTTTTCGGCCGGGCGCTTAGAAAAGCTGGACGCTCTTGGTCCTTCAAGCTAATTGTGCCGATGTGCCGTTTTGACCGTCAACTTCAAGGTAGGCGGTTTATGTAATGGATCAACGGATAACAATAGGGTGAAAACCATGAGTGCAAAACTGACCGTTGCCGCCTTGGCCCTGGCCCTCAGCGCCTCTGTCTCCGCCTATGCCCAGTCCGGCGTGTCGTTCGACAAGCTGCATGAAGGCGCCCAGAGCTCGGGCGTTTGCATCGCTCCGCTGAACGCCGCTGCTGAAGACAAGGTTGGTCTGATCGCCGCCAAGGCCGCGACCCCGACCTGGGGCGTTGGCGATGTGCTGACCCGCGAGAACGACGTCCGCGGTGCTGCTCGCGTGCAGGCTTACTCGCTGGGTTGCAAGGCCGTGCCGGTCGTTGCCGCCGTGAAGTACTACGACGACAACGCCAAGTAATCTTCCCCCGTGCTTTTGCGCGGGCGGTAAGTGATTGAAACGCGGCCCTTTGCAAAAAGGTGCCGCGTTTTTTTCGAGATGGCCGCAGGTTTGATCTGAAGCCCCTTTTCAGAGTCTCGTCACCCCGCACTTGATGCGGGGTCTATTCGAAGCGGTGCAGATCGAGCGAGATCCCGCATCAGGTGCGGGATGACGGTTTCAATAAATCGGAGATGATCTTGGATGCGATGATCTGGCTGGCAGCCCTGATGGGCCTTGTCGAAGGCTTGACCGAGTTTCTGCCCGTCTCCTCGACCGGCCATCTCATTCTTCTGGGTGATCTTCTGGGCTTCCAGGGCCCGCCGGGCAAGGTGTTCGAGATCGTGATCCAACTGGGCGCGATCCTGGCGATCCTGGTGCTCTATTGGAAGAAGCTGTTCGGCGTGCTGGTCGCCGCGCCCAAGGATGAGAGCGCCCGTCGCTTCATCATCGCCATCCTGGTCGCCTTTCTACCCGCTGCCGTTATCGGCGCCGCCCTCAATAGCTTTATCAAGAGCGTGCTATTTTCCCCCTGGGTCGTTGCCGTGGCCTTGATCGTGGGCGGCATCGCCATCCTGATTATCGAGCGCTTGTCCCATAAACCGCGTTTCTTCCGGGTCGAGGATCTGCCCGCCTCGATGGCGCTCAAGATCGGCTTTGTGCAATGCCTCGCCATGATCCCCGGCGTGTCGCGGTCCGGTGCCACCATCCTTGGCGCCCTGATGATGGGCGTGGAGCGCAAGACGGCGGCGGAATTCTCCTTTTTCCTGGCGATCCCGACCATGCTTGGGGCGGCCGTCTACAGCCTCTATAAATCCAGGAATGAGCTGGCGTTCGAGGGCGTGACGCTGGTGGCCGTCGGCTTCGTGGTCGCCTTCCTGACGGCATTGGCCGTCGTGAAACTGGCTGTGGGCTTTATTGCACGCCATGGATTTGGCCCATTCGCCTGGTACCGTATCCTTCTGGGTGCCCTTATCCTGGGGATCCTGGTGGCCCGATGAGAGAGGAAATCTCGGAGATCCGTCATCCCGTGGCTCGACCACGGGATCTCCTCCGAGAGCCTATCCAACTGACTAAGACCGCCTGAAAACACCCCGGAGGAGATCCCGGGATCAAATCCCGGGATGACGGGGTCTTTTTTGGAGGTAATCAACTCCACGGGTGCCTTGATCAGCCCCGGGAACGATGCCATGTAGGAAGGGACGGTCGAAATGCCGATATCGGGTTTCGACCAGGGCTTTATCCGCTCGCCCAGCTCTACCCGCTCGCTTCGTGCAAGGAGACGGTTTTCAAGATGACGCGCCTGACACTAGCCAACTCGCCACTGCTTCTGGGGTTCGATCACATCGAGCGGACGCTCGACCGGATCGCTAAATCCGCCAGCGAAGGCTACCCTCCCTATAATATCGAGCAGGTTGGCGAGGACCGGCTCCGCATCACGCTGGCTGTCGCCGGCTTCTCCCGCGACGATCTGGTGATCCAGCTGGAAAACAACCAGCTTGTGATCCGGGGCAAGCAGCAGGACGATCCTAACAGGGTTTACCTGCATCGGGGCATCGCCGCCCGTCAGTTCCAGCGCTCGTTTGTGCTGGCCGAAGGGGTGGAGGTCACCGGCGCCGAACTTGATAACGGCCTCTTGCATGTAGACCTGCGCCTTCCGTTGCCCGATGCTCGGGTACGGACGATAGAAATCAAGGCGCCCGTCAAATCGGCCAAGACCACCAAGACGGTGGATTTGGACGATGGTCGTTAACCGCCAGGAAGGAGAGGCAGCTATGATCCAGATCGACCGACAAGCACAATTGTCGTCCCAGGATTTCGCCGGACTCGGATTAAACGTCCTGGCCTATGTCAAACCCGTCGAGCATGAAGGTCAGGACGCCTATGCCGTCCATACCGCTGACGGTCAGCCGGTGGCGATTACCAGTACCCGGGCACTCGCCCTGGCGCTGATTCGCCAGCACGACCTGGAACCCGTCGACGCTCACTAAGACGAATGGTTTGAAAGATCCGCGCCGTCGATATCAGGCGGCGCGGACATTATACAGGAAGTCCTTGATCGCGCTGGTCAGCGCCTCGGACTGTTCGTTCAGCGCGGAGGCACTGCCCATGACCTGCGTGGCCGAGGCCCCGGTATTCCCGGCGCCATCCCGCACGGTCTGCATGCGCATCGTCACATCTTCGGTACCCTGAGCTGCCTGCGACGTATTGCGGACGATCTCTTCCGTCGCGGCGCCCTGTTCATCCATCGCGATGGCGATGGCATTTGAATTCTCGTTGATCTCGGTGATGGTCTGGGCGATGCCCTGAATGGCGTCGATCGCATCCGACGTGGCGCTCTGCACTGCCGTGACCTGCGCCGTGATCTCTTCCGTCGCCTTGGCAGTCTGGCTGGCTAGGCTTTTCACCTCGCCAGCAACCACGGCAAAGCCTTTCCCAGCTTCACCGGCCCGCGCCGCCTCGATGGTCGCATTCAGCGCCAGCAGATTGGTCTGGGCCGCGATATCGGCGATCAAATGCACGATCTCGTTGATACGTTCCGTTGTGGTCGACAGGGTGCGCACCGCCACATCCGTCCGCTTTGCTTCACTGACGGCGCGCGTTGCAACGTCAGAAGATTGCGACACCCGGCGACCGATATCGATAATCGATCCGGACAGCTGTTCTGCCGCCGCCGCGACGGTACGGACATTGGAAGCCGCCTGGGTGATGGCTGCGGCCACGGCCGTCGATTCGGCTGCCGTTTCTTCTGCCGTCCGGGTCAGGCTCTGCGCCGACTGGCTCATCTGGGTTCCCGCCGCGCTGACTTCCTGAAGCCGTTGTTCGCTGACCCGGTCGAAGTTCTGGACCAGTTCCTCGATCCGGCGTGACCGGACTTCCCGCGCGGCCTGCTCCTCGCGCTGGGCGTTCTCAAGCTCCTGGTTCTTCAGCATGCCGTCCTTGAAGATCTGCATGGCATCGGCCATGGCGCCGATCTCGTCCCCGCGTCCCTGGCCGGGGATGGCAACGCTCAGATCCCCGCCGGACAGATGCCGCATGGCTTTGGTCATGCCCCGTACCGGCCCTGCAATGCCACGTGTCAGCAGCACCCCAAGAATAAGCGAGGTGGTCAGCATCAAAGCGCCGCCGACGATATTCATGATCACCGCGCCGTTGAAGGCAGAATCGAGATGAGCGCGGCTCGCCAGGACCACCGCCTGATTATCGGCGACCAGCTTGTCCACGATCTGGCGCATCGGTTCGGTGAATTTCTTGCCCGCCCCCTGGGCCGCAAGCTTCAACGCTTCCTCGATCCCAGCCTTGCCACCGGTTTCGGCCAGGGTGATTTCCTTGTCGAGCAGTGCCTGCCAATCCAGGGCCAGCGTGCGGAACCGATCGAGGTCGCCGGTGTGAGCCTCGGTCACCAAGGCCCGCAGCCGGTCGAGTTCCTTCATCATGTGCGAGCGGTCATAGGCAATACGGCCCTTGAAAACGTCGCTCGGCAGTTGGGCATCGATAGCGACCAGCAGACCGCGGACATTCGTCTCCTGGTCCAGCATAGCGATGGTCAGGCGATTGGTTGCGCGGATGGCTTCGTAGGTTTTGGAGGCCTGGGTTTCGTCGGCGCGGATATTGACCAGATCCCACAGGATCACAGCGCCGGAAATCCCAACAATGGTGATCAGACTACCAAAGGCCAACAATATCTTGGTTGCGATCTTTGTATTAGTCAACCAAGCCATCTAAACCTCCACGCATTATCTGCCACATCTGGCATGTATATTTATTGCGCGTAAGTTATCAAATATTTTATCGATTTCTTCATGTAAGAATTAACAGGTTTACGGAATATAGAAACAAAAACGGGGCCGACTATAGTCGGCCCCGTCTATGGTTATTGTGGTCACTTCACAGTTATTTGGTTAACGCTCTCAGCGCCCGTTCAACCACGCTGACCCGGGCCAGGGTGGCCGGTCCATTGGCAAGATCGACGGTCAGACCGTCGATGGCCTTCACGGTATCCTGATTGTCGCTGACCAGCCCGTCGAGACCGCCGGGATGGCGGATCGCCTGGACCGCCAGGGCCTGCTGGCCACTGGCCAGATCGTCGAGCAATCCGGAAACCGCCTGCCGACCCCAGCCGTCGCTGGCGGGCAGGGAGGTTGCCACATTGCGCACCGTCTCAAATCCGAAGCGCAGGCCCACCTGACCATAGATCGCCCCGGCTTCTTCGACTGGAACGCCTGCGGCTTCGGCAAGGCCCAGCACGTTCAGCGTGCTGACCAGACGGACAAAGCGCATCACGCCATTGGCGAGATCCGCCGAGACGCCCGTGGGGGCTTCACTCGGTACATCCGTGCGGGCAATGCCTGCCTGAAGACGCTCGATCGGACCCTTCATGGCATCGATTGCCTGGGTGATATCCGATGGCAGCTTCTGGGCCACCAGCCAGCGGATCGCGCTGGCAAGGCCCTTCTGGATCGCGACATAGAGATCCAGCTGAACCTTGGCTTCGACCTTACCGTCCAAGGCTTCGATCCCGGCCCAGAGGGTCGGCAGACCGAAGATCTCACGCGCCAGCACATAGGCACGGGCCAGACGCGGCGGCGCCATGCCGGTATCGGCCGCAAGCTCGGTGATCAGCCCCATCCCGCCCCGGTTCAGTATCTCGTTGGTCAGCGAGGTCGCGATGATTTCGCGCTTTAGGCCATGGCGGTTGATGGTATCCGCATAGCCGGTCTGCAGCGGGCCGGGGAAATAGGCCGCCAGATCCTGCTTCAGCACGGCGTCGTCCGGCACGTCGGACGGCAGCAGGCTGTTGTAGAGCGCGATCTTGGCCCAGGCGATCAGCACCGCCAGTTCCGGGCGGTACATCGGCAGGTTCGATGCCCGCCGCTGATCGAGATCCACGTTGGTCGGCAGGCTTTCCAGCACGCGATCCAGCAGGACTTCCTTTTCGAGGCGCACCATCATGCGGCGCGCCGTCTCCACGAACTCATGCCCTTCATGCTGGGCCGAAGACATGGCGAAGGTCTGGAGGTAATTGTCCCGCAGCACCAGATGGCAGACTTCATCTGCCATCGACGCCAGCAGCTTGTCGCGGCTGGGGATATCGAGGTCACCCTTCTGCACCGGCTCGGACAGCAGGATCTTGATATTGACCTCGTGATCCGAGCAGTCGACGCCCGCCGAATTATCGATGGCGTCGGTATTGATCCGGCCGCCATTGCTGGCGACTTCCAGGCGGCCCTTCTGGGTGACGCCGAGGTTTGCGCCTTCGCCGATCACCTTGGCGCGGATCTCGCGACCATCGACGCGCAGGGCGTCGTTGGCGCGGTCACCCGCCTGCAGATGGCTTTCCTCGGCCGACTTGATATAGGTGCCGATGCCGCCGAACCAGATGAGGTCCACCTGGGCCTTCAGCATCGCCTGGATCAGTTCGCTCGGCGGAACCGTATCGCGGGCAAGGCCGTACAGCTCCTGCACCTGCGGCGACAGTTTCACCGTCTTGGCCGACCGGTCGTAGATCGTACCGCCTTCGGAGATCAGCGACTTGTCGTAGTCCATCCAGGTGCTGCCCGGCGTCGTGAAGAGGCGCTTGCGCTCCACGAACGACTTGGCCGCATCCGGGTTGGGATCGACAAAGATATGCATATGGTTGAAGGCGCCGACGAGGCGCAGGTTCGGCGAATGGATCAGGCCATTGCCGAAGACGTCGCCCGCCATATCGCCGATGCCGACGACGCTGATCTGATCCTTGGACAGATCGATCCCGGCTTCGCGCAAGTGCCGTTCGACAGCGATCCAGGCGCCGCGGGCGGTGATGCCCAGGGCCTTATGGTCATAACCGGCCGAACCGCCCGACGCGAAGGCATCGTCCAGCCAGAAGCCATAGTCGCGGCTGATGCCGTTGGCGATGTCGGAGAAGGTCGCCGTGCCCTTATCGGCCGCGACCACCAGATAGGGATCGTCGGCGTCATGGCGAACCACGTTCGGTGGCGGCACGATGTCGCCTTCGACACGGTTGTCGGTGACATCCAGCAGGCCGCGCATCAGGGTCTTGTAGCATTCGATGCCATGGGCCTGGAACGCGGCCCGGCCCGCTTCGGGAGCGGGCGGACGCTTCACGACGAAGCCACCCTTGGAGCCGACCGGCACGATGACCGCGTTCTTGACCGTCTGCGCCTTCATCAGGCCCAGGATTTCGGTGCGGAAGTCTTCGCGACGATCCGACCAGCGGATACCACCACGGGCGACCTTGCCGCCGCGCAGATGGATCGCTTCCACTTCCACCGAATAGACCCAGATCTCATAGAGTGGCCGGGGCTTGGGCAGCTCGTCGACCGCGCCCGATTCCAGCTTGAAGCTGATATAGGACTTCGGCCCGCCGTCTGGGGTGGTCTGATAGAAGTTCGTGCGCAGGGTCGACTGCATCACATTGATATAGCGCCGCAGGATCCGATCCTCATCGAGGATGGAGACGGCATCCAGCGCATGTTCGATCTCCACCAGGGCACCGCGCGCCTTGGTGTCGTCGTTAATCTTCGGATCGAAACGCAGATGGAACAGCTTCACCAGCAAGGCGGCAATGCCCGAATGCTTGGCGAGCGTCTGTTCGATCAGCGCCTGGCTATAGGTGAAGCCGATCTGCTTCAGATACTTGCCATAGGCCCGCAGCATGGCGACTTCGCGCCAGTCGAGACCGGCCGCCAGGATCAGCTTGTTGAAGCCATCGTCTTCGGCAGCACTGCTCCAGGTGGCGGCAAAGCTGGCGTGGAAGCGCTCGCGCGCCTTTTCCACATTGATCGCCGAGCCATCGACTGAAATCAGATCGAAGTCATGAACCCAGACCGCTTCAGATTCGCCCTGGGGACGGATCTTGAACGGCACTTCGGTGAGGACTCGCAGGCCCCGGTTTTCCAGCATCGGCAGCACGTCGGACAGGGCAATCGCCCCGCCGGTGTGGAAGATCTTGAAGCTGAGTTCGGACTCGCTCTGCCCCGGACGGCGGTAGAACCAGAAGACGGTCTCGCCCTTCAGCGCCCGTTCCACCCGTTCGATATCCTGCACGCCCTCGGCGCCGGTATGGCGCTCGCGGTAGGCAGCGGGATAGGCATTGCGATAGCGGCGCAGCCAGCCGCTGCCCGGCAGCTTTGCCGTCAGCAGCGCTGTCTGGACTGCCTCGGCCCAACCGGCGCCGGCCTCGATCAGCTTCTGCTCCAGCGCCGCGACATCCACCTCATGGGTATCTTCACGCTTGGTGCCGAGGATGATGTGCAGACGCGCCAGCGGCGTTTCGTTCAGCAGAATGTAGGAATTGGAGACACGGCCGCCGTAAGCCTCGGCCAGCAGCTCGTGGAAGCGTTCGCGCAGATTGCTGTCATAGCGGTCGGCAGGAACATAGACGAGGCAGGAGACGAAACGACGGAACGGATCGCGCCAGACGAACAGCGCGATGCGCTTGCGGTCTTGCAGCTGCAGAATGCCCTGGACCTGTTCGTAAAGCTCCTCGGCCGGGATCTGGAACAGCTCGTTGCGCGGATAGGTCTCGAGGATCTGGACCAGCGCCTTGCCGTTATGGCTGGAGGGCGAATAACCCGCCTTCTCGAAGACATAACGGATCTTGCCCGCGACCATCGGAATATCGGTCGGGCTCTGGTTATAGACGCTGGAGGTGAAGAGACCGACGAAGCGGCGTTCGGCAATCACCCGGCCTTCGGCGTCCAGCTTCTTGATGCCGATGACGTCGAGATGAACGGTGCGATGCACGGTTGAGCGTCGGTTGGCCTTGGTGACCATCAGCAGCTGCGGCGCCTGCAGGAAGGCCGCCACTTCGACCGGCAGTTCGGCCAGGGTGCGCACGCCGTCGAAAATGCTGAAAGCCTTGTCGCGCAGAATACCCAGGCCCGCACCGTCGTCGACCTTCATGACGGTCTGGCCGCCATTCTGGTCATAGACATATTCGCGGAAGCCCAGGAACGTGAAATGATCGTCAGCTAGCCAGCGCAGGAAATCCTTGGCGCCTGCGATCTCCGCCGCGCCAACGGGGGTGCGGGTCAGGATCGGGTCGTCCAGCTCGGCCGAAATCACCGACAGCTTATGCAGCATCGCCCGCCAGTCGACCACCGCCGCACGCACGTCGGAGAGCACGTCTTTCAGGGTCTGGACGATATTGGGTAGCTCGGCATCGTCGATGGCGCCGCTGGCCGTGATCTGCATCACCGACTCAGGAGTGCCTTCATCTACCGAGGTACGCTTGCCCGAGGCATCGCGCGTCACTTTGACGATCGGATGGATCAGGAGTTCCAGATTGAGGTCGTACCGATCCAGGGCCGAGCTGACCGAATCCACCAGGAACGGCATATCGTCATTGACGATTTCCACCACCAGCGGCGATGCCGCCCAATCCCCCTTGGGACGGAACACCCGGACCTTGGGTTCGCCCGGTTTGCGTTCAGCCGCAAGATCCCAGACGCTCTTCACCCCCTCCAGCAGGGCCTCCGGCGACCGTGCCGCCAGGTCGGCCACCGCCAACCCGCTATAGAAGAGCTTGGCAAAGGTGCCAAGGTCGCCTTTCGCGCGCTGTTCGAGGTCGAGGAGGATTTGCGTCTTTCGCTGATCCGCGAAGTGACCCATCGCGATCTCCCTATGGTCGGCGCCAATGCCGACGCTGTGCCACGTTTCGTAATCGGGCGGTCGAGACTACACGCCGCCCGTTGGTCGGAGGCTTATAGCCGATATTCTTCCGCTTCGTCGCTGGCTTTCATCACAGCCGGGAGCATGATGCAGAAAAAGCAAAAGCGCCGGGAGATTTAATCTCGACCGGCGCTTTTGTTTTTGAAATCTGGAGCGGGAAACGAGATTCGAACTCGCGACCCTCACGTTGGCAACGTGATGCTCTACCACTGAGCTATTCCCGCAACGTCCGGCGAACCGGGCGTGGCGGGAATATACTCAGGCAAAATTTCGATGCAAGCAGTTTTTCGATTCTTTTTTCGAGGGTTGGGGGAAGTTCTCCGCCCACTCTCTGAAACTCGTCATCCCGGGACCTGATCCCGGGATCTCCTCCGTGGGCGTTTCCAACCCTGTCCCGGCAGACTTAGACAGGCTCCCGGAGGAGATCCCGTGGTCAAGCCACGGGATGACAGTCCGCTTACTATTCCCCCCGCAGATGCTCCTCCAGCGAGACGATCTTGCGGCCCGCCAGCTTTTCCGCATCACCCGAGACCAGGTTCATCTCGCCTGCAGCCCCTGCCGCATGAATGCCCAGCAGCGCCTTCACCAGGAAGTCCGGCAGCCCGAAGCCCGAGAGCATGGCCCCATACTGCTGAGGATCGGCATCCACCGCCTCGACCTTCCGGCCGGTGGTTTCGGTCAGGATTGCCGCGATTTCGAACAGGTCGTAAGCCTTGGGGCCGGTGATCTCATAGACCTTGCCCTCATGGCCCGTACCCAGGATGGCGCCGACCAGGGCGGCGGCCACATCGGCACGGCGCAGGTAGGCAACCTTGCCGGTCGCGCCCGGCTGGGCCAGCACGCCTGCGTCCTTGGCATGGGCGATGCCGGAATTCAGGTTCTCGATATATTGATTGTTGCGCAGCACCGTGTAGGCGAGGCCGGATTTCTTCAGATAAGCCTCGGTATCGGTATGGCTCTTGGCGAAATCGAACAGGCTGTCATAGGTCGCATTGGTGAAGCTGGTATAGACGATGCGCTTTACACCGGCGGCCTTGGCGGCATCGATGGCGCGGTAATGCTGGGGCGTGCGCACCTCGTTCGGGGCGTCGCCCGACAGGATCAGCACGACATCGGCCCCCTGATAGGCGGCTGCCAGGCTGGCAGCATCATCGAAATCTGCCCGCGCGGTCTTGAAGCCCAGGGCGGCGATCTTGGACGGATCGCGGCTGGCCAGCGTCACGCCATCGACCACACCCCGGCTTTTGAGTTCCTGGGCCACCAGCTGACCCAACTGACCGCCTGCACCGCTGATGACAATCTTACCGCTCATGATCCGCTCCTTGGTTTTAAATGATAAGTCGGTTACTATTCGTAACTGAGTTCGATTTACGCATGCCCTTCGCGGACCACAAGAAGGGAGCGGAAGATAACCCGGTTACGGTGCAGTAACCGGGGGCCAAAGGAAACTTACCCATGACCAAGACAGCCATGACCCGCGATCCAAACTGCCCCATCCGCGGGATCCTCGACCGGATCGGCGACCGCTGGAGTCTGCTGGTGCTGGACAGTCTGGTCGATGGCCGTCAGCGCTTTACGGAGATCAAACGCGAGATCGGCGATATCTCGCAGCGCATGCTGGCCCAGACCCTGCGGCACCTGGAGCAGGACGGGTTTGTGTCGCGAACCGTCTATCCGACCATTCCACCGCGCGTGGATTACGAACTGACGCCGCTGGGCGAATCGCTGATGGAGCCCGTCGGCGCCCTGGTCGAATGGGCTGCGGCCAATCGCACCGCTGTCAGGACCGCGCGGGAAAACTACGTCCCGCCGCCCGCCCAGGTGGCTTTGTAAAGGAGTTTGCTAATATTTCTCCGTCATCCCCCGCTTCATGCGGGGGATCTCCTCCGGGTGCTTGTCCAATTTGAACTGAGGCAGTGTGGCGTCTCCCCCGGAGGAGATGCCCCGGACAAGCCGTGGCATGACGGGAAGGTAAAGTAAGGAGTGCCAACCCAAACCTTGCCACCGCGCGATGTGCCTGCCACATAAGAAGCCAATCGCTTTTCACTGATGTCGGAACGAACCGCCATGTCGCTTTTTTCCTCCTCCTCCCCCGCTCCGGCCGCAGGACCCGCTTCGGAGGTCAAGGAAGTCACCGCCGCCACCTTCATGCAGGAGGTGATCGAGGCCAGCCGCGACGCTGCCATCGTTGTCGACTTCTGGGCGCCCTGGTGCGGCCCCTGCAAGACGCTTGGCCCGATCCTGGAGAAGACGGTCGCCGAGACCAAGGGCGCCGTCCGCATGGTGAAGATCAATATCGACGAGCCTGCCAATCAGCAGCTCGCGGCCCAGCTGCGCATCCAGTCGATCCCGACCGTCTATGCCTTCCTGGATGGCCGCCCGGTCGACATGTTCCAGGGTGCCCTGCCCGAAAGCCAAGTGAAGCAGTGGATCAAGCGGATCGCCGATGCCGTCGGCCCGACCGATGCCTCGCTGGTGGAGCTGCTGGCTGAAGCCAAGACCGCCCTGGGCGGCAATGACTTCGAAACCGCCGCTTCGCTCTATGCTGCCGCCCTGCAGTCGGACCCGACCAATGTCGAGGCGCTGGTCGGCCTGGGGCGTTGCCTGCTGAATGTCGGCGATATCGAGCAGGCCCGTGCGGTCCTGGCCCAGATCCCCGCCGATCAGGCCAAGACTCCCGACGTCGTCGCCCTCAAGACCGCCCTCGACCTTGCTGAACAGACGGCGGGTGCCAGCGGTGAGACGGCGGCCCTGCAGGCCAAGCTGGCCCAGAATCCCAACGATCATCAGGCCCGCTTCGATCTTGCCATGGCGCTCTATGGCGCGGGCGACAAGGAGGGGGCGATCAATCAGCTGCTGGATCTGTTCAAGCGCGACCGCAATTGGAACGACAGCGCCGCCCGCAAGCAGCTGGTGCAGTTCTTCGAAGCGCTGGGCTTCACCGACCCCTTGAGTGTCGCCGGGCGGAAAAGCCTGTCGACCCTGATGTTCTCTTGAGCGGGCGCGGCTTCACCCTCGACGATCTGCCGGAAGAAATTCCGGTCTTCCCGCTGGCGGGCGCCCTGCTGCTGCCGCGTGGACGCCTGCCGCTGAATATCTTCGAGCCGCGTTATCTGGCGATGGTGGAGGATGCCCTGCGCACGCCCCACCGCCTGATCGGCATGATTCAGCCGCTGGACCCGGCCGATCCCGCGCGGGAACCCGATCTCTATCGTATCGGCTGCGCGGGCCGGATCATTCAGTTCGAAGAGACGAGCGACAGCCGCTATCTCATCACCCTGGCCGGTGTCTCGCGCTTCGAAGTGCGGGAGGAGATGCCCCAGCGTCGCGGCTATCGTCCGGCGCTCGTCAAATGGGACACGTTTGCCGCCGATCTGCGCGCCGACCCGCCCACCGGCTTCGACCGCGCCCGGCTGCTGAAAGGGCTAAAGGTTTTCCTGAGCGAGCAGGGGGTCAGCGCCGACTGGCCCTCTATCGAGAAGGCGCCGGACGAGCCGCTGATCACCACGCTCGCCATGGTTTGTCCTTTCCCGCCCAGCGAGAAGCAGACTCTGCTGGAAGCCGCCAACAACGATGATCGCGCTTCTACCATGACCGCGCTGATCGAAATGGCGCTGGCCGATCCCGATGATTATGGCGAACCTAACCGGCTACACTAAGATCCGGCCTCAAATAGCGCAAACCAGCCTCAAGTAGCGCAAAGCGCGGTAGGCAAACAAAAACCAGCCTCAAGTAGGGCGAAGCCCGGTAGGCAAACATAAAGAGAGTTCCTATGACCGAGAGCTTGCCCGTCCCCTCCGCCGCCGCCCTGGGTGTCGACCCGAAGCTCCTGGAAATCCTGGTCTGCCCGGTCACGAAATCGACCCTGCGCTTCGATGCTGCCAAGGCCGAACTGATCTCGGACGCCGCCGGTCTGGCCTTCCCGATCCGCGATGGCATTCCGATCATGCTGGTCGACGAAGCCCGCCGCCTGGACGATTGATCCATGTCCGCGACCCCCTGGCCGACCGACATCTATTGGACCGCCGAGAACGGCATTCTCCACGTCACGTTCGACGATGGAAAACACTTCCATCTGTCCGGCGAATATCTGCGGGTTGAGAGCCCCTCTGCCGAGGTTCAGGGCCACACGCCCGACCAGAAAAAGCTCGTCACCGGCAAGTCCAAGGTGGGTCTCAAGGCCATCGAGCCTATCGGCAATTACGCGGTGAAGCTGATCTTTGACGATGGCCACGATACCGGCCTCTATTCCTGGGCCTATCTCTACGAACTGGGCCGCGATAAAGCGACCCGCTGGCAAGCCTATCTCGATGCGGTCGAGAAGGCGGGGGCGAAGAGGTAGTGGCTTGATGTTCGCGCTATGTTCTCATAGAATGCGGACATGTCCCAGCCCGAAGACATGCCGGATCGCGCCCGCAAGGGCCGTGGCGCCGTGAGCAATCGCGGCTCCCGTTTTCTTGCGCAAACCCGGCATCTGGTCGACGACGGCTGGGGCTCGGCGGAAGAAGAGTGGGAACAGGCGCCGCAGACGGAAATCACCTACGACACCGCCCGCAGCGCGATTACCTATAACAAGTCACCGGACCTGCCTTTCGATCGCTCGCTCAATCCCTACAAGGGCTGCGAGCATGGCTGCGTCTATTGTTTTGCCCGGCCGGGCCATGCCTGGCTGGGGCTGTCGCCGGGTCTCGATTTCGAGACCAAGCTTTCTGTGAAGCCCAATATCGCACAAAGCCTGATCGACGATCTGCGCGCCAAGACCTACAAGCCTGCGCCCATCGCGCTTGGCACCGCCACCGACCCCTATCAGCCGATCGAGCGGGAATTCGGCCTGACACGTCAGGCGCTTGAGGTACTGGCCGCTGCCAACCATCCGGTCGCCATCACCACCAAGTCGCCGCTGGTGACCCGCGATATCGACATCCTGCGCGACATGGCGAAGAAGGGCCTTGCCCGCGTTGCCATGAGTGTCACGACCCTCGACCGTACGCTCGCCCGCCATCTGGAGCCGCGCGCCGCCACCCCGGACAAGCGCCTCGCTGCCATTGCCGAACTGACCGAGGCGGGGATTCCGACCAATATCTCCTTCTCGCCCGTCATTCCGGCCCTGACAGACAATGAGATCGAAACGGTTCTGAAGGCGGGCCGCGAGGCAGGCGCCACCAGCGCCTCCATGCTGCTGATCCGCCTGCCGCTGGAGATCAAGGATCTGTTCCGCGAATGGCTGGACCAGCATTACCCGGACCGGGCCGACCGGGTGGAAAGCCTGATCCGGCAGTGCCGCGACGGCAAACTCTATCAGGCCGACTTCGGCACCCGCTTCAAAGGCACCGGCGCCTATGCCGATCTGATCAATCAACGCTTCAAACTGACCAAACAGCGCCTGGGCTTCGAGAAGCGCGAATGGGTCTTCGACCTATCCCTGTTCCGCCCGCCGGTGAAGGCCGGGGATCAGCTGTCGTTCTTTTGAGACTCATGAGTCAGATAGATCATTTGTTTACGATTGATCTATCTGACTCATGAGTCGAGACGTGGACCCGGCTAATCATTCCCCATCAGACCGGACCATAGCTTGGCCGGAAGGTCACCGCCGGTGACCTTGTCCATCGGGCTGGCGTTGTCATTGCCGAGCCACACGCCGCCGACGTTTTCAGAATTGTAGCCGATGAACCAGGCGTCGCGATAATCGGAGGTGGTGCCGGTCTTGCCTGCCACCTGGCTGCCGCCGCCCAAGGCCGCCTTGCCCGTGCCGCGCCGCACGACTTCCTGCAGCATCAGGTCCATCTCGGCCATCTTGGAAGGCTCGACGATGATCTCTGGCCGGATCGGCGGGGGTTTCTGCCACAGGACGACGCCCGCGCGATTGCGGATTTCGAGAATACCGTAAGGCTCGATGGCGCCACCACCGGCGGCGACCATGGCATAGGCGCCGGTCAGTTCCAGCAGCGATACCTCGCCCGCGCCAAGAGACGTTGCGAGGTTCGCGGGCAAGGGGGAGGAGAGGCCGAGGCGGCGGGCCAGCGCGATGACGTTCCTGATCCCGACGTCCTGGGCCAGCCGCACGGTGGCGGTATTCAGCGATTCCGCCAGCGCATCGGCCAGGGTGACCTCGCCATGGTAGCGGCGGGTATAGTTTTCCGGCGTCCAGGTGCCGATGCGGATCGGGGCGTCGAGCACCAGACTGGACGGGCTCATGCCTCGTTCCAATGCCGCGAGAAACACCAGCGGCTTGAAGGCGCTGCCGGGCTGGCGCAGGGCGGTCGTGCGGTTGAACTGGCTGCTGGCGTAGGAGCGGCCGCCGACCATGGCGAGAATACCGCCGCTGCGGTCCAGGATGACGGCGGCGCCTTCGCTGACCTTGCGTTTGCTGCCCTCGGAGGCCAGCAGAAATTCCACCCGGTCTTCGGATCGGCGCTGGAGCGTGCCGTCCAGGGTGGTGACGACGACCAGATCCTGATCCGGGCTGACCAGGGTGGAGATCCGCTCGGCCACCCAATCGGCGAAATGGCGACCCGGGCGGGAGACGGCGACGCGGTTCAGGCTCAGTTCCTCCCGCGCGGCGCTCTGGGCGGTGGCTTCATCGATGAAATCGCCGGCGACCATGGCGCGCAAAACGATGCGGGCGCGGGTGGCGGCGGCTTCGGGCGAGCGCACGGGGTTGAGGCGAGTAGGGGCCTGAACGAGACCCGCGATCACGGCGCTTTCATAAAGCGACAGCCGGGTCGCAGGCTTGCCGAAATAGCGCTGGGACGCGGCATCGATGCCATAGGTTCCGGCGCCCATATAGACGCGGTTCAGATAGATCCCGAGGATCTGATCCTTGGTGAACTTGCGCTCCAGCCATAGGGCCAGCAGGGCTTCCTGCACCTTGCGCTTCAAGGATTTCTCGGGCGTCAGGAAGACGTTCTTGGCGACCTGCTGGGTGATGGTCGATCCGCCCTGAGCCGACCGCCCCTGGATGAGATTGACGAAGACCGCGCGGCCAAGCCCGATGACGTCTAGGCCGAAATGGCCATAGAAGCGCCGGTCCTCGATGGCCAGGATCGCATCGCGGGTATGGGGCTGCAGCTGGGAGACGGTGAAGGGCGTGCCGTAGAAATCGCCCGCATTGGCAAAGACCTTGCCGTCGCGGGTCAGCAGGGTGACGCCGGGCTTGCGGTCTTCGGCCAGTAGATCGTCGATCGGCGGCAGCTGCAGGGCAAAAAAGGCGACGACAGCCAGGACGGCGATGGTCGACCAGATGCCGACCACCAGCGTCCATTTCGCGATGAACTTCAGAACCCGGGACTTTGTCACCGGCGACGGCCTTATTTTTAGACGGCGGTTTCCTCGACCACACGATAGCGCTTGGTGGCGGTATCGACGCTTGCCCAGGCAGCCTTCTGCCAGGCGGCATGCGCATCTTCATAAGTCTCGAACGGGCCGATACGTTCCTCGGCCGCACCCGCGACCAGCTGGCGGAAGCCGGTGTCGACATATTCGCCGCCGATCACCCAGTAACGCTTGGGCTTCTTGGGGCCGGGTTCCTCGACGATGCGATAGCGGCGGGTCGCGGTATCGACCGTCGACCAGGCCTTCTTCTGCCAGACGTCCTTGGCTTCTTCATAGCTGGAGAAGGGGCCGATATGCTCTTCCTCGGTGCCCGCCACGACGTTGGTGAAAGCGGTGTCGGTATATTCGCCCCCGACGACCCAATAACGGCTTGGCATGACGGTTCCCTTTCTTTTGACCCGGATACGCTGCTTGGTGCGCACGATGCCGCTGGCATTATCTGCCGTCAACCGCGCTATAGTTCCAGAAGCCATTCAAGAGAGGCGTAATTAAGAAAAGAGGTTGTCATGCTGGAGCCGATTATCGCCCTTGTGGTCCTGGTCGTCATCTTCGTGTTCATGGGGATCAAGGCCGTGCCGCAGGGGCAGGAATATACGGTCGAACGTTTCGGTCGTTACACAACGACCCTGAAGCCGGGGCTGACGCTGATCATCCCGCTCATCGACCGTATCGGCGCCAAGATCGACATGCGCGAGACCGTGCTGGACGTACCCAGCCAGGAGGTCATCACCAAGGATAACGCCATGGTGACCGCCGATGGCGTCGTCTTCTATCAGGTTCTGGATGCTGCCAAGGCGGCCTATGAGGTGCGCAATCTCCAGCAGGCGATCCTCAACCTCGTCATGACCAACCTGCGTACGGTGATGGGCGCCCTCGACCTCGACGAGCTGCTGTCCCAGCGCGACCGGATCAACGACCGGCTGCTGACCGTCGTCGATGCCGCGACCAGCCCCTGGGGCATCAAAATCACCCGTATCGAGATCAAGGACATCCAGCCGCCCCAGGATCTGATCGACAGCATGGGCCGCCAGATGAAGGCCGAGCGTGAACGCCGCGCCCTGATCCTGGAAGCCGAAGGCGTGCGGGCGGCAGCGATCCTGAAAGCCGAGGGCGAGAAGCAGGCGTCGATCCTGCAGGCCGAAGGGCGCCGCGAATCCGCCTTCCGCGATGCCGAAGCGCGCGAGCGTGAGGCCGAGGCCGAAGGCAAGGCGATCCGCATGGTGGCCGAGGCTTCGTCCGGTCAGGGCGTGTCCGCGATCAATTATTTCATCGGCCAGAAGTATGTCGAAAGCCTCACGGCCTTTGCCCAAAGCTCGAACCAGAAGACCATCTTCATGCCGATGGAGGTTTCCGGCGTGTTGGGCAGCCTTGGCGGTCTGACCGAACTGCTGAAGCAGAGTGGCGCCGCCCAGGCCAGTCAGGCAGGTAAGGGACCCTGGGCGTGAGCCTGATGGGAGAAATCCTCGAAGGTCTGGCGACGGCACTCCTCAAACCGGTGGTAAAAGGGGGAATCATGCTTATCAGCGATGCTGTTATACCGGCCTGGGCATGGCTCGCGGCCGGGATTCTGGTGATGGCGGCCGAGATGCTGCTGCCGGGGGTCTATCTGCTGTGGATCGGTCTGGCAGGGGTGGCGACCGGCTTTGTCGCCTATCTGCTGCCTGGGCTGGATCTGGTGGCCGAGCTGGCTGTGTTTGCCGTCTTCACGGTTGGCGCCGTCATCCTGGCCCGCTTTATCGGTAAAACCCAAAGCCCGGCGACGCCCCTCAATGAACGGGGTGCGACCCTGGTCGGCCGGATTCTGGTCCTGTCCGAACCTATCGTCGGCGGTGTCGGCCGGGCAAAAGAGGGCGACGGATCCTGGCGTGTCCTGGGCCCCGATCTTCCTGCCGGTTCCTCCGTCAAGGTCGTCGCCGTCGAAGGCGGCAGCCTGCGGGTCGAAAACAGCTAAACGAACGGATGCTCATGGACGCCCTGGTGATCATCGACTTCCAGCGCAACATCGCCGACGCCCCCGCTGCCCGCTTGGCGGAGTGTCGCGATCTGCTGACCCGTGCCGCCTTCCATGCCCGTGCGAAGAAGATGCCGGTCATTTTCATCCAGCACGAAGGCGAGGATGAAGCCTGGGAGAAAGGATCGGAGGGGTGGAAGTTCTTCGACGAACTCTCGCCCCAGCCGGGCGACAAGGTGATCGCGAAACGATCCTGCGACAGCTTTCGTGAAACCACCTTGAAATCCACCCTGGATGGGCTGGGCGTCAAAGGCATCGTCGTCGGCGGCTATGCCACCGATTATTGCGTGGATGCGACCGTCAAGACGGCGGCCTCACAAATGGGGCTGAGGACCACGGTCCTGCGCGATGCCCATACCTGCCCGGATCGGCGGCATTTGCCCGCTGCCAGCATTGTGCTGCACCACAATATCGTCTGGGGCGGCTGGGATAATCCCGGCAATCCGATTCAGCTAATATCGACGGCGGAGTTTTTGGGTCGGTAGGGGGTGTTTAGTCTCAAACTCCGTCATCCCGTGGCTTGACCACGGGATCTCCTCCGGGAGCCTGTCCCCACTCTCGCTGTCATCCCGGCCTCCGAGCCGGGATCCGGCCGCCAGCATGGCCAGTCTATAGCGTCAGAGGTATGCAACTGCCTTCGGCCGGATCCCGGATCAAGTCCGGGATGACAAGGTTTTTGTTTGTTTGAAGTGACCCCGGAGGAGACCCCGGGATCAAGTCCCGGGGTGACGAGTTCTGTTGTAAGGCGGTTATCCAGGCCCCCTAAAACACCAGCTTCACCGTCGGCCCGCTGCGGTCGATCAGCCCTTCGCCATCGCAGGCTTTCAGCTTGCGGCGCAGGCGATAGAGGTGGGTTTCGACCGTGTGTGTCTCCAGGTCCGGGCGCCAGCCCCAGACTTCGGTCAGCAGGCTTTCGCGGCTAAGTCCCTCGCTGCCAGCCGCTGCCAGCCGGTCCAGCAGGCGGGTTTCGGTTTCAGTCAGGCGCACGCTGCGGCCGTCCGGATGACTGAGCACGCGCAAGGCGGGGGCGAATTGAAAGATACCGAGGTTGCGGGGCAGCCGCTCTGCCTTGGCCAGCAACTTCTGCACGGCTTCCAGCAAGGCCGGTATGCGCACCGGCTTTTCAAGAGCCGCCGCCGCATCGGGCGGGCAGAGTTCACCCGCGCTCAAGATCAGCAAGGTTGGTGGCCCATCGGGAGTGACGGCCCGCGACAGGCTGGTGATCAGCATATCCGTGCGCTCGTCCGGGGCGTGCAGCACCTCGTGTCCCGCCGCCCGCAGTGCATCGGCCAGGACAGTGGCGATGGCAAGATCGGCTTCGACGAGGGCAAGACGGGCCATTATCCCGCGTCCGATGGGGCGATGACGGGAGGGCGGGCGCCGAAGATTGCGCTGCCGACCCGCACATGGGTCGCGCCGAACCGGATGCCGGCCTCGTAATCCCCGCTCATGCCCATGGAGAGGATGTCGAGGCCGCAGCGGCCGGCGATCTCGCGCAGCAGGGCGAAATGCAGGGCCGGTTCCTCGTCGACGGGGGGGATGCACATCAGGCCGACCACCGGCAGACCATGGACCTCGCGGGCGCGCTTTACGAAGGCCTCTGCCTCGCGCGGCGGGATGCCTGCCTTCTGGTCTTCCTCGCCCGTATTCACCTGAACCAGGATCTTCGGCTTGCGGTCACTTTTGGCGAGTTCCTTTGCCAGCGCCTCGGCCAGGCTTTCGCGATCCAGGCTTTCGATGACATCGAACAGGGCCAAGGCCTGCTTGACCTTGTTGGACTGCAGGGGGCCGATCAGGTGCAATTCCAGGTCGGGATACTCGGCCTTTAGGTCGGGGAATTTACCCTGGGCTTCCTGGACGCGGTTTTCGCCAAAAATGCGCTGACCGGCCTGAAGCGCCACACGCACGGCATCGGCGTCATGGGTCTTGGAGACGGCGACCAGGGAAACCTGATCGACCGGACGGCCAGCTTCCTCGGCGGCAGTCGCGATGCGGCGGCGCACGTCGGCAAGGGAGGTGGCGATATCGGTCATGGGAGTTTCTTCCGGCTAAACAGGGTGCCGGTTGTTATGGCGTGCGCGCGAAATGCGGGCAAGCCTTCCCTAGCGCCAGAGCATGCCTGAGGCCGCTTCGATGACCAGAAAGCCAAGCGGAACGCCCAGCACAGTGGTCAGAGCCAGCAGGCACAGCACCTCTGTCATGGACAGGGTAGGGCGCTGATTCCGGATGCTGTTCCGTTCCCGCTGCATGATGGCGCTTCCTCTTGTTCAGAGAAGGGATAACGCCACAAGCGCCGAAAGGTTGGGGCGTGCGCTAAAAGATCCCGCCGGAAGGTCCGAACCGCCCGTCGTCCATCCAGCTCATGCTGAAGCGCGGCAGGGCCCGGTGCAGATCGCAGAAACGCTCGATCACGCTGGCGCGCTCGGTCAGCATGCGGGCGGCGGCGGCCTCCAGGCGGGCGATGTTGCGGGGATGGGCATTATCGAGGCGCATTTCTTCCTCCACCGCCATCTCGCCATCGGGGTGCAGCGGGATCTGCAGGCGGAAATAGGTATCGCCGACGATCTCCGCCGCCTGATAATCGACGGTGGCCGATACTGCGTCCAGAATGACGTCGCTGATCGGGCGCGCCCAGCCCATGAGTCCCCAGTGGCGCGCCTTCTCATAGGAGATCGGGTCCTGGCGCTGCCCGGTGCCGATGGAGAGGACCAGCAGCCCGTTGGCGCCGGGGAACAGGCGGTGGGCCGAGGCGATGGCGCACATGGTGGGGTTCGCCGCCACGACCGATCCGTCGATAAGGGCATGGGGCGTCGCGGCCCGGTTCTCGATCAGCGCCGGTTCAAAATAGGTCGGGGCGGCGCAGGTCGCGCGGCAGATGTCCTTCAGCAGGAAATCATAGCTTTCGACCGGCGGGCCGCCGCCGCCGATACCGCGCCCGCGTGCCCGCCAGCTTTTGAAGAAAACCGGGGCGCGGGCCTCGATATCATAGGCGGTGATCAGCAGTTCGGCAGGACCGGATTCGGATAGGCGGGTCTGCCCGAAACAATCCTCCATGACGCTTTCCAGGACGGCGGCGTCGTATTTTTCGTCGATCGCACCGCCCGCCGTGCGGACAGTCTTCCAGAACGACCGGTCGAAGATGCGGGGGCCGTCCTTGCGATAGAACTCCAGCATTTCAGCTGACGTCATCGGGGTGCCGGGGCGGGTCAGGCCTGCGGCAATGATGCCGCCGGTGGAGGTTCCGACCACCAGATCGAAGCCGGAGGCGATTGGCGCCCCCAGACGTTCCTCAAGCGCAACCAGAGCGCTGGCGGGGATGACCCCCCGAATACCGCCGCCGTCGATGCACAGCAGCCGTGCGTAACCACCCATACCAACTCCCTCCTGTGCCGCAAGCTTAGCGGCAAAAGAGGGAGTCGGATAAGCCCGTCATCGCCGGGTGATGCGGAAAACCATCAGGGCAAAGAGCAGGGCGCCGGTGATCATGCTCAGCGAACCGCCGATCAGGAACGGATCGGCCGCTTCATGACCATAGAGACCCATGACGGTCAGGCCGGTGAACATGCCCAGCGCGCCGATATGGGCACAGAAAGTCTGGATCATCGGCAGCGGACCGTCGAGATAAGGGTCGAGGCGCAGGACCAGCCCGTAGAGCGTGATGGACACCCAGCCCAGGAGGTTCAGATGGACATGCGCGGACATCAGCGTGAAGTTCTGATTAATGCCCATGTAAATTCCAAGGGCCATGCCCACGATGGCGTAAAGGCTGGCGAGCCGCAGATGAAAGGCGGCGTAACGATTCATGATCTCGAACCCTCGTGTCTTTTTAAATTTTGCCCCCCCGAAGGGTCAGGCATCTTTTCCAGGGCTTTATAGAAAAGCAAGAAGAACTGTAATTAAATTATTTAAGATTTAATTAAACTCAGATAATGTCTTTGGAGGGCTAAGATTGTCTCAGCGATGAGTGATGTAGTGAGGCGAGACAAGCGCCTTTCGTCGCCCTAAGATGCGGTTCTGATCTAAGAATTTTCGAGGGCTTGGTGGGGAGTTGCAATCTAGTCGATGCTGTTCTGGCCGTTCTGGGCCGGGAAGCCAGGGAGCCGCTCCCGGCCGATGCAAGGGCGGATCGCATCCTGATCGAGAAAAGCCGCCATCGCCTGACCCTGTTCTGGCAGGGGGCGGAGGTGCGCAGCTATTCTGTCTCGGTCGGCCGTGGTGGATTGGAGCCCAAACGACGCGAAGGCGACAAGCTGACGCCGGAGGGCCGCTATTTCATCGAAAGCCGGAATGCGGCCAGCGACTATCACCTTGCCCTGAAGGTTTCCTACCCTACCGAGCTGCAGGTGGCTGAAGCCTCTGCCCAGGGCTGGTCGGCAGGGAGCGAGATCATGATCCATGGTCTTCGCAACGGCTTTGGCTGGATCGGTACCTGGCATCGCAGACGGGACTGGACCTTGGGCTGTATCGCCGTCACTGACCCCGAAATAGAAGAAATCTGGCGCGTCGTTGCGGACGGCACGCCGGTCGAGATTCTCCCCTGACCCTTTTTCCTTCAGGCGCTCTCCGATGAAACACGCTTTTGCCCTGGTTCTGCTGCTGCTGATTGCTTCCAATGCCTTGGCCGCCGATACCAATAAATCGCCAGCCTATCCAAAGCCGATTGCCCAAAAGGTGACGCGGGATCTGGATCTGAAACTCTTCAAAATCCGGGTCGAGGCAGATGGCCGGCTGACCAGCAAACGCAAACTATCGGCAGCCGAAGAGGAATATCTGACCGGCATGCGCGAGGCGACCTTCGGCGATTATGTCTTCGACGTGAAGCCGGGTGGCATCAGCGGTGTAAGCTTTGCTCTCTTCTGCGATGCGGGCGCCAGCGCCGATCCTTCCTGCATGCTGGCGACCCCCGGCAATCCTGAAAAATCCACCAGCATCCCTGGCTTGCGCTTTGCCATTCCAGGCGATGGCTGCCTCTATGCCAGCGGCCATGCCAACAGCTATTTTGCGGAACGTCGCAAATATTGCCTGACCCCGGCGGGGGCCTTGGCCGAGGTATCGCAGCCTGCGCTGTATGTCGGGCTGAAAAGCAAGGCGTTGAAGCCGGTGACGCTCTATGCCGGTCGCAACCTTCAGACGGCTGTCACGACCATCGCGGCCAAGGAGTCGCTGGAAGTGCTGCTGCTGCAGGACGACCTCTATCTGGTCCGCGACGGTTTTGGCCTCGTTGGTTGGGCCAAGCTTGAAGCCGAACAGACGGCGGTGGATGTCGACGGGCTGTTCTTCGCGGGTGACTAACGCATCAGGGTTGGCAGGGCTTTCAGAAAGTCGTCGCGGACCTTCGGCCCCATACCGTCCCTGGGCTCCAGCCCCCGCTCGAACCGGGCAAAGGTGATGCGACGGCCATTGCGCTCGGCCCAGCCGATGAACCAGCCCTGGGGGCGGTCCGACCGCACCTTGCCCGATGGCTCGCGATACCAGCCGGTGCCGGTCTTGCCGCGCACCTGCCAGTCGCCTGCCTGGAAGGTCGGCAGGATCGCCACCGACAGGCTATAGGCCCTGTCGGATAGCCCGAGGGCGCGGCTGTCGATCCGCCGCAGGAACGCAACCTGTTCGTCCGGGGAAATCGCCAGGGACGACCGCAGCCAGGCGTGGGTCAGGCCATTCTTCTTGCCTGCATCGCCCGAGACGTCCCGGTTGCCATAACCCATCTGGGTGACATAGGCGGCAAAGCGCTCTGTCCCCAGCCGTCTGGTGACTTCCCGCGAATACCAGAGGATCGACTCATGCTGCCAGCGGGTAGGGTCGGTGCTCTGCTTGTCCTTGGTCGTCCCGCCGTATTCGGCCCGATAGGGCCAGTTGGGCGTCTGGGCGTCACCTAGGATACCCGCATCGTAGCCCATCAAAGCCAGGGGTAGCTTGAAAGTCGAAAAAGGGCTGAACCGCTGGTCGCAGGCACCTTGTCGAACCAGTTGCTCCCCTGTCGAGGCATCGACGATCAGCGTGCATTCGACATCCGGCTTTGCGGCGGCGGAGACGGTGAACGACAGTCCGAGAGCGAAGAGGGCAGTTTTCAACCAGAACGACATGCGACGCCTCAATTTTTCCCCACTCGCCTGTGTATAGCTCAAGCGGGGCGCGAAAGGGGAATGCACGTATGCGTGTCATAGGGTTGTTGCTGGTTATAGCGGTTGGTCTACTTGCGCTCGCCACGCTGCTGGCGATCTTGGAGCCTGCCCATTGGGTTCCCGCCCTGATCGTGCATTTTAGGTGGCAATTGGCCGCCGCCGCGCTGGGGCTGACGCTCGCAAGCTGGATCTGTCAGCGTCGGCTGGTTTTGGTGCCCGCAGTGGTCTGCCTCATTGCAAACACGGTCCCTCTCGTGCCTTATCTAAGAACGGTCGAGCCTGTCATGGGAACGGGTCCGATGGTGCGCATTCTGTCGCTCAATCTGCGCGATGACTGGACGGATCCGGTAAAATTCCAGGCCCTGATCGACCGGGAGCAACCCGATGTGGTGCTGCTGACGGAATTGCGGGGCGATATGGCGCCGCTGACGGCGGCCTTCAAAGACCACTATCCCCATCGGCTGGTCGCGCCGCGTCTCTCTCCTCTCGATGTCGCGCTCTACAGTCGCTGGCCGATCAGCAAGGGCGAGATTGATCGACAGGTCGGGACCTGGCTGCCCGTGCTGAAAGCGGAGGTCTGCCCACCGCAGGCCTGCCTGACTGTGGTCGGTGTCCATGCCGCATTGCCGTTCGGCGACTTCAAGAGTCTGCAGGACAGGCAACTGGCATTGGCGAAGGAAAAAGCCTGGAGTGGCTCTCATGGCCCTGTGGTCCTGATCGGTGATCTGAACACGACGCCCTGGTCGGAGAATTTTGCCCGCTTGACCCGGCCCGAAGAGTATTTCCTGTCCGATGGATCTCGCGGCCACGGTCCGCAGACGACGTTTCTCTCGCGTTTCCCGCTGTTTGGTTTGCCGATAGACCATGTGCTGGTGGCAAATGCGGGGGTGATTGACCGCCGGATTGGGCCGGACGTCGGGTCGGATCATTTGCCTGTGACGGTCGATGTTCAGTTATCCCGGTAATAAGAGGGCAAGTTATTTTGATATAAAACCCAGGGTTGCTGTATAGAGCAGTAACACTGTTGCAACGATACTGCCTGACCTGGGATTTATTGACCCATGATTGCCCATGTGAAGACCTGCGCGTTCCAGGGCATCGATGTCGTCGATGTCGACGTGCAGGTCTCGATCACCGGCGGGCTTCCGGCCTTTACCATCGTCGGGCTGCCGGATAAGGCGGTCGGAGAAAGCCGGGAGCGGGTGCGGGCGGCGCTCGCCGCCATGGGGCTGGCATTGCCTGCCAAGCGGATCATCATCAATCTGGCGCCTGCCGATCTGTTAAAGGAAGGCAGCCATTTCGACCTCGCCATCGCCTGCGGCCTGCTGATGGCGATGGAGGTTCTGCCACCCGATGACATCGATGGTTTCCTGGTGCTGGGCGAACTGGCGCTCGATGGGGCCATTACGCCGGTGGCAGGCATCCTGGCAGCGGCTTTTGGGGCGGCAGAGCGTGATCTCGGCCTGATCTGCCCGGCGGCCTGTGGGGGTGAGGCAGCCTGGGCGCGACCCCGCGCGGTGCTGGCACCACCGACGCTGCTGTCGCTGATCAATCATTTCAAGGGCGGTTCAGTCCTCGGCCAGCCGACACCGGAACTGGCGACGGAGGAGGCGAGGCTGCTGGATCTGGCCGATGTGCGCGGACAGGAGACGGCCAAACGCGCCCTCGAAGTGGCCGCAGCGGGCAATCACAATCTGTTGAGATTGTAGTCAATAGTCCGTGCTGAGTTCAGCAGAGCCAGAACCCTAGAAGTTCTGCGGCTTTCAGGGGTAAGGGAACGCCGTTTAGCCCCAGGTTTGCTCTGCATCTCTGGGGCATTTGTGACGTCCTGGACGCCAGCTCGATCCCAGATCGCGTCCCGCAGCAGGAAGCGCCAGCTGTTGGTGTGATCGGTCCTCTTGGCATGCTCGGTTACGACCGCGTGCGGGATCAAAGCCGCTTTGAGCACCCGATAGCTTTCATCGAAGAGTACGACATGCCCGACTATGGAAGCGGTCGTCACTGATCTGCCGACGGCTCTGAGGTCGGTCGCGAAGCCCCGTCTATACTGGAACCGGCGCTACGTTCATACAGTAGCCGTGCATCAGGCATAGGGATTAGTCTTCGCCCTCGCCTCTTACCAAAGACACCCGCGTTCCTTTTTCCGATAACGATGCGAGTCGTCGTCCGAAGGCCTTATAGAATTTTGCAGGATCGTCCGCGCCAAACAAGCCATCACTGGTAACGTCTGAGAAGGCCTTTTGCCCGGCGGATTTTTCAAGCAGATAGAAGCGACCCGACGGGTGCTTCCTAACCTTGAGTTCGACAGAGGGTGCTTCGGTTATGCCAAGAAAGCTGGCAGCAAAGGCTTGCTTTTCCAGCGGCAGCAGCTGAAGCACGCCGAGATGCAGATGCTCGTCCAGCATGGTCCAAGTAGGAAGGCCGCGGCTCTGTGGATTCCCGATTGGACTGTCATTGTTACCATTCCAACGAAAGGCGATGCGGGGCCGATCTTTCCAAAGGCCTAACGCATAGGCTGCTTGGTCTTCGCCACGATCCAGCAGGACCTGAACTAACGTCCAAGAATCTTTGGGCGATATGACTAAATCAGGTGATATGTATGGCACTATTATGCCTCCAATAGTGGTATGTTTCGTTAACCCATACGTATGGAGCTTCTAACTCCCATTCAAGAGACGATACAAAAAATCTAGCCCTTCGCGCTCATAGGCGGCGAAAGGGTGACCACGGTTTACCCCTGAGGTTGCATCGAGACTGAAACCAACGGAGGGACGTCAATGGGCAAGGTGCGCGTTGGAATTTTCGTGAGCTTTGGTTTGATCCTGTGCTCACCACTGTTCGGCAAGGAAATGCTTTCCGATGCGCAAGTCCGCCAGCGGATCATCCGAGGTCGCTCTCCAGCTACGCGGGCATAACCCAGCGATGCCAACAGTGACGCTGTCTAGTTCGTGAGGGAGCCTATCAGCGGACTGTTTGCTGGGGGGGCGGCAAGGATGTCTTGGACCACCGACCCGTCCTCATGTTCGATCAGAACGTATTCGCGGTCCCAGATGCCCCAACTTAGCGGCAACGCGACTTGAGCTCTGGGGTTATGGACGTATGAAATTGGTCGCACTTTCCGGCTCATGTTCCCGAGGCCAACGCTGGACCAGATGACGCCGGAGACATGGGAGAAGTTATCTACGAGAAAAGCGGTGCGTGGGATTTCCCCTTGGCCCCGTTCAATGACGGGCGAATGATGGAAGCCCTGGTTGACAACTTCTCCTGATAGCCGGTTAACCGTGATGTAGGCATCACCGACCGGGAACAGGACGTTGAGAATCGGAGGGAGAGGAACCTCGAAGACGACTCCGCCCAATCGGCTTCCGCTGATAGCGATAATGCGAGGTTCGTCGGGAGCGATGACACCCTGCTGGAGGTAGCGGGCGAGCTTTTGTGCCTTGGTAAAGAAGGCGCTCGATAGGCGCAGCTGTGTTTGGCGAGTCGGCGCGGTGAAGACGCCGTTCATCGGTTGGACGACTTGATCGGGCCCGGGGTCACCACCGCCGGGGGCGATGGCTTCGATCCAGATGCGCCGTTCACCCTCTAGAACACAGAGGTCTGGTTGGCCGCCAGCGCGTTGGCGTTGGTTGGCGGGCAGTAATGTCCGTCCGGCCTCCAGCAGTGTACAGCCAAGATACATTTCCCAGAAACGTGCATCCACATCCTGGGCAAAGCCTTGTGCGAACCCCGGGTCAGCATAGGACTCATAGACGGGCCACATTTGCTCGATGACTTCGCGGATTTCGCGAGTGCCAGGGTGGTCTGCAGCCCTGATGTTGACGTAAGCGCGATCCAGTTGCGGGCCGTCGATATCGAAAAGGCCCGGCATGATCATTCTTCCGTGCTGGGGATGGTTGAGTTGAGGCGATGTCTATGTGAATTAGCCCATAGCCCCGCGCGTCGTCCAGCATGTGCAGAGTGATGTCGACGGGCGTTGTTCGGCCGCGGCCCCGGCTTGGAGAAAGGGGAAACCTCGGCGAAGAGTTCGAAGATGCAACCCGCTAGCAGTGTACCGGCGGCGGCAGCCTTGATCAGGAAATAGAAGATTTTGGCCTCCTGCTCTTTTACGAGCTGGCTCAAAAATCCTTCATTGTGAAAGGACGCCATGAAGGAGCGTCCGTTCATTTCGCTCAGTCTCGCTTCTTGCAATCTGTTGCTGGCGTAGCAGGCGCGCGCGGTTTCCGGGCTGAGGGGCGTTATCGACAGACAGATGTCCGATCCGAAGATATTCGAGAACTGAATTTTGCCATCCAGCCCTTCAGAAGTGTTTCGTAGGCTAAAGCCGGCAGCGTTGTTCTCAAAGATCGCCATCTGGCTGGCGAAGGCCCAGTCTTCTTCCAGCGATCGCGTGTAGATATTCGGACTGGTCACCTGGTCAAAGGTCAGCGAATGGTCGAGGAGCGTAATGGCTGCCCAGACCAGGAAGGCTGCTTTGACCTTTCTCATTGGCCGCGTCTCGATGGCCGAAAACAAGAGAAGTATGGCCGTGATGGGCAGTGCCCAAACGACCATGCCGTCGGGATTGAAAAGCAGGTCGGGCTCGGTGAAGTCCCGGAGCGCGCTGAGCGTCTGTGCCACCACGAAAATGGCGATGAACAGGATGGCGAGAGAAACCAGCCACCGACGCCCTTTAAGGCTGACGGGATGAGAGGTCGAGCGCCGCAGCAGTTGGTCGATGTATCGGATCATGTTGCTCCTCGTTAGCTAGCTGCACCACCGCACGCGGCCATTTTTCAGCCAGAAGTGTGCCCGACACCCCGTCGCGCGCCAGACCGAGGGATGCAAGGAGGGTCGACCATCCTCGATCGTCAAATCCCAGCGGGGGCGGGTGTTTTTGATTAACATTAGTTCGATCACATCGCCGCAGCCGCAGGGGCACAACATACCGACGCTCCAGTCCTCGCCGTCCTCTCGTGCAAGAACGAGATTTCGGGCGGGCATGGTTGTGGGCATCATGTCGCCTTCGATAATTTCCAGTTTTCGAGCGGGCCCCCGCTGCTCCCGTACCGTCCGGTACCAGCGGCGGAGGTCTTCCCACCAAGCCTTAAGTGTCGCCGGGATCATGGGTGTTTCTTCTTCGGCGGGCCGAACTTCGGCATCCCCAGCAGAGGTTCGGCGGCGCCCTGGCCGACGATCGGATTGGGCGTGATGGCGAAATCGCTGTCGGCCCATTGTTCACGCTCGCGAGCCGCCAGTGTGAACTTCGTACGGGCGCAAAGGCGATTTTCATCGTGCCGGAAAGGATAGGCGCGGGCGATGAACTCGAGCACGCATTCGCCGGCGGCGATGGTATTAAGGGCGATGACTGACGGCGCCTCCACGGCGGCGCCGCGGATATACCCCTCCTTGAGCCGCCGGTCATACTCTTCCGGGTTGTTCAGGCGTAGCTCTTCGGCAGCCAGGCTCTCGGGAGTATAGAGGCCACGGTCGGCCAGGGTAGAGCCGCCCGGCTTAACATAATCGATACGGCCGGCGACCTCAGCGATCCGCATTCCTTCGGGCCGCTGCATGACGGGGATAACGACACCGACATCGAAGAGGGGGATGAGGAACGCGGCGGCGATCCGGTCGGCAATCATCCGGGCCTCCAGGGTGTCGACACAGCAGAACATCACGTCTGCCTGGCTGGCCGCGAGGATCCCCTCGCGAGATGCTATGCTGGCGGCAACCGGAACGGCGACGCCGGGGCCCCGATAGGATGCGATGGCCGCAGCCATCATGTCGACCTTGGGGCGGTTGGTCCTGGCGTCATCAAGGGTGGAGTTCAGGATCCGGTTCAGGTTCTTGGCCTCCATCTGATCGAAGTCGATCAAAATGGTCTGTCCGAAGCCGAGGCGTGCGACCTGTTCCGCAACGATGGAGCCGGTGCCCGACACGCCGATGATGGCGGCGCGCAGGCGACCAAGTTCCGGTGCCATTTCGCCGAAAGCCATGGGCCGGTGCCGGGGAGCATCCCATCGGGCGTTGCCGTCCCAGAATTGCAGGTCGTCACCGATGACGGAAACTAGATCGACCGTCCGACGGTTCATATCGGGCGTGTAAAGCCGAGCCTTCACAGCGCCGTCCGGGGTCATGATGGCCGTCCCGTGCAGGTCACCATAGTCGGCGAACAGCGTCGGCAGGACCACCTGATCGCTGTGGTCATCAGCTGACGAGAAGGAGAAAAGGCCACCGGGATGGGAATGGATCAGGATGAGGGTTCGTTCATCTTCTTCACCAACCTCCACAGCCTTTGCCAGCCATCGGCCGGGCCAGGTAAGCCGGTCGGGCTCCCGCCGGCTGCATTCGGCGTGGGGAACCAAAAGCACTTCCTGGACCAGCAGCCGAAGCCGGGGGCCGAGGGTACGGGTGCAGATCAGGACGGCTGCGGCTTCACAGCCGTCCCCCGGGTAGAGGTGTTCCCTCACGCGAACATGGTCGTGGCCGGTGAAGGTCAGCGTGGTTTCCGCCATCATTGGCCGACCTCCTTCGCGATCGAAGCGTCCACCAGTGCCAAGTGGGTGACGACGTTATCGATGGCCGGATTCCAGAGGGATCCTGCACCGCGATGGCGAGACCAGCGACCATAGGTGAGTCCCCCGATGACCATTGAGGCTTCGGTAGCGGGGATTCCCACGCCGTTGGAACGGGCCAACCTCGGGTAGGTATAAAACATATCGATCTGAGAGGCCGGATAGGTGCCGGGGATTTCCAGGGCCAGAGCCACGTTCGTGACGGTGTAACCGTCGGGAACGGCATAGCCGTGAATGAGGAGCCATCGATGACCACCTTCATTGATGGTTTCCCAGCGGCTACCGAGGTGATCCAGGTACTTCACATCGACTGGCAGGAGGTCGAAGTCCCGGCGAGGCGCGGGGAGCGCCTCGCCGTTGTTTACATCCCGCGGTTTGGCAGTGATTTTCTCGATGCCCTCGCCCCGGAGGTCGACCATGGTATCGAGAGTGATCTCTGTAACCGGACTGCCGGCCATCTTCAGATAGACGTGCCAGCTCTGGGTCAGGTCAAGGCCCGCGAGTGCAAGGGCGTCGCGAGCTTTAACTTCGGGGGTGCTGAAGGTGAGCAGGATACCCTGCACCTTCACCTGCCAGGTCGGCTTCTTGCGCGATTTGAACGATTCCACCCCGGGTTCGTCGAGGTCGACCATCTTGTTTGCTTCGATGCGCTGATCGGCAACATCTTCGCGCTCGAGATAGAGGTCCTTCTCAGCCGGGATGGAGCCGAGTTTGCGGATCGTGGCACCCGTGATGATGTTACAGGGCCACGGGAAGCGCTGACCATCGATGGTCAGCAGATATTGCCGGTCGGACTCGACGATGATGAATCGGCCTTCGTTGTGCTTGAGGTCAACCGTCTCCTCGGGCCGGATATCTTCCAGCAGGCCATTCTCGAGAAACTGCAGCACGACGGCGTTCTGTGCCGGCTTAAACCCGGCTGCAGCAGCAAGCTGCGCGCCGGTGGGGGTGAGGTCGTCGATGCGAACCGATCGGAAGGTCAGATTTTTATCAGCGACTTCGATCTGGTGGCGGGACTGACCGTTGTCGATAGCGGGGGCGTTAACGCTAGTCATCGCTGCTTTCTCCTGGGTACGGCACCTTGCCGTGCGTCAGCTCGTTGCTGACGTTTTGATAAATACATGCGGCAATTTAAGTTTGTCAAGCGCAAGCGAGCAAAGTTTATCAAGCAATTTTCGGTTTGCATGCTTGACCCACTTAACGGTCCGGCATAGAGAATAGCGACCCGGATCCAGATACACCGGTGGGGAGAGCTATGATGAACGATGGACGCGGTGCCCCTGAGGGCAGACCGGCCAACTTGGGCCAAGTCATCAGGAAGGCGCGAATGGACTTGCAGCTGTCTCAGCGGCAAGTCGAGGAGAAGACGGGCAAAGAAGTCTCCAACGCGTACCTGAGTCAATTAGAGAGCGGGAAGATCTCGAAGCCGTCGCCGCAGATTCTCTATGCCCTGGCTGGTGCGCTCGAAGTCTCTTACGAAGGGCTAATGGAGAGAGCAGGGTATGTTGCTCCATCGAGCCAACGAGCCGATGAAAATAAGCACGGTCGTGCTGCAACGTTCGCGGTGGAAAATCTCACCGCAGAGGAAGAAAACGCTCTGTTGGACTATCTGGCTTATCTGCGTTCGAAGAAGGTTTGATAATGGAGAGACCGGACGACTGTAGCCTCACGCCAACACAGTACGTCCGGATACGAAAGGAGGCGGAGCGCGCCTTACGCGACTCAGGCACCTTTGGTGTCTTTCCGACGCCGATAAGTCAGATCATGGATGTGGCCCAGGTCGTCGAAGTAGAAAGCGAAATCCTTAGCCCATCTTTCATCGATAGGATGCGAGCTTCGGTCGGCGCCGCGGCAGAGACGTTGAAGCGAGCCGTTGGGAAGGTCCTCGGGCTTTTTCATGCGTCCGAAGGTTTGATCTTCATTGACAGGACGCTGCTCGCTGTTAAGCAGCGCTTCATTCGCCTGCATGAATGTGGCCATGGGTTTTTGCCCTGGCAGCGGCCGATGTATAAGTTGGTCGAGGACTGCGACAAGTCACTCGATCCTGATACGGCTGAGCTTTTTGACCGAGAGGCGAACGTCTTCGCTGCGGAGGTGCTGTTTCACCTCGATCTGTTCCGCGACATGGCCGAATCGGAGGAGTTCAGCATATGGACGCCCGTGCGCTTGGCGAAAAAGTTCGACGCGTCGATCTATGCGTCCATCCGTCAATACATATCGAAAAACCATCGGGCGTGTGCAGTCGTAGTGCTTGATATGCCAGAGTTCGTACCCGGAGAGGGTCTGCGCGCGAATTTACGTCGGAAAGTTCAGTCGGCATCCTTCACGGAAATGTTTGGTGCTTATGGATGGAAGCAGACCTACACGTCTTCCGACGATATAGGCGCAATGATTCCTGTAGGGAAACGCCGATCGTCAAACAAACGAGCGCTGATATTGACGGATAAGAACGGCATCCAGCACGAATGCATTGCAGAGGCTTTTACCCAGACTCATCAGGTTTTTATTCTTGTACATGCAGTCAAGACACTGACTAGGCCGCATTTCATCTCCACAGGGTCTCTTTTCGGCGCAATTTGACCCGCGAGCGGCTTGCCTTGAGCTAAGCCGTCTGCTTAAACTTCTGGTTGTGTGAACATTCTCATGGCGCTTTGAGCGCCTTCTCTTGCGTCAGAGAACTTAATGCCAAGTGCAGCGGATGTTGGTGCCCGGCTTTATGACTGGGCGAAGGATAATGGCTACCTGCTTACCGATGATAACGAATCACCGTCCGTTCGTAAGCCGCTTTCCAGGGTGTTTAATGAACGCCTGACCCAGGACATGGTGGCTGAGCCGGAGCCGCTTATTGGTCGGCTGCAGGTTGTTGGGGTTTTTCACGACGAACAGGCGGAAAAGGTCTTTGTCTGTACCAAAGGCGCCATTCCTGCGGTGAGGCATAAGACGCTGCCTGAGCGTTTGGATGGCATTTTCGTAGAGTGGATTGGCTCCTGTAACCTACACCAAACTCCGCCTTCCAACCCGGCCCCTCCGACTAGTTCGTCGCGTGCATATCGCGTTGGCGGCCGCGTTGCGTGCGGAAGTTCAATTTCGCCGGCGAATGTGCATGGAGCCGGGACGATGGGGTGCCTAGTCACGGACGAAAACGGCACCATATATGGTTTATCGAATAACCATGTGACGGGTGGCTGCAACCACATGGAAATCGGGATGCCGATCTTGGCGCCAGCGCCTTACGACGCTAGTCCAGATCAGACTCAACCTCTGCCTTTAAGTATTGGTCGGCACCACCGGTACATCCCGCTGCAAAGTGGCGATCCTCGGGTGGTTCCTCCGCAACAGCATGATGCGGCAACGTTCAAGATCATTGATCAGGCGCTTGTCACGTCAATGCAAGGCGACTCAGCGTATGATACCCCGGCAAAAACTGCCGTACCAAAAGGCGGCATGCGGGTAAAAAAAGTAGGTCGAACGACCGGACTTAGTATGGGGACGATTATTGGAGTGATGTCCAATCCGCTCCCGGTTCCCTATGCCGCAGATAAATTCAGGGCGCATGTCTACCTTGAGGGCGGCTTTGCCGTTCGAGGCGATAACGATCAGCCATTCTCGTCCGCTGGAGACAGCGGCTCATTGGTCGTGACAGCTGATGGGGAACATGCGGTTGGCTTAATTGTTGCTGGTATGGGACTCGTAACAATCATGATGCCGATACAGCGGACGCTCGATGAATTGAATTTGAGGCTGCTGACCGGCCATTGATGGGATGGCACCATGTCAACCAAGCGAAACATTGGGACAGAGCTGTTGGATTTTCTCGGCCTCAGTCCGCTTCAGGCTGCGGTCATGCAGGATCGAGCTACGAAACCGAAACATCTGAGGGTTTTCATTTTTGACCCGGCAGTCGACCCTGCCCGGCTCAAGTCGCTGGATGGATGGGGAAAAATCCCGGTCACATTTGAACGAACGGAACAGCCCTCGCTGTATTAGATATTCAATGCTGGAGAAGCCGTACCGGTGGTGACTTCCCTAGTACGGCCTCAATGCGGCGTCAGACAGACGTTTGAAGCGCCGTATCGAGTCCGTCGAGAAATAGCGGTGAGCGAGCGCTACGGCGAAGCAGAGGCCGAACAGGACAAGCCATGAGAGCGTCCAGCCCCTGGTACTCGGTCTCCACAGTACGTCGGCGCTGGCACCCAACACGGAAGCAAAAATGCCGCCGGTTGTCAGGACTGAGATCTGCACCGCCTCACCGCGACATGGCGACTTCAGCCGGGAGATTAATCCTGCAGGCGGCGAACCCGGCTCACCTGCCAGCTCTCCGCTCTAGCAGCACATGGGTGTGCCTGAAGCCATAGCCGCACCCGGACAGGGGCAACCTCCTTGATCCGCTGGCGCAAGGGGTCCCTGACCGTTTTGGGTCGGCCGGTAGCGGCGAGCGGCGGCAGAATCGCAGCATAGCCTCGGCGCTCGCGGATCCGGTGCGATCCTGCTGTCACCAACCCAGGAGCCTCTTCACTTCATCTGGCGTCTCTGTGACCGGCACCCGTAGACCTCCCATGATGATGAGAGTTTTGTAGTCAGGATATTCGATGGGAGCGACAGGAAGGACGTCGCTGACTGCGCTGATTCTGACTGCGACCAGTGTTTCGTCACCGGGCATATTAAAGGGCTTCCGGGTAAAGCGGGCGATCTTGAGCGCGGGTAGATTGGGTGAGTCCTCCCAACGATCGACGATATCGCTGGTCGATTCGTCCACGAGGACTTCCAGCCCCGACTTAACGATGCGAGTCAGCAATTTCGCACGATAGACTTTGTCGTAGATATCATCGTCGCGGGTTGTCTGATGAATGAGGGCGATGTTTGTTTTTTGTATCTCTACGGGATCATTCGGCAGCGCAGCGCCGAAATTGAATGGAACGACGGTGATCTGAGTGGTCATAGCGAACCTCAACGATTTGTAGGGGAACGACACGCACCGGAACGCATTAGCGGTTCGGCGGCATTACGGGTTCTTTGGCTGTTGCATCAGGACGCTAGCGGGGCAATGGTCGGATAAATACTCCCGGAGATAGCGCCCCTCCTCGTCTGATCGAGGCTGTTCGTCGAAGACCATCTGATAGAAGGTATATGGCCGCAGCAGCTTGGCGGCTTGCCCATCGAGTACGATGTGATCGATGAATTGGGCATAGTAGGCTCCCCAGCAGTGTGAACGCTGGCCAGCGGTGGTCCTGACAAGGTCGGGAGCTGCACTGAGCATCTCTTTCCAGACCTCGTCGTCACTGACAAGGTATGTCCCGTTTCCCTGGGGCGCGATGTCCTCGAATTCCCGGTTGAAGTCGCCGAGAACGATGAAGGGCTTGTTGGCCTCGTGCTGCTCTTTGAGCCAGGCTTTGAGGACGGGAACCTGCTTGGCGAAGTCAGGGCAATGATCATTGGCCGTGCTGACGGGTTCTCTTGCACATCGGGATTTTAGGTGAACGGCCAACATTTCGATCGACAGGCCGCCGAACTGCACGGTCATCTGCAGCGCTTGCCGGAGGGAACGCTGCGTAGGCGGTGTGTCCGGTGTACCCAGGACGTCGAACAAGGGCAGGCTGGTCGGGTTCTTCTGATGCACGACGCCGTGACGTACAGCAAAGCCGACGCGCTGGTGGTCTTGTTCGTTGGTTAAGAAGATTTCGTATTTGGTGGGATCGAAGACGAGGCGGGCGACCGCTTCGTTCTCGACTTCCTCGATTGCAATGATGTCGGCGTCCAGACGCTCGGCATAGCGGGCGAGACGAGCAAAATGTTCGGGGGAACGCCGGACAGCGACCGGGCCGTTAAAGTCGGCATTGACCTGGTCCGGTTGCTCCGTCAGGAAACCCAGGTTCCAAGTGGCGATCCGCAAGGTTTGCGCGGTTGCACTGAGAGGCAACGCGCTCAGCAAGGCCCCGGCGAGGGTTGTCAAAGCAAACCGCATCACGAACCTCCTCTAGGTGTTTAAGACAAAGCGTCGGAGCCATTCTCACGGACCGGCAAAGCGGGGCGTGTTTGAGCGGCGATCAGAGTGGTGAAGGTTTCTTGGGAAAGCCTGGCGGGTTCCGGCCGTTTGGCTACCCCGGCACGGGTAGGAAAGAACTGGTTGTCCGGGCCGCACAGCCAGACAGCGGAGGTATAGGCGACTGGTATGCTCAGGAACCGGATGCTGTAGTTAACGGCAGCGGCTTCTGCGTGGCTGAGGGCCGCTTCGATAGCGGCTTTGAGAGCTGTAGCGACCTCCGTGCCGCGAATCATATATCCAGGACCGCCATCATCGTCGTCGGCCTGATCGACACACGCGATCGGCTCATCGCCGGCAAGCACTAACAGACGCCAGCCGATACGCTCGATTGACGTATCTAGGATTGGGGTTGTGAAGTTACCGGGATCTGCGCCGTAGAGGGGCAGGGCATAGATCGATAGAGCATCGCCGAAGCCATTGATCCCTAACGTGGGGAGTGCGTGTGCGAGTCGCTCCACGAGGTGCTTGTCGGCCGAAAAGCTTTGAAGCTCGGAGGTGTCGATCACGGCTGCCTCCCCGCTTTAGTCCGGAAGCTCTCGTTCCAGCCACCGCCCTGACCTTGGTAGTTCCCATATAGAGTTTTTCGACTACAGATGCCGTCGTCATACATTGGATCGGAGACGTAATAGGAAGCGTCCAAACCATCGCCGGAGATTGCGACGATGACAGCGTAGTGTCCCTTGGAGTCACGCCATCCGATGCGGATGCCGACGGGATTGCCTTGTTCGATGTCCTTGCGCACTGAGCCCACAGGCAGGGCGTACTTCGTGGGCCATTCAGCGAGCATCCCCATTTTCTTCAGGACGTTTTCCAAGTGACGAACCTTGTCGCACGTCCCTCCGGTTTGGCTGTGCTGGCAATCATCACGGTCGAGTTCAAGGTTGGCGACTGTTTCCTGGGTCCAGGGAGTATTGGGGTCATAATATTTGGCGAGGCTGGTCGCGACGGCCGCCCAGCACCAATTGTCCTGTCGTTGGTCCTCGACCACGAGTTCACGCGGCAACGTGGTCCACATCGGCGCTGTTATGGCGGCTGAATTTATCTCGGTCATCGGTAGCGCATGGGACGGCAGCATGGAAAGTAGCGACATAACCGGCCTCCATTCAGAGCTTTTGTGATGGATTTGGGCGAGGTATCCATTCGGGTAGTGCGACCGCAGATCCCTTTGAGATGTACTCAGACCTTCCTTCTTGAGATTGACTGCAGAAGTCGTTGCGGTTGGTGCTATGGGCGAACGTAGGGGTTTGAATTCCCCTGCTCCTGCTCAATGCGGCGATTGCGCTCGATTTCCCAATCATCGACAGGGTCGTCGGCGCTCCAGCGCTGAAACAGAGTCTCCTGTTCAGGGGTGAACATCACGCCGTAGGTGTCGCGCATGTAGAGACTTATGCGGGCGACATCGCCCTGGATGGTCTTGGGAGGCTCTGCGACATCGGTGTCGTAGTCGATCTGGAAGGTGCAGGACCCGAACTGCGGCGCGTCGCCGGCGACTTCGCCGTACGAGCGTTCGCCGCGTCGGGCGTTCAGACCTTCGACCGCCGGTATAAGGTTATGGAGGTCGACCTGGATGCGAGCAAATTCCGGATCGATCTTCGTGCAGCATTCACGGTTGCTGAGGCGATCGCCGTTGCCTGCAAAGCAGCGCGCGTCACCGGCCCAACACGCACGCCATTGGCCGAGTGCCTTGGCGGGGACGACATGTTCCCATTCCATGTCCTCGGTGCCGGCTCGGCTCCGTTTATAGCCACAGGAACTGAGATCGAGAAAGCCTCCACTCCGGCCTCTGGGCAGGAAGGTGCAGCCGCAGTATTGCTCGACGTAGTGGTCTGAGTAGATCTTGTTACGGGCAATGGTCTTGGCGTGATCGAAGTTTCGCATCGGCCGGGTTGGCGGGTCTGCCCAGACAGGGCCCGCAACGATTGCGATCAGAAAACAGATGGTCAATGCAGACAGCTTCGTCAGCATGGCTCGGCCCCGCGCTCGATTGACACTCGCGTATGATACTACCTTTAGCTGTGCTGTATAGTGCGCTTGAGCGGCTGGGTTTTCACATGAAGTTTCAGCGACTCGGGTGGGCAAGAGCATCTGCCGCGATGGCTTGGTCTGGCCTTTGAGTGCTTCAGGCCAATTCGGTGAAGTCGATGCGGTGTCCGCCGATAAACTCGATCGCGGTGGCATTGGGACTGACGTGCGCCGTCGTGAATACCGCTGGATCCCGGAGTGGCTCAAGAGCCGGACGCATTCCGATCAGCTTCTCCACGTCGATGACCTGCACACGCTGGTCAGACCACAGGACGATCACGTCAGGGTAGGTGTACGCGCGAACGTCGATGATCGTTTCCACAGCTTGATCCAGTTGAGAAGCTTAAGCGAAAGATTGACGGCTTTTTATCTTTCGGGTTGCATCGTGTCCAGGACGTGCGGAGGTTGGGCAATGGGCAAGATGCGTATTGGTATTCTCGTGGGCGTCGGTTTGATCCTGAGTATGCCAGCGATCGGCAAGGAAGCGCTGACCGACGCTCAGGTCCGACAACAGATTATTCGAGAGTCGCTGTCGAGCTATCCCGGCAATTGCGCCTGCCCGTATTCAACGATGAGCAATGGCCGATCTTGCGGAGGGCGCAGTGCTTACAGCAAGCCGGGCGGCCGGTCGCCGATCTGCTACGACCGCGACATCAACGATGCCCAGGTGCAGGCTTTCCGAAAGCGGTTAGGTGGCTGACGTGGGCGAGGCACGGCAGAAGAGCCGACGGCGGGGCGAGATCCTCAACGAGGAGACGCGCTGCATCTATTGCGAGGCGGCGCCGGATACGATCGAGCATATGCCGCCGACGACCTTCTTCGAGAACCGGCACCGGCTCAGTGGGTTCGAGTTCGCAAGTTGTCAGGCCTGCAACAATGGGACGAAGGCAGCAGACGTTGTCGCCAGCTTCTTGCTCCGGCTGAATCCCAATGGTCCGTCTGATCTGGAAGCGCGGGAAGGCAAGGCGCTGCTGGGATCCGCCGAGGATCTTGCCCCGGGCTTCTGTCGAGAAATTACGCGGCTTCAGAGATTACGTCCGCATGTCTGGGGGCGGCGGCCGTCAGGTGTACTTGAGCGCAGAGTGGAGATTGCGCTCGATGGCCCGATCCTGCGGCGCCACATGGAAGTCTTCTCAGCGAAGCTCGGCATGGCGCTGTATCGGGAGTATGTCAAAGCTCCTTTGCCTCCGGAAGGCGGGGTCTTTACGCACTGGCTCTCAGGCATACCCCAGAATGTGGCAGACGCGCACTTCAGGATCCTGCCTAACTTCGACCAGTTGAGGCAGGGCAAACAGGTTTCGGGTGATCAGTTTCGTCTTCGCTATAACACTGACGAGCGAACGATCGTCGGCGCTATGGTCGGGTTTCGGTCGAACCTGCATATCTCGCTATTTGCTGTGGCGTCTCCTGAACTTTACGCTCCGACCTTTAAGGCGATGCCCTATGATCTGATGCGGCTTGGTCAGTTGCGCCAGCGCCTGCTGGCGGCCGAGGATCTATAGTCGAGGCGGGGTTCCCTAAGTTGCTATTTAACGCCATGGTTCGGGCGAAGTAACAGCGGTATCCATGCCGCAGCACAAGCTAGTCCGGCGCAGACCATGAAGCCCTGTCTAAGATCGAGAGACACCTGGTTGCCGGTTGTGCCAAGAGCGGTCACCAGCGCGGCCCCCATGGTGCCGCCGAGCGTTCGGGAGACGCTGAGGAAGCCAGCTGCTGAACCGGCTTGATGGCCCGGACTGGCGCTTAGAACCAGCATCTGGAGGGTCACCACGGCAATGCCCTGTCCGACCCCGAAAAAGGCTGGACCGGCCAGAAGGAACCAGGATGCCGGCGCACATAGGAAGAGTATACCTCCGGCTAGAGAAGCCAGCGCCGCCAAGACCAACTGGCGCTTCGGGGACCAACCCGCAAGGTGATGGCTGGCGACCGAACCCGCGATCGCCGTAGCCCCCAGCATCAGGAGAAGGCTGTGGGTCAATCCGGCTGGCGAGGCAAAGTTGCTTTGCGGGATCAGCGGCAGCAGCGTCCAGACGCCGAAGGCTAGGGCTCCATGCAGGAGGGCAAGCAGTCCACCGATCCAGACGGCGGATCGGCGCAGCAGCCGGAAGTCGATGATTGGGTGCCGGCTTTGGGCCTCAAGTAAGGTCCAGAACAAACCGAATCCCAGGGATGTTCCGAGGACTGCGAGTTGGAGGAATGATCCCCATCCCCAGGCAGACGCTTCTGTGATCGAAAGCAGAAGGGGGACGCATGTGAGTGCCAGCAAGCCGGCTGACAGCCAATTGATTTGCCCACCTGTGCCGTTGGAGTCCGACCGAGCGCAAGTGGCCACCAGCGTAGCAGCTATAAGATGAAGGGCGGTTCCCAGCCAGAATAGTCCCGGCCATCCCAGCCATGATAGGATCGGAGCTACTGCGATCAAACCAACAGCGCCGCCGATTGGAACGACGATGGTCAGGCGGCCGACAGTATGCCGGTCAGCGGTAGCTTGTTCATGGGCCAAGCTGAGAGCCAACGGCAATACGGCGCCCCCAACTCCTTGAAAGAGCCGGCCCAGCAGAAGGATCTCGTGGCTTGTGGCCAGGGCCGATATCAAGCAACCGACCGCGACGATGGTCAGGGTCCACGTTAAAGTTCGCGCTTTGCCATAGACATCGCCGAACCTGGTGATGAGGGGAGTTGTCGCAGTGGCCGAGAGGAGCCACGAAATCAAAACCCAGGCTGTTTGGCCGGAGGTCAGAAGGAGGGAGTGCTGCAGGGTCGGGAGCGCGGCTGGCAATTGAAATTGCAGACAAGCGAAGGCAGCTGTCGCGATTGAGAGCGCCACAGTCAGAAGATTCATTGAGGGCCTGTTCAAACTGAAGGGTGGTCACCGACGCCGGTGGTTCGCCTTCAATTTTCTTTTCCCTTTTCGGTATTTAGGCACGCGATCTGCGTTGAGCACCGCTTGGTTTGTGAACTAAAGGACTGTCTACGAAACTAAAGGCTATTCATTAGCCAGACTTTATGAGCACGACATCGGTTTTCTGATATCGGCTACGATCCAAAAAAGTCGCCGCGGTTTTGTTTTAGCCGCCTATTTTTTTTCTTTGTGAAATTGTTTGCGAAAGCCGATAGGGCCCTGTGCGTCGGTGATTTCTGTATAATTATTCTTGAATCCATATAATATTAAATCTCCTTTATTGTAATTAAATATATCAATTCTGTTAAAAATAAGATTTATATCTGTGGTTTCTGCGGATTTAACGGGTCTTTGCGTGCAGTTATAGTTTTGTATTTCACGATAAAATTGACAAAATAACAAATTAATAGAATTTTTGTCTGATATTTGAAGTGGATAAGATCCTCTATTCCATTCGTATCCATTGTAATGAATGTGAATGCTGTAAAATACAATTAATTCAACTGCATATATAAATGGAGTAATCATTAAGCTTATCAGTATTTTTCTTCGAACTTCTTTAAAAAATATCTTTAGTATAATAAACATCAATGATGTGAGCGTGGTGAATATCACGGTTGTTGTGATCCAAAATACCAACAGCTTATCTCCCAGAGGTAAACGCCACAGGCGTTTAGGGGTTTTCGATAATCGGGCGCTTAGCAATGCCTGAAATGTCGAGGCTACATAGGTTGCCACTCTTCTTCAGCCCGTGGCAGCCAATCCGGTAGTGGCTGGCTCTGAGTGAGCGGCACCTGGTCCAGGGTTTCCGGCACGAAGGCCGCCATGGCTTCGATCAGCAGGGCTGCCTGTTGTTCGACGCTGATGGTCGGGCCATCTTGATGATGGATGGTAACGTCGCCCGCCTTGGTGGTGGAGCCATCCTCGAAGGTTACCTCCGTCTCGCGATGGAGAGCGCCGCCGTCGATCTTGCTGTCGATCCGAGGCGCCTCCAGCCCGATGCTGCTGATGCCGTGCTCGGCCAGGGTCTTGATCTCCTCCGCCTGGCTGATGCCGTCCTGGTTGAGATCCTGCCAGACCTTGAAGTCGGCGAACTTTTCGTCCCCCGCATCCAGCTTGCCGTTTTTGTTGCTGTCATAGGCGAGGCGCACGCCGTCCATATCTGTCTGGGCATCGGGATGGTCGTTTGCGAAGATGATGTCCTCGGACTGGGCCTTGCCGTCGCCGTTGCGGTCCAGCATCAAGAAGCCGTCGCCCTGGTCGACCCAGGCGGTTTTGCTGGCCTTGCCGTCACCGTTCCAGTCGAAGGTGACGCCAGACTTTTCTGCATTGGCGATTATCTCGCCGTCCTTATCGAGATCGAGGATGATTGGGGGAGTGCCGCCGTCATAGCCATGGTCATCACCCGAGCCGGTATCGGCAATGGGTGGGTTCCCCTCATTCTTGAAAGTCAGGGTCGTATAGGCGAACTCGCCATTTTCATCGGTCACTTTGATCTTGTAAGTCGCCGTCCCGACGAAGACGAAAGTCCCCTGTTCATAGCTGCTGTCACCGCCTTCATGCCAGGAGTGCATATGGCTGGCAGCCCAGGTGAAGCCGCCGCTGCCACTGATCGCCAAAGGCGGCTGCGCGTAGCTCCAGCTCGAAATGCCGGTGACTGGATTATTCGTCCCTTTCCAGTACCACTGACCGGACTCGGTCGTGCTCACGACCTGATAGCTGTAGTCGCCGCCATCGACATCGCTGACCGGTACGGTCCCCTTCAGGGTCTGCCCGTCTTCGCCGTTGTAGCTCTTGGAGCTATTGGTCGGACCGTCATCGACCCCCGCCAGCGCGACCACGACCGTGGACCAGGTGAAGCCGCCGTTGCCGTCGGAGACGCGATACTGGAAGCTGGCGTTGCCGTCGTAATCCTTGTCCGGGGTCATCACCACATAGCCGCCGCTGATGACGACGGTATCGACGCCGGTACCCGCCTTGACCGAGGCGATGGTCAGGCTGTCGCCGTCGACGTCACTATCGTTGCTGAGCAGGCTGGAGAGCTTGACCTTATAGACGGTGTCCTCCACCCCGGCCAGCAGCTCGCCCTTCACCGTGGGAGCATCATTCACCGCCGCGACGTTGAGAGTGACCTTGGCCGTATCCGTGCCGCCCTTGCCGTCGCTGACCGTATAGGTGAAGCCAGCGGCACTGCCGTTGTAATTCTGGTCGAGCGTGAAGGTGACGGTGCCCGCACCCTTATCCATCACCACGCTGCCCTTGGTGGCGCCCGACACCGCCGTGATCGTCAGCGCATCGCCCTCTACATCGACGTCATTGCCGAGCAGCTGCTTGAAGGTCATGACCACCTTGGTGTCTTCGGTGGCAGCGATGGTCTCGTTCGCGGCGACCGGGGCGTCATTGACGGCCGTCAAGGTGAAGCTGGCCTGCGCCGTGCTCTGGGCGCCCAGTTTATCCTCGACCAGATAGTTGAACTTCACCACCCCGTTATAGTTGGGCAGCGGCGTGATCTTCACGCCGGTATCGGTCAGCTCGACATTCGCCCCCTCGACCGCCTGCACGCCGACAATAGAGAGCGCATGTTCCTCGAAGTCTGTGTCGTTCTTCAGAAGATCGGCAAAGCTGATGGTGCGGACGGCGTCCTCGGCGCTGCCGGTCAGGGTTTCGCCGACAGCCGTCGGAGCGGTGTTTTTCTGGACCTCGAATGCCACCGTGGCCTTGGTCGTGCCGCCGTTGCCGTCATCGACGGTATAGGTGAAGCCGGCCTGACCGGTGAAGTCGGGGGTGGGGGTGAAGATCACCTTGCCGCCGTCCAGCGTGACCGTGCCGCCCACGGGAGTCCCAACCGCGCTGATCGTCAGCGTATCGCCATCCACATCGCTGTCGTTGGCCAGCAGATCGGCCACCGGCACCTCGAAAGCGCCGGTGCCCTGATAATGGGTACCATAGATCTCGCCGGTCACGGTCGGCGCGTCATTCACCGCCGCGATATCGATCGTGGCCGTCGCCTCGCTCTGTCGGCCGCTCGGATCCTCGACGATATAGGTGATGCTGGCCGCCCCTTTGCCGTTGAGGTTGGCGGTGGGGGTAAAGGTGATATCGCCATCGGCATTCAGGCTGGCCTTGCCGCCGGTCGATCCGGCGATACCGACGATCTTCAGGCTGTCGCCATCCACATCGATATCATTGGCCAGCAGGGTGGCGGCCGAGATGAGGGCGTTGGTATCCTCGGTCAGGGCCAGGGTCTCGCCAAAGGCAACCGGCGCATCGTCGGTGCCCTCGACCGTGAGGGTGACGGTGGCGGTGGAGAAACCGCCCGCGCCATCGGCGATCTTATAGGTGAGCTGAGCCTGCCCGAAGAAATCGGCATCGGGCGTGAAAAGGATATCGCCCTCGGCCGAAATACTCGCGGTGCCGCCGGAGAGGGCCTCGGCCCCCACGATGGTCAGCGTATCGCCATCGACATCGCTGTCGTTGGCCAGCAGATCGGCGGCTTTCAGCAGCAGCGGGGTATCTTCCACCGCATCGGCCGTATCGTCGGCGGCGACCGGGGCATCATTGACCGGCGCCACCGCGACCGCGATATCGGCCTGGGCCAGATGGCCGCTGCCGTCGGAGACGAGATAGCGCAGCACCGCCGGGCCGTTGAAATCAGGCGCCGGGGTGAAGCTGATGGTGCCGTCGGGCAGCAGAACCGCCGTGCCGCCGGACAGGCTCTCGACCCCGACGATGGTCAGGGTGTCACCATCGGCATCGCTGTCGTTGGCCAGCAGATCGGCAGGCTGCAGGATGAGGGTGCCATCCTCGTCCATCTGCGCGGCATCGGCGCCCAGGACCGGCACGTCGCCCACTCCGGCCACCGCAACGGTGACCGAGGCCGTGGCGGTGCCGCCTTCGCTGTCGCTGATGGTGTAGGAGAAGCTCGCCAGCCCGGTGAAATCCGCATCGGGTATGAAGACGACCTTGCCGCCGACCAGCTCCACCGTGCCGCCGACGGCATCGAAGACCGCCGTCAGGGTGGGACTGGTGCCGTCGGCATCGGAGTCGTTCTTCAGCAGGGTGGCGGGATCGAGCACCAGGACGGTGTCTTCGGCCGTCTGCACGGTGTCTTTGCGGGCGACCGGCACATCGGCGACATTGGCGACCTGGAGGGTCGCCACCGCCGTGGTAACCCCGCCCTGACCGTCGCTGACGGTATAGGTGAAGCTGGCGGTGCCGAAGAAATCGGGCCTGGGGGTGAAACTGATGGTGCCGTCGGGCATCAGCACCACCGTGCCGCCGACGGCCGTGCCGACGCCGTTGACGGTCAGTGTGCCGCCATCGGCATCGCCGTCATTGGCCAGCAGATCGGCCGCGCTCAGGATTAGCGCGCTATCCTCGGTGGCGGCCAGCGTATCGGCGCCTGCCGTGGGCAGGACATTGGCGGGCGGCAGGATCAGATTGGGACCCGAGCCTCCCAGCACACCGCCACCGCCCGCACCGCCGCCCGACGCCGTGGTATCGGCAGCGGTCGTGGCGGTCAGGCTCGCCGTGGTGCGGCTCGTTCCCGCCAGCACACCGCTCGCCGCATCCACCGCGCCGACGGTCGCCCCCTGGCCGATCAATCCGATATCGAACGTATGACCCGCCTGCAACTCCCACCCGGTATCCAGCGCAACAACCGGCGCCACATAGGCCTTGTCCGCGGTGATATCGGCAGCGGTGACTTTGTCGATCTTGGGCTTGTAAGGCTTGGGCTCCTGACCGGGGATGTTGAGGTCCATCAGAACCCGGCCATCGATCCACTCTGTACCGTCGGCTTCGTGGTGGAAGGTGCCGATAAATGTCGATAATTCCGCCTTCGAGCCATTCAAGACCTTAACGCCGAATTCGGTTACTTCGGCAACAGTGGGCATCGAGACGGAACTCGCAGCTGCCGCTGCTATAGCTACGAAAGCGTCACGATTTTTTCGGTTTCGACTTTTCCAAAAATCCAATTGGTTCATCGAGGCGTCTTGGAAATACACTCGATGATCATCGGATAGTTTTGTTCCATGATTTTTATCATAACCGAACGTGACGTCAGCCAATGATCGGATTTTTCCGTCTGTCGTCTCGTATATTCCAATATTGTTTATTTTGTTGTTTCCTATGTCTATGCCTCCTTTGAAGCTGTACACAGGATTTAATTCTATTGATTTTACTTTTGCTTTCTTGAGCGTGAGTAGCTCGCCGGTTTGACTTATTCCATCTTGGTTCTTGTCGACCCAAATCCTGAATTTATTAAATTTTTCATCTTTCGCGTCGAAGCGACCGTCTTTATTGGTATCGAAGGCAGTTAATCCCTCTAAATCAGTGGTTGCCCCCTCCATGTGAGCGGCCATTGAGAGTTCTCGTCTTCCGGAAATCTTGCCGTCGCCATCTTCATCAAAGGCCAGCATTCCTGTGTTGGGGCCTGCCCAACCGGTCCTATAGCGATAGCCACTCGCTTCATTCCATGTATATGTGGTTGCACCCATGTTGACGATCTCAATCCCATCGCCAAGGTCCAGCAAAATAGGAGGTACTTCGCCGGTCTCTTCGCCGTCGCCTTTGTTTCCGCCGGTATTGCTGTTTGGGCTTGGGTCAGAGAAATCGCCTGCCTTATTGCCATTGCCCGGAGCTCCCATTGGGCCATGCTCTGAAATTCCATGATAATTATCGTGCCAAAAGCCGCCGACATACGAGCCATTGAATCGGCCAGCATACGCACCTTGGGCTTGGCCGAGAGTGCCAGTAGCTGCCCGACCAATAAAATGGTGTCCTAGGGGAAGGCCGGTCGACGTCATGAAGACGTTACCCATCATCAGATCTGTTACTGTGACGAGGCCGGTATCTCCCCATGTGGGATAGCCGTACGGGGTTAAGCTGCCGATCCCTCCTCCTAGTGGTTGCGCATATCCAATGGGGCCGCCAGTAAAAAAGCCGGCAGCATCTGTTGTGAATCCAAATATTGCGTCTTTATCTAAAGTGATATCAGTGCCTGGAACTCCGCCTTGGGCATTTGTCAATACATTGTAGTTATTTTTGTTACCAGATGCGAGATGATTTCCCATAAATACAGAAAGTGAACCATAGTTTATCATGTCTACGGCAAGAACTGCTGATAGGGCGGGTCCAATAGTTGTCATAAGGTGATTGTTGACTCTAATTACATCGGCTATGATGTTCCCGATGGTGTTTGTTCGTTGTGCAAATGAATTATAGTCTATTCTTATTCCTCCAAACGGATTTGATGCTATGTTTGCTATGAAATCATTTTGAGTTGGATTTACGGTGACTGAATTAGCAAGATTTTCAAGTTGTGGAAATGAATTTAGTATTCCTGGGGAGCTTAATGTTTGGGAGTATTCGACAATATCTGTCATGACGGCGCCGAGAACTTCAGCCCAATAACCTCCAAGGGAGTGGCCAGTTACTGAGATTTTATCGCCAACGAGATTTGATATGCTACGAGTGAAATCAGCAATTGTATTAAATTGAGCTCCGTGCAGGGCGCTAGATACTTCGTTGAGTAAAGCCTGGCCTATTGGGCCAGTGATGGTAGGTTGACCCGCTAAATTAAAGTCGGCCATCAGATCAGCGATATCTGTCGGCTGCGTTCCTGCAATGGCAACTGTTACCTGAGATGTTGAAATATTTTGTACGGCTATCGCCTGAACGCCGGTAGCGCTATTCATCGAAGCCATTACTTCGAATCTGTCTACAAAGGATTGAGCGACTTCGGCGCTAAAGCCGTTTCCCCTGATGGCGTCCATTATTTGAGCATTAGTGGAGGCTCCATTAATGTTCGTATCGTATGCCAATGCTGTCGCAACGGCGTTGTCAACTATAGATTGAGACAGAGATGTCGCCATTGTTTTTCCTATATTTAAAATTTAATGTGTTTGCGGTTTTGTTCACCGCTCTCTTCCCGCTTCATTCACCGCCCGCAGTACCGGCGTCAGGACGTATTCTATCAGCCGCCGTTCGCCGGTGACGATCTCCGCCGTTACGGCCATGCCCGGCGTCAGGCGCTGCGATTGGCCGTCGATGGTCATGCGGTCGCTGTCGAGCGCGATGCGAGCCGTATAGACGAGGCCCTGTTTCTCGTCCTTCACCGCATCGGCCGAGAGGCCCGTCACGGTGCCGGTCAGCAGGCCGTATTTCGTGAAGGTGAAGCTTTCGATCTTCACCTTCACCGGCTGGCCCGCCTTCACGAAGCCGATGTCCTTGTTCGGCAGCTGGGCGCGCACCTCCAGGGCGGTGCCCGACGGGATCAGCGCCATCAGCGGCTGGGCGGCGGTGACGACGCCGCCGACGGTGGCGAGCACCAGCTGCTGCACGGTGCCGTCCACCGGGGCGGTCAGGCGGGTGAGGTCCAGGCGGCGGCGCGCCTTGGTGGCGGCCAGATCGGCCGCCTGCCGCTTGCGCAGGGCCTCGGCCAGTTCGGTATTCAACGAGCGCTCATATTCCGCCTCCACCTGGGCGAGGGTCGCGCGGGCGGCATCGGCATTCGCTTCGGCCTCGCGCTGGCGCTGACGGCGCACCGGCACTTCACGGGCCTGTTCGATCTGCTGCTGTTGCAACTCCAGGAAGGCCATCTCCGATCCCGCCTGCCGGTCCAGCAGCGTGCGCCGGGCCGAAACCCGCCGCTCCAGCAGCGGCAGGATCGCCTCGATCTTTGTCGCTTCCGCCCCGTAGGCGGAGGCCTCGGCCGAGCGTTTGGCGATCTCCGCTTCCGCATTGCGGCGCTTGGCGATCTGTTCGGCGGCACGGGCGCGGATCAGGCTGCGCTGCAGGATCTCCGCCGCCGGTGCCGTGCCCGCGGGCGGAATGAAGGCGGCATCGGGCGCCTCCGGCTTCTCGATCAGCGCGGTCAGGCGGGCGATGTCGAGGGCGGCCAGATGGGATTCAGTTTCGGCGGCCTCCAGGTCAGCCTCCGCCGGTGTGGGGTCGAACTCCACCAGCAGGTCACCGGCCTTCACGCGCTGACCTTCGGTGACATGGATCGCCTTGACCACGGCCGGTTCGGAGGCCTGCACCTGCTTGATTTGGCCGGTGGGGACGATCTGGCCGGTCGCGCTGGCCACCACATCCATCTTGCCGAACCAGCCCCAAGTCCCCGCCGCCACAATGGCCGAGCAGAGCAGCAGGGTCGTCAGGCGCGCGGTGGGCGAGGGCGGCGTCTCCAGGATCGCCAGCAGCCCTGGCTTGAAGGCGGCGATGGAGCGGTCGCTGGCCGTGGTTTCGATGTTCGTCATTCGGCGGCTCCTGTGGCGAGGGGACCATCCCCTGTCACCAGAGGCTCGGCGTCCATACTGGCCTGGGCTTTTAGCAGCTGGGCGAATTTGCCGCCGGCCTTGGCGGAAAGCTCGGCGGGGCTGCCATCCTCGACAATTCTGCCGCCGTCGATCACCAAAATGCGGTCGGCCCAGCGCAGGGTGGAAAGGCGATGGGCGATCATCAGCACCGTGCGCCCGACGCAGAGGTTCTTCAGCGAGCGCTGGATCAGCAGTTCGCTCTCGCTGTCGAGCGCGCTGGTGGCTTCGTCCAGGATCAGCAGCTTGGGATTGCGGATGAGGGCGCGGGCAAGCGCAATGCGCTGACGCTGCCCGGCGGAGAGGGTCGCCCCGCGCTCGCCCACCGGCGTGTCATAGCCGTTGGGCAGGCCGAGGGTCGTCTCATGGATGCCCGCCTGCATCGCGGCTTCGGTGACGCGGGCAAGGCTGGCGGAGGGATCGGAGAGGGCGATATTCTCGCGAACCGTGCGATTGAACAGCACGGCTTCCTGGGGGACGGTGCCGATGCCTGAGCGCAGCCAGCCGGCATCTACCTGGGCGATGTCGATGCCGTCGACCAGCACCCGCCCGCGTTCGGGCGTGAAGAGCCGCTGGCTGAGACGGGCGAAGGTGCTCTTGCCCGATCCGCTGGCGCCGACGATGCCGACCACCTGACCTGCCGGGATATCGACCGAGATCTGGGACAGCACCAGCGGGCCATTGGGGCGATAGCGGAAGTCGACCTCCTTGAAGCTCACAGCACCATGGAGGGTGGCGGGCATGGAGCGGCCGCCGCGATCCACGGCTTCGGTCTTCTGATCCATCACCTCGGCGAGGCGCGAGACGGAGACGCGCATCTGCTGGAATTCCTGCCAGACCTGGGACAGGCGCAGGATCGGCTGCGCCACCCGGCCCGCCAGCATGTTGAAGGCGATCAGCTGGCCGACCGACAGATGTCCGTCGATCACGGCCCCGGCACCCACCCACAGCAGCAGGACGGTCACGATCTTGCCGATGCCACCGACCAGGGCGGCGCCGGTCTGGCTGATCTGCCCGGCCTTAAAGGCGGCTTCGGTGGAGGAGGCGAGCTGTTCTTCGAACTGGCGCTTCAGGCGCGGCTCGATGGCCATCGACTTGGCGGTCTCGATGGCACCCAAAGTCTCGATCAGGAAGGCCTGATTCTCGGACTGGCGCTGGCCTTTGATCTCCAGACGGCGCTTGAGGATCGGGGTGATAACCGCCGACACCAGGACATAGATCGGCAGGGACGCCAGGACGATGCCGGTCAGCAGCGGGCTGAACATCCACATGACGGCGAAAAACAGCAGGGTGAAGGTACCGTCGACCATCAGCGTCAGGGCCGATCCGGTCAGGAAGCCGCGCACGCCTTCTAGTTCTTTCACGCGGGCGGCGACGTCACCCACCCGGCGGGCGGCGAAATAGCCCAGCGGCAGATCCAGCAGATGACCGAACATCCGTCCGCCCAGTTCGGCATCCAGCCGGTGGGTCGTGTGGCTCAGCAGATAGGAGCGCAGAGCGCCCAGCGTGCCCTCGAACAGGCTGACCAGCACCATGCCGATCACCATCACGTCGAGGGTGGTGAGGCTGCGATGCACCAGCACCTTGTCGATCACCACCTGGAACAGCAGCGGCGAGATGAGGCCCAGGGTCTGCAGCAGAACGGAAGCCAGCAGCACCTCGGAAAACAGGCGCTTGTATTTGGCTGCCAGACGCATGAACCAGCCCGCCGCAAAGCCCGACGCGGGCTGCGTTCCTTCTCCCGGTTTGCCCACGAGCACAAGACGTCCGCTCCAATCACCCAGGAAGGCAGGTGCGGGCTGCACGGCCGGGCGTTCGGCACCGGCGGGCATCACCAGCACCCGATCCCCTTCGACCTTCGCCAGCACGACGGCCGACCCATCCCGCATCAAGGCCAGGGCGGGTAGAGGAAGTTTGGGCAGTTTGCTCCAGCGGGTCTTGACGGCCTTGGCGGTCAGGCCTGCGCGCTTGGCAGCGCCGACCAACTCATTCGATCCGACGACCTCGGGCCACCCGGCTTCCGCAGCAAGGCGCTGTGCTTCAAGCGCCACCCCCAGGGTTGCGGTCAGCAGCGAAAGCGCTGCCCAAGGACCATAAGTCAATCGATGTTCGTCGGTATCGTTTGCGACAACCTTATCCGCAAAAGCGGTATCAACCTCTACCAACGACATCTGAAGAATCCTGCACACAGTGGTATGCAGGACGGTCGCGGATCGGTTGCATAAGAGTCAATGAATACATGTGTATTCATCTGGTATTTGAGATGTATTTTTAAAACTTGTTTGTTCTCAATCGCTTGATTCTAAATTGTTTTACGCAAGGTCGTTAATCCGATGGAGTTGCAATCCGCGCATATCGCATATCAGTCATGCGTATTGTGCATCCGATCGCGGTATCAAGGTAACGGTGATCGAGTCGCGAAATGCTTGCGTACATCTTAAAATGAATTATTGACGAAAATTAATATTCTGATTTTGTAATTATTAGTGACTGGGATTTTTGCGAATGCTCAGCTTTAAGATAATTAGGAAGATGAAAAATTGACACCGACTGATTTGCCTGGATTTTATATTCAGGACATTGGCGATTTCCTGACAACCCCAGCAGTTCGCATTCGCTTCCTGAAGGACGCGTTAGCATCCGGGGACGAAAAGATGATGGTCTATGCCTGCTTGGTGCTCAGGCGGATCCTGGAGTTGCCAGTTCGGCAGGAAGCTACTCCGACAGTCAGCAATCTGATGGAGATCGCTTCGGCGCTGGGTGTCCAATTGACTGTCACGAAGTCTAAAACCTAGCAGCAAGCGATGTGGATATCACCGGAGCGAAAGATGGCACCGCCGCAACATCATGTCGAGGTCGTATGCTTCAATGGACGATCGCGGTCGGCGCCAACGGCTTCTGCAGGCTCGCCTCTAGCAAAGTCATGGGCCTCAGAGGCCAACAGCGAATACAGAGTTAGGAGCCTGCGGGGTTAACCGCGAGGCCAGGATCGACATAGTCGCTGCCATCGCGCAACATGGCGAACATCTGGACCGCGAGTTTGCGTCCAACGGCAGCCATGACCTTTCTACCAGACCGACTGGCTGCGAGCTTCTTGCCCCAATTGCCGAGAGCCGTTTCCCGGACATTGCCATAAGTCAGCCGCATGGCAGCTTGGCACAGCAGCGTTCTGGTCATGATGTCGCCACGTCTGGAGATGCCTCTGGGGCCAACTTGTTTGGTGCCTGTTCGCGATAGGCGAGGGGCAAGGCCGAAGTAGGAGGCGACCTGGCGGCCATTGGCAAAGCGGGACGGATCGTCGATAGCCGCGGTGAAGGCGAGGGCCGTCAGGGTGCCGACGCCTGGGATAGACTGAAGTCGTTTTGCTGCGGGTGATTCTCATGGCTTACGTCCTTGGTATGCGAGATCACGAAGCCGGGGCGACGGGTTTCTTCTTCGGCGGAGTCTTGACCGGCGGCTTCGGAGGCGGTGCCGGTGGGGTGGCTGCCGCGATGAGGGCGGGTTCGGCCCCCACGATGACCTGGTTCAGGGCTTCCACCAGGGCGGGATTGTCGGCCTCGAGCCGGTTCTGTGCGGTCTCATACGTGGTCTTGGAATAGCCGTATTGGGCCGAGCCCGAACCCAGGATCTTGCCGGTGGCGATTTCCTTCAGATCCATCCGGATGGCTTCCTGGATATCGATGCTGGTGGGGATCGCCGCACCGGCGATGGCGCCGACAAAGGGGATATGGGCCAGGCCGATCGACGCCGCGCCCTTGGCGACCCCAGAACCGTTGTTTGAGACGCCGCTGTCGCGGCTGACGGTCAGCACGTATTTCACGTTCGAGGTTGAGAGTGCGACCGACGGCAAGACGGTGAAGCAACCGCTATTGCTGGCGGTCTTCTCCACGGCTTCGACGCCAGGCGCGCGGCCGTGGTCGACGACGATGGTCGCGCGTATGGCAGAGCAGGTCCGCGGTACGACCTGGGCGACGGCCGCTGGTGTGGTGGCGGATGTTGTCGGGGCGTCGTTTCCGGGCACGCATCCGGCAAGAAACAGGGCGGCGGGAAGTGGAAGAGCGAGGATATTCTTCATGGAGGGGATCTTTCAGGAAAGGGTCTAATCGGCTGCTGCGGGTGCCTGGGCCCATTCGTCATTCAGGGCGGCCAGGGTTTCGAGCAACCGGAGCAACTCGCTGTCGGTCTCGGCATAGAGTTGGAAAACGTTGAGTTCGGCCGCGTCCACGAGGATCGCCCAGCCCTCGGGGAGCAGACGGCGTAGGCCCTCGACCACGAAGTCACTCCCGATCACCGGCAGGTCGATGAACTCGACGACGAAACCGCCGTCGGAGTGGACGGTGATCGAAAGTTCGAGCACGGGCGCGTAGTTGTGGAGCGGAGGCATGGGGGTGCTTTCGGGCAGACCTGGAGAGGCCGCTGGTTGCAGCAGTTGCGTCGTGTTGGGATCGGAAGGAGCTGGCGCCGCCGAACAGGGCGGCGCCAAGCTTAGTCGATCATTCGGATTCGATCGGAGACACGTCGCCAGGCCCGGTGTGTGACGAAGGCGATCAAGCCTGGAATCAGGGTGGCTGCGACCTGCGAAACCGGATCGGCTTCGAGGGCCCTGGCAATACCGAAGCCCGCGACCGCCCACAGGACAGTCGAGGCGCCGTGCCAGATGCGTTGGCCGATGTTCGAGCGTGTGACTAGGTGGATCGACAAGCCAAGGACGACGAACACGACGATGCCGACGGCCACATGCTGGAAGAGTCGCGCGGCGCCGTACGCGAGGGCGGCGCTGACGACAATCCGCTCGAAAAGCATCAAGCGATCGCCGGCGCTGATGTCGATGACTTCGATTTTGTCGTTCATGCCGGACCTCCCGAAACCAGGAGGACACGCAGGCATAGGCGAGTGGGCCGCAAAGTGGCCTGAGGGGATGTGTACATCTTTGTTCCCTTGCTACAGGGTGGGTCGCTCCGAACGGATGTTCGAAACGAGCGGCAGCTATAAGCACAGGGCAACCCACCTTGTCTGACGCTGCGGGGTTGGAAACCGCAGGTCAGCAACGGTCAGGTGGGATCTTCCGGGGAAGTGTTCTGTGCGAACGGCTGGCCGCTTCAGTGAGCTTAAAACGGGGGCGGGTCCATCGCAATCGCGGGTTGCGACATGGACAAGTTTTAAGGACGCCTTCCGGCGTCTCTTTGTTTTCTGAACAACACCCGTACTAACGCCGAAAGCTCGACTGCCATGTCAGCGCTGTGTTTGCCAACCGCTATCGACGCCAAGCCGAACCGACCTGGCGTCGGGCGGTTAGCAAGCGAACAAAGTACGCCCCCAGCCTTTTCCAATGATCGCGCGGTTTTGGACGCCTCACGAACAGCTTGGTGTTTTATGGGCTAGGCCGCCCGACCAAGAGGTAGGGCTGTAGGTCTTTGTTCCGGTTGCTAAGCCGTAAGTTCTGGCTAACACGCCTCGGTCCGGCGTGCAAGGTGGCGCGCGTCCCGATTTCAGGCAGGCATCACTGGATCAGATCGTCCCGTAAAAGCGCCAGCATCGCGTCTAAATCGAGCTTCAACATCGGCATGGACGCGCGGATCCGCTCGAAGGTCAGATCCAGGGCGCCCGGGCTGATCTGTCCACTGAAACGCAGCCACTCGAGGCAGAGAATGGCAACGCCAAGCGAGGGCCGAAAGATCGGTCGGAGCGCCAACGGCACGCGCTTGACCATCAGTTTTTCGGCTCGCACCTCGGATAGCTCGATTTGGGCGCTGTCACGCTTGCTGCCGAGCAAGGCGCGCTCGTGGGTTTCGAATTCGAGCTGCCGAGAGCTGGGCGGCCCGAAATAGGGGCGACACAGGATACTCCCGCGGCTAGTAGGTCCACACTCGTTCAAGCGCAACCCCTCTGCCAGGATGTCGAGCGGCAGCGGATCGTTCAGCCGGACGGCGCCGACCTGTGCCGGGCTGAACGCGCCATCGTCGGCGCGGTCGAGGCTTAAAAAGAACGTGATGTCGGTCAGGTTAACGGTGAGCGGAGCGGAGGTGATCAATCGGACTGGCGGGTCGAAAAGCATGCAGAAGCCTCCTGGATTGGGAAGGAGGCGCAGGTGGTGCTTAGCTTGAGATCGTCAAGGCCGGACGGGCCTGAAACCGAGCAAAATTGCGGGTTTCAGAAAGCTGAACCTTGAAGATTAGGAATGTTAGCTTAGATGCCCGTCCCCAGAATGGAGGGACGGCATATGAGGTTTCTACGCCTGGTGTTGAACGACCCGAACTCTCCCCCGCATTACCCGATTACGGGCATCGCGGTCCTGAACGCAGACATCAATCGGCCGGTGCCTGGGGTGGTGGATTTTAAGGTGTTGTACGGGGCCGAACTCACCGATTCATTCGAAGTAATGTGGGACCATTGCACCGAGCCGACGATGTTAAGCCACGACTATTCGACGGCAGAATCCATTGCCAGGCTCCGATTGAGGTGGCTGGGGTTGAGCGGGCGATCAGCCAATCCCCGCGCGGTCTTTCTGGGGGACCGGCTTCCGTCATTCGGCGTCAGCATTTCGTCCCTCTACGAACTGGCCGCTTTGATCGGTTTGCCGGTTGAGCCGGCGTTCAGCAATGACGGGCCCAACAGCCGGGAGAAACTCTTGAGATGTCTGTTGACGTCTGCTGCGCTTGAACTTCTGCTCATGAAGAATGGGCGCGAACGGATGAGTGCGTTTTTAATCGATCTCTGTGCTGGCAATGGCCTCGAAGGGCCGGACCAGGACATAGGGCGGGCCTTTGCGGACCAGGCGATTGAACAGATAAGATTTATTCGATGGCAACCGCCTCAAGATTGTCGGGAGATCGAATTTTGAGTGATGACATCGCCGCAGCCCGGGCCCTCCTGGAAGCGCAAGGCTGCCGGGTTATCGATCGGCTTGAGCCCCGGGCGAGCTACGGCGACCTCGACTCCGGCGAAGAGGTCGGCCAACTGGTGTTGATCGATTCCGAGACGACGGGTCTCGAAGTCGAAGCCGACGAGGTGATCCAACTGGCGATGGTCAAGCTCGAGTACGGTCGATCCACCGGCCGACTTGGCCGGGTGCTTGGTACCTTCGACAGGTTGAGGCAGCCCTCGAGGCCTATCACGCTGGAGATTACGAAGCTCACCGGCATCACGAACGAGATGGTCGCCGGCCACCGGATCGATGATCAGGAAGTGGCAGCTTTCCTGGGGGGAGCGGCTCTAGTCGTGGCCCACAACGCCAGTTTCGACAGACCGTTCACGGAAAAGCACTGGCCAGTATTTACGGACGTCGGCTGGGCGTGTTCGCTCACCGAAATCGATTGGCGGTCCGAGGGATTTGAAGGGTCGAAGCTCGGCCATCTGGGCTTGGCATCGGGCTTTTGGTTTGCGGGCCACAACGCGTTGAATGACGTATGGGCGTTGGCTGAATTGCTTGCTCGCCCGCTACCGGTGACTGGCGATCTGGGGTTGGCGGCCCTGTTGTCGCATGCCCGTCAGCCGGTCTGCCGGGTCTGGGCGGTCGATGCGCCCTATGAGGCGAGGTTGATGCTGAAGGCCAGAGGGTATCGATGGTCGCCGGGGGAGAAGGGTGCACCGCGGTGCTGGTTTAAGGATGTGCCGCGCGTTGACCTGGAGGTCGAGGAGCTGTTCCTGGTCGATGAGTGCTTGGCACCCGCAGCTAGTATGCGAGTTGTGGCGGTTCCACCCCGGAATCGATATTCAGCTCGCGCCATAGTCGGTTAAGCGATGGTGCGGAACTTGAGCGGACAGAATTTATATAGATCAATAAGTCATTAAAATTACTAACGTTTTTCAAGGTCGACTCTTGAAAGTCGACAGCTTGAGCGAATCTGTGAGGGCCTCTCTTAGCAAGGAGCTGGTCTTTGAAACTGAATGATTTGCCCGATCGGGCTCATGTTTCCGCGCACTTCGCGGTTCGCGCAGGTGCTTTCGTCACTATGCTGGAATTGGAATCGATCCATGGCGCACTTCGCCTGAAGCGTATCGTTTCTAGGCGATACTCTGGTGTGGTTCACTCGATTGAACCGCAGGAGAATCTGGTTGTCGCGGAGGCGCTTGGCGGTTCAGGCGCTATCGTCCTGCACGAATCGACGCCCGATGCTGATCGTGCGAGGCATGATCGCAGGGAGCTGATGCGCCGATCTCATCCCGGGGCGGGGCAAGTCGAGACCCTGATCGCCGCTGGCCAACGGATAGCCTTGAGATCACGGGAGCCGAAGATCGCCTCTTGGCCTCGCGCGCAGAAACTTGGGCTCGGCGCCGCGCTCGGATTGGCGTTCTTGACGCTGGACTATCTCTACAGCCGGGGGCGGCTGACAGCTGAAGGCCTCAGGGCCTCGATGATGTCAGTCGAAGAATTGCTGGATGTCGAGCCGGTGCGCCGGCGTGCGCGTCAGGCCGCTTAGGGGAGGATCGCGATGAGCTATGAAAGCATTAGACTCAGGTTCGCGGTCCCGACGGTCAAGCCGGAGGGCGTGTTGTCGATGGAGGCGCGCCTGAGCAAAGGCGGTGAAGCCTTCCAAGTGAAGGACTTCAGCTTCCAGGCCATGCCCGATACGACGGAAGTAGACCGTTTGGTCTCTGCCGTTTTATCGGCGGGTATCGGTGCAAGGGCGATGGTCGACCAGGTACTAGTTGACGTGAATGTTGTCGCGGATGAACGGAATGACGAGTCCATTTGGACGACCGTGTTGCCGATCGTCGGCAGCAATGGGGTTGCGGTGACAGAATGCCGCCTTTCCGTTGCAGGGTTCCTCAAGGGGATCAGTTTCAGCAGGCCTTCGGGATTGGCTGGCGAGCCTCTGTGCCGGTTGCTGTCGGCGTATATTTTGATGCTCCGTCTGTTGGTGCAGATGGGTTACCTCAGCCGTCAGCAACAGGAGCATACAATGCTTGAACTGGAGGCCTCTCTCTTGTTTGATGGCATTCGAGGTTTAGCCGCCTAAACTATTTGCGACATTGCAGCCGCTCCTATGGGGCGGCTGTTTTGCTTTTTGCTGAAAGCCAGGATGTAAAACTTTATACCTCGCCCTGGCTTTCGGGCAATTAGCTTGGGTTTTTGTTCCTATGAGTTTCCTGACAAAAATTATTAGGTCATGTGTTCGATTTGGTCGGTACGTGCTCATGGGTAAAGCATTGCCACCCATCAAAAAGGAACAAGTGCTGAGCCTGTGTATTGTTTTCGCTTCTTGCGTGGCGGCATGTTCATTTTACGTCGGTGTTGTTGGTTGGCTGCAATATGGCGGTTGTTTCGCCGATGAGCCCTGCTCACTGTTTTTGGTGCCGCCTCAGGTAAGGCCTTATTTCATCGCATTCTTCCCGCCCGTAATCTGCGTTATTGCGTGGCAGTTTTTCGAACGGATTCTGTTTCGAATTTTGACAGTTTTCGCGATCGCGATGGCTATGATTTGGTTCTTTAGCCTGAGCTTCGATCCGATATACGCCTTAGTAGCTTTGGGCGGCACGACGATTATGACGGTGGCGTCTTTGGTGACGTTACTGATGCAGATAGCCGCCCAATACCGTTGGTTTCAGAATCACCGGTCGCGGATCGAAGAGCTTTTTGATCTCCAATGGGTTCTTTTCAGCCTGAGCTTGGCAGTTTTAGGCGCGGCAATTGCGATCGCCAAGGCGGCGAGAATTGATACGACTTGTTTGCTCCGAGAGTGTGAGATTCTCAGGAGCATTCCCGATCGAGATCTATTGGATTACGGGATCTCGATTATGTGGATTTACCTCTTCAGTAGCTCGCTTCGGCTCGCGAAAAATCTTTCCAGGTTACTGATCGTTTCACGCGCAAGCTGATAGTCATTTTGCCGGTTATAATTTGGTGTCGCTCCGCATGGTTTTCCCATTTGGGAAATCGGTGTGCTAAGCGACAATTTCCGCTTCTAATTTTGCAAGCATTCCGGGTTTCTGAATAGGCTGATTTGACATTCAATTTTGTAATTGTTAAAATAAATTTGTGCTTCGATCTTTAATTTTTTCAAGCATAAATAAATTCAATGGCAGTTTCGAAACCTTATCAAGGAAAATAAAGTCGATTATTAGGAGTGGTGACCTCGAGTCTGCCGTTGATCTAAAGCTTTACGTTGATTAGAGACAAAGATCCGCAAAAGATCGAAACAACCACGTACTAAAATCCGAAATTACCATTACCCTTTTTTGAGCATGAAAAAACGCGACCGTGAAGGCCGCGTTTTCTTTAGATATTTGATCGAGGCGAGCTGATTAGGCGGCTTTCGGCAGACTTTGCTGGGACTTTATGATCCCTTTGAGTTTCGCGATTTCCTGACGCAGATCTTGGATGATTTTCAGGAGTGCGATGAGGTCGTTCTCCAGGTCGCGTACTCTGATGGCCGAGCTTTTTTCCTCGCGTTTGGGCTTCTGGAAGAAAAGAGACCCAAGCGCTGGAAAGCGCTTCTTGAGTTTTCTGATATGGGGTTCGCTGATGCCGGTTTTGGCATGAGCGTTGGCGACGGTGCGATCTTGAGAGGGCAGATCTCGGATAGCATCCGCGATCCTATCAGCAGACCTTTGCGATTTGATCAGGCCGGTCTTTTGGTTTCTTTCTTCGATACCATTGTTGCGTTTGATTTTCATGCTTTGGGTCCATGCCGTTACTTTCCATGTTCAACAAACTCTCGGGCATTGCGCCCCGTATTTGGGTGATCACTAGGGCATGATCGTGTCTCCTCGTGCAGGGTGGGTTTTTAAGATCCGAGCTTTCGCCGACGGGCCGAAGGAACGGCACTGAACGGGATGCGTTCAGGCAGGCGGTCCTGGCCATAGTGGGCGTTTGAGCTTTCGGAGGCATGGATGGCCTGTTTGGCGCTGGCGATATTGCCGTCCCGCAACTTCTTCATCTCGCCTATCAGAACATGGCGGCCGACCAGCGGTGTGATGGAGACGCCTTGCAGGCGGGCGCCATAGAGCTGCTGGTATTTTGTCAGCAACTCGTTGATGGCTTGCGTCGTCGCGCCTCGCTTGCCGCGAAAGAACAGACTTTCAATGCCGTGCCGCATCCGGTGTGTCCGGAAGGTTTCCTCAAGAATCGCCAAGGTCCGGTCGGCGATGCCGCTGGGCCGGGTTCGGGTTGAGCGCTCGATCTTGCCGATGCGGCCAACGACGCAAGGGATTTCCTTCCCTTCACGGCTGATTTTAAGGGTCCGGCAGCTGTGGCGCAGAAGTGCCATTTCCTGCCTGCGGGCTCCGATGAGAAAGGATAGCCGCAGGATCCCGGCCCCCTGAACTGCACACATCAGGCTATCAATGCAGCTATCATTCGGGAGGGGGGTGACGAAGTCGCCAAGATCGTCTGGAATCCTCGACTTAACCTTGGCACTGGCATCAAGGTATGCCTGGAGGCGTGGAGCGTCCTTCAGCAGGATTTCCTCGGCATGCTGCAACATAATCCGGACCTCTTCGGGCGACGGAAGCCGACGCCGTTCTTTTACCGGTCGCGTCCGCTGGAACCTCTGAAAGGCCAGGCGAAGGTCGCTGGCTAGCAGCGTGGGAGCGCCGTCGAGGCCGAACTCCTGGGCCACAGTTGCCATGTTGGTGAAGGCCAGATACAGACTCCGGCGCCGGGAGGGGTCCGTCGGCATCGCCAGGTTTGTCAGCATTTCGACTGTGATGTCCGCTAACTGGAGCGCCGGTAGCTCGTGTTGCTCGGACAGATCCAGCATGGCGGCTCGGATCAGGTACAGCGTGCGCCTGATCGTCGAGACAGTCCGCTGTCCGCTGATATAGCTGTGGTAGGCCCAAGCCTTTAAAATGTTGAGATCCTGGTTGCGATGTCGGTTGGAGTAGGGGATCGCGCAGGTCGACGGCCAGTCGATTTTCCGTTCCGAGATCGGGACTGTGGCATCCATTTCGTGCTCAAATGACCAGACGTCATCATTGAAACGCGCGTGATCGTTGATTCGGCGATTTTCAAGCTGGCTCATGCCGAAGCTCCTGATTGGGTCATGTTTGATTGAGCGGCGCGCAGGATTTCATCCCAGCGGGCGAGGCCCATTGAGCTTTTGAGATAGCTGAGGGCGACGCGGGAATTTGGCGTCTTGTGGCCAAGTCGCGTGGTATCGAGGCCCAAACGCTGTAATTCTCCGGCTTTGGCGTCGCGCAAGCGATCAGCTGTGGTATTCGGCTGATCGATCCGCTGCATCGCGGCACGGAAACATTTGGATAGCGGGTCATGATCATCGATGCTGATCGTTGAGACGCTATTCCAGCGCCGATTTGCTTTCAGTGTATGCCAGGACCATAACGTCGGAGTTCCATGAAGCTCCTGAGCAGTTGCCAACAATTCGAGTACGTTGCGGACGCTCTGGAGCTGATCATGGTCATGCCATTTCACCCAGGTGCCCGGCCGCCTGGCGCGCGCTTTGTCCATCCAATATCGCCGTCCTTCGACATCGATACTGTCTGGCTGCATCATCAGAACGACGCTGACGTTGGCCCCTAGCGCGCGGATGATGAAGGCCGCGGCCATGCCGATATCATGGGCTGTTGGGCGGCACGGGCCATCAGGAGCGGTCACATATGCCTTGAAGTCCTGGTGCCAGTCTGCGAGGGACTGATCTAACTTCGTCTGGCAAGCCTCTGAGAGAGGTTCCGTGTGATCGCGAGCCGCCTTTTTGAGGGGATTGCGGTTTGCGCTCCGGCAACCCAACATCCGGGTTAACTTGATAAACGTCGCGCCGAGAAACCAGCGATAGCTTTCTGCCAGGTCGGGCAGGTTAGCAATCCGGCTTTGAGTGTGCCTCACCAGGTCTTGCGAGAGATCAGCAAGAGAGCGAGGGGCCGGTTGGCCGAGGTCAAGAGCCGCCTTCTCGAGGGCTGGGATGACATACCTGAGATTCCGCTCGATGTTGGTCAGCGTGGACAGGCGGTATCTGCGGTCGGCGCGGAGGGCGATCTGTTCGGCCACCCAGGCACCGGTCGGCGAGATATTCGCGATGCGGGTAAAGTCGATGCGCCGACCCTGACTGTCGATCACTTTAGTCATAGAACTTCCTCCGTCGGACGCTGGCGCGACGTGGTCGGAGCGTCGGGTCGGGCGCGTAACCCAATTCGTGGACGTAGTCCCAGGTGGTCTCAGGGTGAGCGTGGTGCAGAGTTTTCTGCAGGGCCTCGATGGGATTGAATCCTTCAGCCTGTCCGAACTGCTTCATGAACAGCGACGCGTAATAGTGACGGAAGCCGTGAGAGGTCAGTTTCAGGCCGCTGTCGTGCCGCGAGGGGAACGCCGATCCGTTGTTTTCATTGACCGCGAGAGGTTCATCCTCTGCTTTCAATAGTTTGGCATCGACGCAAGCCTGCTTGATGGCTGCGTTGAAGGCCTTGTTTGTCAGCCGTGCCTTTTCTGAAGGGGAAAGGCGCCAGAGAGCTTCGAAAGATGCTGCAGCCTCCTCCGAAACCCAGAGTGAGCCGGGGCGTCCCCCTTTGACGGTGACCGGCACTTCCTGGAGGCCGTGATCTCCCGTTGGATGTCGTTCAGGCCAGGTTTTGGTGAACGCCTGACGGATTTCATCCCAGCGGGCACCGGTATCCAGCATGCAGTCGGCAATGTGCTGAAACATTACCGGCAGGTGCGAGATCATCAGTTCCATGTTGTTTTCGGTGGGCAGACGAATCTCTTGTTTGCTCCGGCCGGTGATCTCGAAGTGCGGCACAGCTGCGCCGTCGATAACCTTCATCTCCGGTTTGGGAAAGTTGTTGGACACCAGGCCGCGCTCGCCGGCCAGTCGGAACAGCTCCCAGAGGATGTAGTGCTCCCGATAGACCGTAATGAGGGCGCGATTCCTGTGAACGGGGTTTGCCGCTTCGTACATGTCACCCGTGTGCTTGAAATAGGCCCAGAATGCCTCCTCTGGGAGGTTGCTGAGATCCAGCCCATTATCGTTGACGAAGTTCAAAAATCGCCCGAACACAGAGGCATAGGCCAGTTGTGTATTGGGTCTCAGCTTCGCAGGCGCTTTGATCTCAAGCATAGCGTTACCAAGAACGCTGATCTCAGGATTTCCTTGTATATAAACAACAGGTCGTGTATTAAGCGCGCGAAGGACGGATCTTTGATTTCGTCTGGACATAGGGCTGAAGTTCCTTGGTTTTGCTTGAAAAAGGCCGAACTTACACTTTAGCACAGATCATCGCGATTTTCAATAGATTTTCGCGATGATTTTCTACTTTCAATTTCATGATATCGAAGTAGATGTTCACAGAAGTGACGACAAGCCCCAGTTGAAGCTAGGGTCAGTAAGTCACTGACCGCGACGGTGAGAATCTCCCGCAGCGCTTGCGATTTGTCGTGCAGGCGGCACAACCTATTGTGGTCAAAAATATTTTCGAGTTGCTCCATTGAAACCCGGAGCGGAGCCCTGACGAGCGAGGGCGACCAGGGGATCAATGTGCGGAGATGCCCGTCATTGAGAACCAGAGGGCGATGGCCTTTCTGGATCCGCAGGGCCTCAAATTCGGCCAGCTTTTCTTCGGTACCGATCAGGGTGGAAGCGTAGCGTCGGGAGCGGACATCCCAGACGTTCTGCAACTTGGACAGGGCGGATGAGCCGTCGTAGACGTCCAAGGTCTCGATCTGCAGACCTGTACCAGCCTGCTTCGGCAGCAAGCCTGCCTGCAGGACGAGAAACTCCGGCCCGGATGGCGGGAGGTCGAAGGCGATGTAGCGGGTCGGAATCAAGCCCATGGTGCCTCCTTGGAAAGGGGAGGCCACAGGTGGGCTCGAAGGTCAGTCTTTCAAGTTTTTAAGGGGCAAAGCAAGGCTGAAGCCCGCATGAATCCTGGCTTTCAACCTCCGATCTCTGCAAGTTCATCATTGTATTTCCCAGCTTCCAGATCGCGTACGAACCGGTCAAACGGCGACTGGTCATAGCCTGTCAGCGGTGCGACCGCTGACAGATAGGGTTCCCGCCTTAACTCGGGCGACATCGCGAGGGCCCTCAAAAGCTCGTGCCGGAGATAGTCGCGCCGGTCATCTGGTAGATCCGGTTCCTGGAGGCGCATGATGACGCTGTCGGCCACCAGCTGCGCGAAGCCAAACAGGTGTTCGTCAGACCAGTCGAGGTGATCGTCGCCCATGGTTGGAATCAGAAAGGTATTCTTCAGATCGGGCTGGCCGTCAGCGGTCTTGGGGGTGATCCAATAGCCCCAGAGGTCGATCTCAGAGTCCAGGTCTACGACGATCCGGGAGACGTGCCGGCGCAGGATAACCGCCGCTTTTTGACGGTGGCTTTGGTGCTCGGGCGTGTCCTGGCCCAGTTCTTCGGCTTGGAAGGCCTCCCGGAAGACCTGCAAATTGGTCAGGTGGGCCTTATCGTCTTGGGCCGCCGCGGTGGTTTCTATCGCGGTGTGGAGACGGCCGATTTCAGCCTGGCACTCTTTTATCTGAGCGTTGGCAGCGTTCATCTCATCTCTGATTTGCTCATTGTCCATCGCCTGGGTCTTGATGAACTCGATGAGCTGCTTATTCCCGTCGCGCAGCTTGGCAATCTCGGCTTTCTTGGCATCGATTTGGCCCATCAGCACTGGCGTCTCGTCCTGGACGCCATGATAGGCGTGGAAGGCGCGCAAGGCGTTGAAGACCGCATCGATGGTGGTGGACTGCTCGTGTCGGGTCGGGGTCGTGCAGCTGATCCCACGGCGGTGGCCGGCGCAGATCAGCTTTCGGACGAGACGTCCGTTTTTCAGCCGCCCGCCTTCCCCGGCGGTCCAACTGATCAGGGCGGACCCGCATCCGCCGCACACGGCCAGGCCGCCAAAGGGTGAGCCCGCTTTGGCCCCGGTCCGCCCCTTCAGCTGCAGCAGGGCGCGACCTCTCAGCGCTGATTGCGCGGCGTACCACAGGTCTTCGCTGATGGCGGGTGGGTAGAAGTTCTTGATGGGTGGTCCAACCGGCTTCCGTCGCTTTTTATCCGGCTTCGTGGGATCGGTGCTCTCGATGACCTCCATCTTGTGCGGGTGGTAGGTCCCAATGGTGGCATCGTTTTCCAGGATCTTGATGATGTAGGAACTGTGCCAGGCTTGGCCGCGTCCAAAGACGGGCACGCCCTCTTCGTTTAGCTGCTTCGCGATCGTGTGGCGGCCTAGGCCATTGGTAGCCTCGCGGAAGATGCGCTCGACGATGCGGACGTGTTCGGGGATCAGCTCGAACCGCTTGGTTCCGCGTTCTTGGACCATGCGGATCCAGGCCGGCACGATCCGGGTCATCGGCTCGAGATGTTCCTGGGCCTTCTTGCGTTTCTCGGTCCAGGCTGCAGTTAGGCGCTTGGACTTTGTCTTCGATTCCTCATGGGCGCGCGCCATCACCATGATCGAGCCGAACAGCAGGAAACTGTCCTTGTTGATCGACTCGCGGGTGAAGTGCTGACCGTCCCCGCCTGTGACGATCGACACCCCCGCGTTGAGCAGTGCTGTGAAGATTGGAAGAGCGTCGAGTGGTGCCTGGCGGGACAGGCGATCAAGAGATTCGACCACCAGTACGGAGCCCCGTGGGATCTCGCCGGCCTTAACCTTCGCCAGGAAGACGCCCAGGGCGCCGCCGTCGGCGATGTTGGCACCGCTGTATGCCGAGACGCCTTCGTCCATGTAGGCCTCGGCGATTTCCAGCTTTAGCTTCTCGGCCCATTCCTTGATCAACTCGTTCTGACGGCGCTTGGAATCGCCTCGCTTTTGCTGGGGGGAGCTGAAGCGGAGGTAGCTGTAGATGCGGGCTTTTGCCATGCTGTCGTTTCACGCGGGGACGGTGGGGGGCCACTGAGCCTAGCGTCGTGCTGGAGCCGCGTCGATTGGAAAGGATTATCGAACACAATATGTTGATGATCGGGCCTCCAGGGTCGGGCAAATCGATGCTGGCGGCGCGTCTGCCCGGCATCCTGCCGCAACTCACCCCGCGCGAAGCCTTGACCGTCAGCATGGTGCATTCGATTGCGGGTCAGCTGGAGGGCGGGCGGCTGCTGACGCGGCGGCCCTTCCGCGATCCCCATCACTCGGCCTCGGTCCCGGCATTGGTCGGCGGTGGGCACCGGGCGCGGCCGGGGGAGATCAGCCTTGCCCATGCCGGCATCCTGTTCCTGGACGAGCTGCCGGAATTCCAGCGCGGCGCCCTGGAAGCCCTGCGGCAGCCGCTGGAAACCGGCAAGGTCTCGGTCGCGCGGGCCAATGCCCATGTGACCTATCCGGCGCGCCTGCAGCTGGTCGCCGCCATGAATCCCTGCCGCTGCGGGCATCTGGCCGACCCCTCGCGCACCTGTGGCAAGGCCCCGCGCTGTGCCGTCGATTACCAGGCCAAGCTGTCCGGGCCGCTGCTGGATCGCATCGACCTGCATGTGGAGGTTCCGGCAGTCTCCGCCGCCGACCTGACCCTGCCGCCCCCGCGAGAAGGTAGCCGCGAGGTGGCATCGCGGGTTGCCAAAGCCAGGGCGATCCAGACAGATCGCTATGCCGATAGTCCCGATATCGCCACCAATGCCGAGGCCGATGGCGATCTGCTGCTCAAAGTGGCTGAACCGGACGCTGCCGGGCGTACCCTGTTGACCGAAGCCATCGACCGTCTGAAGCTTTCCGCCCGTGGCTATGCCCGCACCCTGCGGGTGGCACGCACTCTGGCCGATCTGGCGGGCGAGGCGCGGGTTGGGCGGCTTCACGTAGCCGAGGCACTGGCTTATCGAAGAATTGGTATCTGAGCAGAGGAACTATAGTGACTTCGACGAATGAGAGACGGCTTACAATCGGCACTGACTCTGCGGAGGCTTTGAAGCGTGATATAAAGGGTTATCTCATAATTTCGGCTATAGTGTCATTTGTATTGTTCTTAAGTGCGAATCCATTTCTAATAACCGCAGAAAATAAAATCTATAATATAATATTTGTAAGTCTTTTCTTGATTTTATTTCTATTTTTCAATTCAAAGCTGGATAAGGCGTTCCGGGAGGTCTATGATTTAAAGGGAAAGCTGAGGTTTGCTGCACTTCTATTTTTTGTCACATATGTTTCTCCGATTATAGTTTCTTCTATGTTTTTGGCTGGACTTGGCCTCTTGTTTTTCCTTTGCACCCCGATAGGGATTGTGATCCTGCTTCTAATCCTGATTTTCAAAAAGAAGTAGTCGAGTCATCGTCATGCAGTTCTTCATCCTGATTCGCCGTCGTGTCGAAGCCCTGTCGCCCGAGGAGTTCGAGCCCTGGTTCCCGCCGGAGCAGGAGCGGGTGCGCGAGATGTATGCGGAAGGTTTCGTGCGGCAGATCTGGCGGCGCGGCGATATGCCGGGCGCGGTGATGCTGGTCGAAGCGGCGGATGAGGCCGAGGTGCGGGCCAAGCTGCAGACTCTGCCGATGCTGGCGGCCAATCTGCTCGAACTGGTCGCGGTGACGCCGCTGGAGCCCTATCCGGCCTTTGGTCCGAGGGCCTAGATCATGAGCATTCTGACGATCCTGGCCTTCGGCTTTGCGTTCTTTGTTGGGGCGGCGACCCCTGGGCCGACGGTGCTGCTGGCGATGACCAACGGGTCGCGCTTCGGGGTGAAGCGGGCACTGCCGGGCATGGCCGGGGCGGTGGCGTCGGACTTTGTGCTGATCGGTGCGGTGGCCCTGGGGCTGGGTGCGCTGCTGGCGGCGTCGGAATTCTGGTTCACGGTCGTCAAATGGATCGGCGTTGTCTATCTCGCCTTCCTGGGGATCATGCTGCTGCGCTCCAAAGGCTCGCTGGACGGGGCTTTGGCTCAGGCGGCGGAAGGCAGCACGGGGTCAGGCAACGTGGGGTCGGGGCGCCGGATCTTCCTGAAAAGCTTCCTGGTCGCGGTGACCAATCCAAAGGGGTATCTCTTCTTCTCGGCCTTCCTGCCGCAGTTCGTGAACCTCGATCTGCCCCAGGCGCCGCAATATCTCACCCTCGCCCTGGTGGCCGGGGCGGTCGATACGCTGGTGATGCTGGGCTATGCGGTCTTCGGGTCGCAGGCGGTGCGGTTGCTGAAGGCGCGCGGCGCCCTCTGGCTCGACCGGATCAGCGGCGGTGCCTTGCTGACCCTGGCGGGATCGCTGGCGTTTTACCGCCGGGCAACGTAAGGGGCCGCCTAAGCGGTCAAGATCATGAAGCCGATGCCGGATGCGATGCAGAACGGCGAATAAAACAGCGTGTCGAGGGTCGCAAAGCGAGTACCCCGGATCCGCTTCAGCAGGCCCAGGTACCGGCGCTCACCAATGCCCCGGAACAGCAGCAGGGCGCCGATAGCGGTACCGCTATAGCGGATGATGTCGCCCGGCGGTGGCACCATGCCCAGGCGCCACGCCACGGCCGCGATGGCGAACAGGCTGACGGCGATAAGAAGCGTCCCCCGAGGTTTGGGGTGAAAGACGGGCCTACCGTCGGGCAAAGTCGGAATGGCGGCAGCTTTGCCAATCTTGCCGCCCAAACCCCAATAGAGATGCACCAGCCCCAGCAGGGCAAAACAGACGGCAAGCACGGTCGGTATCAAGGTCATCAGGGGGCCATCAGTCGGAAGATTGCGGTTTCCCGGCTCTCGTGGTCCTCAAGGTCCAGGTTCGTCGGGATCGTATAGGTGGTGATGCGTTGCAGGCCGGTTTCCGGCAGGTAGGCGCGGCCGGGATCCGCCAGCAGCACGGGAATGCCGCGCGCGGCCTGCGCCCTCGCCCAGGTCGTCACCCGCTCGGCCAGGGGGCGCTCGTAACAGAGATCGCCGATCAGCAGCAGATCGCAGTCTTTCAAAGGCTCGGCCATCAGGTCGGCATCGCTGGTGGCGATGGTGACGCCGTTGGCGGCGGCATTCAGCTGAATCGCGGCTAAGGCAAAGACGTCGATATCGACAGCCAGCACCGAAGCCGCGCCGGCCTTGGCGGCCGCCAGGGACGTCAGGCCCGACCCTGCGCCCAGATCGACCACCCGCTTGCCTGCGACGATGGCGGGATGATCGAGCAGATAGCGCGCCAGCCCCTGTCCGCCGGGCCAGGCAAAAGCCCAATAGGGCGGCGGCAGTCCAGTTTTTTCGAGGGTTTCCTCGGTCGCCTGCCACAGGTCCACGGCGACATCGGCCAGATGCAGACGCAGCTCGGGGACAAACTCCAGGGGCTTCAGAAGCGTCTCGGCACGGATGAAAGCGGCGGGATCGATTGTCATGCCAGGGCCCCGGCTATCAGCAGCGGCAGCAGGAACAGCCCGCCCGCGAAGCGATTTGATTTGAACAGGGTCAGGCAATTGTCCGGATTGTCGATATCGAGCCAGACCAGCTGCCAGAGGAAATGCCCGCCCATGCCGATCAGGGCCAGAGCACTCGCCCAGGCCGGTACCCCGGCGCCCCAGCAGGCCAGGCCCAGCAGCAGAAGGGTCGCGGCATAGAAGCCGGAGATCCAGAATTTTGTTTCGGATCCGAAATGAAGGGCGGTGGATTTCACGCCGATCCGCTCGTCATCGTCCTTGTCCTGGTGGGCATAGATCGTGTCGTAGCCGAGGGTCCAGAGGATACCTGCTGCATAGAGCGCCAGGGCTGGCCAGTGCAGGGCACCGAAGCTCGCAGTCCAGCCCAGCAGCGCCCCCCAGTTGAAGGCGAGGCCCAGGACGAACTGCGGCCAGTTGGTAAAGCGCTTCATGAAGGGGTAGGCGATGATGATCGCGACCGATCCGAAGGCCCAGAGGATGGTCGGCAGATTGAAGGTCACCAGCACCGCAAGCCCGACCAGCATCTGGGCCGCCAGGAACACCAGCGCCTGCCGTTTGCTGACGGCCCCGGAGGGCAGCGGGCGCTGCGCGGTGCGGGCAACCTGCCGGTCGAACTCCACATCGGCGAGATCATTGATCGTGCAGCCAGCCCCCCGCATGGCAACAGCCCCGATGGCGAACATCAGATAGGGCAGGGGGCTGAGGTTCCCGGCCAGCGCCAGCCCCCACCAGCAGGGCAGCAGCAGCAGCCAGGTTCCGATAGGCCGGTCGAGCCGCGCCAGCGCCGCATAGGGGCGCCAGCCTTGGGGCAGCAGGCTCAAAAGATCGAAACGGATATCGGAGCGGGTCAGCATGGCGGCGAGCTTAGGGGAAATGTCCGCCAAGAGCACTGCAAACTACAAACTAGGTCGCAGGCGTGCGGGTGAAGAAAGCCGCCGTGGCGGCGATCAGATCGTCGAGCGTCTCGCGGGTGGTGCCGCTGTTGAAAGCGTGATCCATCGGGGCGGTCCAGAGCTCTTGAGGCCCGCGATGCGCCGCTGCGAATTTCCCGGCTGTCCCGACGGCGATGGCGCGATCCAGGGTGCCTTCGGCAAAGAAAGCTGGCCCGCGATAGGCGGCGATATGGGTCAAAGGATCCATCGCCGCCACCTCGGCAAAGAAAGCGGGGCCAAGCGTCAGACTCGCGCCCCACGGCATCTGAATGTCCACGGGCCGGTCGCTGGCAAGGCCGCGCTGATAGGCTTCCTGTCCAATGAGGGTGGGAAAGGACACGGCGGGTTCACCCACGGCGGCCCACAGCGCGATCCCGGCTGGCCGGTTCGTCTGTCCGGCAGTGACGGCGGCGACCAGCCCGCCCTGGCTCCAGCCCAGCAGGTAGAGGCGGGAAGGATCGATCGCAGGATGTGCTGCTATAAACTCCATCGCAGCGACGCAATCGGCGATCTGGCAGCTATAGGTCGTATCGGCAAACCGGCCGCCGCTCTCTCCTGACCCCCGGAAATCGATCCGCAGGCTGGAAAAGCCGAGAGTTTCAAGTCGCTCGGCGACGTAGGCGAAGATCCCCATGCCAAGGGCCGGTGTCGCCAGCTCGTCCCTGGTGCCAGCGAAACCATGCAGCAGAAGCACGACGGGCGAGGCATTGCCACCGGCAAGCCGCAAGGTGCCGACGACAGCTTCGCCTTCCACCTCGAAGGTTACGATTTCTTCCCGTGCCATCGTTCCGATCCTAGCGAGGACGGAGGTTCCGGCAAAACAAAACCCCGCCGGTTAGGGCGGGGTCTGTCTTCGTCGGGAGAACCGAGCCGTTAGGCCGACGGCTCTTCCTTCTTCTTCGAGATGTCTTCGCCAGTGGCCTGGTCGACCGACTTCATCGACAGCTTGATCTTGCCGCGATCGTCGAAGCCCAGGACCTTGACCTTCACGGCGTCGCCGACCTTCACCACGTCGTCGGTCTTGGCAACGCGCGAGGCGGCCAGTTCCGAGATATGGACGAGGCCGTCACGGCTGCCCAGGAAGTTCACGAAGGCGCCGAAATCGACGGTCTTCACGACCTTACCGTTGTAGATCACGCCCAGTTCGGGTTCGGCGACGATGCCCTTGATCCAGTCGATGGCGGCCTTGGCCTTCTCATCGTCCGTGGCTGCAACCTTGATCGTGCCGTCGTCTTCGATGTCGATCTTGGTGCCGGTGGTTTCGGTGATCTCGCGGATCACCTTGCCGCCCGAACCGATCACGTCGCGGATCTTGTCCTTGTTGATCTGGATGACGGTGATGCGCGGGGCATTCGAGGACACGGTGCCACGGGCAACGGTCAGGGCCTTCGCCATCTCGCCCAGGATGTGCAGGCGGCCGCCTTGGGCCTGGCCCAGGGCGATCTTCATGATCTCTTCGGTGATCGAGGTGATCTTGATGTCCATCTGCAGGGCGGTGATGCCCTTTTCGGTCCCGGCGACCTTGAAGTCCATATCGCCGAGGTGATCTTCGTCACCCAGGATGTCCGACAGAACGGCGAACTGGTCGCCTTCCTTGATCAGACCCATGGCGATACCGGCAACCGGGCGTTCCAGCGGCACACCGGCGTCCATCAGCGCCAGCGAGGTGCCGCAGACGGTGGCCATCGACGACGAACCGTTCGATTCGGTGATTTCCGACACGACACGCAGGGTGTACGGGAACTTTTCCTTGGCCGGGAGCAGCGGGTGAACCGCGCGCCATGCCAGCTTGCCATGACCGATTTCGCGGCGGCCCGGCGAACCCATACGGCCCGTTTCACCGACCGAATACGGCGGGAAATTATAGTGCAGCATGAAGTTTTCGCGGTATTCGCCGGCCAGCGCGTCGATGACCTGCTCGTCCTGACCGGTGCCCAGGGTGGCAACGACCAGCGCCTGGGTTTCGCCGCGGGTGAACAGGGTCGAACCATGGGCGCGCGGCAGCACGCCGACTTCGGCCAGGATCGGGCGGACGGTTACGAGGTCACGGCCGTCGATGCGCTTCTTGGTGGCGAGGATGTTGCCGCGCACGACGTCGGCTTCCAGGTCCTTGAACTTGGAGGCGGCGAGATCGGCAGGCAGACCTTCGGCGACCAGGGTCTCGATGGCCTTCTTTTTGACTTCGCCGACGTTCTTGTAACGCTGCTGCTTCACCGTTTCGGTATAGGCAGTGGCCAGATCCTTGCGGGCGACTTCCGACAGACGCTTGGCAACGACAGCTTCTTCAGCGGCCGGTTCCGGCATCTCGTAGGGGTCCTTGGCGGCCTTCTGGGCGAGATCGATGATCGCTTCGATGACGGCCTGGAATTCCTTGTGACCGTAGGTCACGGCGCTCAGCATCACGTCTTCGCTGAGTTCCTTGGCTTCCGATTCGACCATCAGCACGCCTTCGGTCGTACCGGCGACAACGAGGTCGAGGGACGATTCGAGCGACTGCTTGGCGGTCGGGTTCAGGACATACTGGCCGTCGATGTAAGCAACGCGCGCAGCGCCGATCGGACCCAGGAACGGGGCGCCCGACAGGGTCAGGGCAGCCGACGCGCCAACCATGGCGACGATATCGGGATCGTTTTCCAGATCGTGGCTGAGCACGGTGCAGACGACCTGCACTTCATTGCGGAAACCATCGACGAACAGCGGACGGATCGGACGATCGATCAGACGCGAAACCAGCACTTCCTTTTCGGAAGGACGGCCTTCGCGCTTGAAGAAGCCGCCCGGGATCTTACCGGCGGCGAAGGTCTTTTCCTGATAGTTGACGGTCAGCGGGAAAAAGTCCTGACCCGGCTTCTGAGCCTTTGCATAGACCACGGTGCAGAGCACGGCGGTGTCGCCATAGGTGGCGAGGACCGAACCATCGGCCTGGCGCGCGATGCGGCCGGTTTCGAGGGTCAGCTTACGGCCGCCCCACATGATCTCTTTTTTGTGGATAGTGAACATCTAATCGTCCTTCCCATTCATGTGGGCGGGTGGGAGTGGCCCCAAACGCCCCGGACCTTCAAATTTTCCAGGGTGCGGTCCGCGACACCCTGCCCGCCGAACGATGGCTCGGCGGCAGCATTTCGATGCATCGGCCAGGAACAACGCGCCTCAAGTAGGCCAAGGGCCGGTAGGCGCCCGTAAAGGGCCTTAGCAAAATAGACTACGACCCGCCACCGAAGCCGGTAGCGGGTCGCACGTCTTATTTCCGATCTAGCGAGAAGCCAGCAGCCATTAACGGCGCAGGCCGAGACGCTTAATCAGACCTTCGTAACGCGACTGGCTCTTGCCCTTCACGTAATCCAGCAGGCGACGACGCTGACCGACCAGGACCAGCAGACCGCGACGCGAATGGAAATCCTTCTTGTGCGTGCCGAGGTGGTCGGTGAGGTTGCGGATGCGCTCCGACAGGATCGCGATCTGCACTTCGGGCGAACCCGTGTCATATTCGCCGGTGGCGTATTCTTTGATAAGCTCTTGCTTACGTTCTGCAGTAATCGACATCGGATGGTCCTTTCAAATCTAGAGGTTGAACACCCGCTGTGGACGAAGAACACCGGCTTCGAACGTCACCAGGGCGACAGGCGTTTCACCGCAGGTCGCAATGGCAATATTCTCGTCGGTCTGGGGTAGGTCAGGGGGGATGCGGGAGGGTTCCAGCATCACCGGCTGCCCTTGAGCCAGGCGCTTCGCCTCTTCCTCCGTCACGGCCAGAGCCAGGATGTCGTCCAGCACGGTCATGAGCGGAAGCAGGCGTTCCGATAGCGGCGCAAGATCGTTGGATTCGGGACTTGAGTCCAGCGAAATCGCATGTTTTTCGGTGAAGGGGCCGACCCGCGTGCGGCGCAGGGCGGCAATATATCCAAAACACCCCAAGATCTGGCCGAAATCGCGTCCCAAAGCCCTAACGTAGGTACCTTTGCCGCAATCCACCTCGAACTCGGCATTATCGGCGTCGATCACGCGGATCAGGCGCAGATCGTCGATGCGCACCGTTCGTGCAGCCAGTTCCGGTATTTCGCCGTCGCGGGCCAGATCATAGGCGCGCTGCCCATCGACCTTCAGAGCTGAAAAAGCGGGCGGCATCTGCGAGATATCGCCGATGAAGCGGGGCAGGATCGCACGGATATCTGCTTCGGTCGGGCGGCTGTCGCTGGTGGCGATAACCTCACCCTCGGCATCATCCGTAGAGCGGGCTTCACCCCAGCGGACCGTGAAGCGGTAGGATTTCGCGCCATCCATCGCATAGGCGACCGTCTTGGTCGCTTCCCCGAAGGCCAGCGGCAGCAGCCCGCTCGCCAATGGGTCGAGCGTTCCGCCATGGCCGACCTTGGCGGCATTCAGCAGCCGTTTGGCCTTGCCGACAACGGCAGCCGACGACAGACCCAGGGGCTTGTCGATTACCAGCCAGCCGTGAATGGCCTCGCCCTTACGACGCCTTGCCATCGTCCTCGCCATCTTCGGCCGTATCGTCTTCCGGCAGATCGGCGCGGACCTTGGGTTCGCTTAAGAGCGCGCCGATGCGGGCGGCCTGATCGAAGGATGTATCGGCCTGGAAAGCCAGTTCCGGCACGAAGCGCAGATTGACCTCCCGCGCCAGCTGGCCGCGCATATAGGCGCTGGCCCGCTTGCAGGCCTTGACCAGATCGGCGGTCGTCCCGCCATCAGGCATCGAACCCAGCGGGGCGACGAAGCAGGTGGCGTGGCGCATATCGGGCGACATGCGGACTTCGGTCACCATGATGGTGACGCCGGTCAACACCGGATCGCGCAGCCCGTCGCGGGTCAGGATCCGCGTCATGGCGTGGCGGACTTCCTCGCCGACTTTCAGCTGACGGGGCGACGGCCCCGAACCCCCCTTGGAGCGGGTCATGGCATTCTACAATCGTTGGTGAACAAGATCCGGGTAGAAACACCGCAAGGACGGCGCTGTCAATCTTTGTGCGGGTCCTGCCCTATATGGCCTACCGCGCCTTGCGCTACTTGAGGCTGGTATTTTGCCTATCGCGCTTTGCGCTACTTGAGGCCTTATTGGGTCAGGGCGGTGCCGACGGTATCAGCCAGCAGCCGCTCCAGCGTACCGTCCGCTTTCATCTCGGCTAGCGCCTTAGTGACGGCCTGGATTGCCGGGTCTTGAGTCCGCCCCTCGGCGGCGACAACGTAAAAAGGCAGTTGCGCCAGGATGAGGCGGCTGCCAAAGACTGGCCTCATATCCTCCTCTTTTGCCTGGGCGGCGACCGAAAGCGCTGTCGTCACCACGGCATCGAGCCGCCCGGCAGCCAACATGCGCAAGGCTGTGGAGACTTCGACCACTTCGACCTTGGTGATCAAGGGGTCGGTATCGAACTTATGGCCGAAGCGGGCTTTGCGCATCACGCCCACACCGCGTAGCCGATAGAGATCATCATATTTGGCAAGCGACATCCCGGATCGCCCGACCGCGATCAAAGGGACAGTAAAGCTTTCGCCGACAAATTCGACCCCCGGCACGATGGCCGGGCTGTGGGCGAGTTGGGACTGACCGGCCTGCAGGCGTTCGTAAATGCGGGTCAGCGGCATCTTCTCGAGCCTGATCTTGATGCCGGACCGCTGGCTGAGCAAATCGATGAAGGGGGGCATGAGGCAGATTGTCGGTCGGGCGTTCGATGGGCAGGTCCAGCCCACCTGATCGACAACGTCAAAGATCAACCCGTCCGCCTGAGCCTGGGCAGTTACCGTCACGCCAATCAGAAATGCGCCCGTGCGGGCCCAGGAGAACATTGGCCGCCCTTCTTTCATCTATTCCGGAATAGCGTACCTCTCAAAAGCAACGGGGCGTGAGTCCTAAACAAAAGCCCCGCTCCTGTTTCCAGGGCGGGGCTGTTTGATCGCGTATGAGATGTAAGATTAAAGTGTACGGGCTTCTTCAACCATTTCGAAGCCTTCGATCACGTCACCAACCTTAAGGTCGTTATAGTTCTCGAAAGCCATACCGCATTCGAAGCCTTGCTTAACCTCACGGACTTCGTCCTTGAAGCGACGCAGAGTCTTGAGGGTGCCTTCGTGAATGACGACGTTGTCGCGCAGCAGGCGAACCTTGTTGCCGCGCTTGACGATGCCTTCGGTGACGAAGCAGCCGCCGACGGTCCCGACCTTGGTGATGTTGAAGACTTCGCGAACCTCGGCATAGCCCAGGAAGTTTTCACGCACTTCCGGCGACAGCATGCCGGACAGCGCCGCTTTCACGTCATCGACCACATTATAGATGATCGAGTAGTAGCGGATATCGACACCATCGCGGCGGGCCAGTTCGCGGGCCTGGGCATTGGCGCGGACGTTGAACGCGATGATCATCGCGTTCGAGGCACGGGCCAGCGTCACGTCGCTTTCCGAAACCGCACCGACGCCCGACGACAGGATGCGTGCCTGGACTTCTTCGGTGCCGAGCTTGCCCAGCGAGGCCGAAATGGCTTCGAGCGAGCCCTGCACGTCCGACTTGATCACCATCGGCAGCTCTTTGGCTTCGCCGGCAGCAATCATCGACAGCATTTCCTGAACCGTGCCGCGGGCGGCGCGCTTCACTTCGGCTTCGCGCTTCACGCGGGCACGATACTCGCAGACCTCACGGGCGCGGGCTTCGGTCTCGACGACCACCAGCTCGTCACCGGCCATCGGAGTACCCTGGAGACCCAGGACTTCGACCGGCGAGGCGGGACCGGCTTCCTTGACCTGTTCGCCACGGTCGTTGACCAGGGCGCGGACACGGCCCCATTCGGTACCGGCAACGAAGATGTCGCCGACACGCAGGGTGCCGCGCTGAACCAGGACGGTCGCCACCGAACCGCGACCGCGATCCAGCTTGGCTTCGACCACGGTACCTTCGGCAGCACGATCCGGATTGGCGGTCAGCTCCAGGATTTCTGCCTGCAGCAGGATCGCTTCTTCAAGCTTGTCGAGGTTGGTGCGGGCCTTGGCCGACACCGGCACGGCGATGATATCGCCGCCCAGCTCTTCGACGACGAGGCCGTGCTGCAGCAGTTCGTTATGGACGCGGGTCGGATTGGCATCCGGCTTGTCGATCTTGTTGATCGCGACAACCAGCGGCACGTTCGCTGCCTGGGCATGCTTAATGGCTTCGACGGTCTGCGGCATGATGCCATCGTCGGCAGCCACCACCAGGATGACGATATCCGTGACGTTGGCACCGCGGGCGCGCATTTCGGTGAAGGCTTCGTGGCCCGGGGTATCGATGAAGGTGATCTTCTGACCGCCTTCCATCTGGACCTGATAGGCACCGATATGCTGGGTGATGCCACCGGCTTCGCGGGCAGCCACGTCGGTCGAGCGCAGGGCGTCAAGCAGCGAGGTCTTGCCGTGGTCGACGTGACCCATGACAGTGACGACCGGGGGACGCGGGGACAGATTGACCGCATCGTCCTCGCCGCCGCCCAGACCGATCAAAACGTCGGCTTCCGAAGCGCGCTTCGGCGTATGGCCGAATTCCGCGACGATCAGTTCGGCGGTATCGCCGTCGATCACCTGGTTGATAGTCGCCATGACGCCCATGCGCATCAGGGACTTGATCACCTCGGCGGCCCGTTCGGCCATACGCGAGGCAAGTTCCTGAACGGTGATGGCATCGGGGATGATGACTTCGCGCAGGATCTTCTCCTGACCGCGCTGCATCATCCGCAGACGTTCTTTTTCACGGGCACGACGCATGGAGGCGACCGAACGGACGCGCACCTTGTCGTCGCCATCCAGCGCCTGGGTGACGGTCATCTTGCCGCCGCGACGCTTATCATCCACGCGCTTGGCGGGCGGGGCTGCCGGACGCTTGGCGGCGGCGGCGGGCGGCGGTGCGCCGCGCTTGGGTGCAGCGCGGGCAGGGCCTTCGTCTTCTTCTTCTTCGACCGCGCGACGGCCGACGGCCTGGGTCGGCGGAGCGACCTTCGGCGGTTCAGTCGTGCGGACGACGCCGCCCGGCGCGGCGGGATTGGCGATCGGCTTCGGCTCGACCTTGGGCATCGCTGCCTCGCGGGCGGCTTCCTCGGCTTCGCGGATCTTGCGCTCTTCTTCTTCCTTGGCCTTGCGGACAGCCTCTTCGGCGGCGCGGATCTTTTCCTCTTCCGCGCGCTTGGCGTCTTCGATGGCCTTCAGGCGCGCTTCTTCGGCGAGGCGAATCTTGTCTTCTTCGGCGCGCTTGGCGGCTTCCTGCAGCACACGGACGCGGGCTGACCGTTCTTCTTCGGTCAGAGTCGCCAGGGCGCGGCCGGTTTTACCTGTCTGGGTCGGGCGGACCGGGATCTTGTCGCCAGCTTGCGTCGGCACATTGGGCGACGGAGCCGACGGGTTCGGTGCGACAGCCGGAGCAGCCGCCTGAACGACTGGGGTTGGTGCCGGAGCGGGCGCCACCGGAGTTGCGGGCGCGGGCGCGGCAGGGGCTGCAACCGACGCGGGGGCTGCTGCAGGTTGGGTCGGCGCAGGCGTCGCCGCCGTCGACTGACCGGCGTCAGCCTGACCATGGCGCTGCTTGCGCACTTCGACCTGAACCGTCTTCGAACGCCCGTGCGAGAAGCTCTGGCGCACGCTGGCCTGTTCGATCGGCTTCTTGAGCTCGAGCTTGCCCCTGCCCAAGGTCAGAGGCTTTTTGCTACCTTGCTCGTTCTCGTTGCTCATGCTCTTTCCGACGTCCTTCTCAGCCAACCTTCGCGCGCAGCCCAGAGAGACGCGTCAGTTCGCTTTTCAAGCGCGACGCTAAACCGCCTCGGGCAACAGCCACATGCACCAAATGATCGCGACCGAATGGCGCTGCCAATTCGACTGCGGTCAAAACCGACCATTCCGCGGCGCCCACTGCCTTGGCGAGATTGGCCAGTTTTGACCGTCCCCCTTCAGCTGCGTCGACCGCCTGTAACAACAAGGCTGCTTTTCCGTTTCGCAGCAGGCTTTCGGCCTGGTCGTAACCAGCCGCCACCTGCCCGCCCCGTCGTGCGAGCCCCAATAAACTACCGCAGCGCCCCGCGATCAACCTTTCGAGCCGCGCCGCCAGATCATCCGGGACCTGCACGGCACGCTTAGCAGCGCGCGCAAATCCCTTTTTCTTAACCGCCGCCGCGATCGCATCGAGATCCGGCGAGATATAGAGCCCACGCCCCGGCAGTTTGCCGTCCAGGTCGGGAACCAGCGAGCCGTCCGGAGCTACCACGCACCGGACCAGCTCGTCTTTTAGTTTGACCTCGCCGGTTCCGACACACCGCCGGTGCGGCCCGCTTTCGGGCAACTCCGGCAGGTCGTCAGAGGGATCCGGCGCGTCGTTAGGCTCTTCCTGCGTCAAGCCTGCTCGCCGCCCTCGAACCAGTGAGCGCGCGCGGCCATGATGGTCTCGTTCGCTTCTTCTTCGGTCAGTTCGCCGACGATCTCGATCAGTTCGTCAGCGGCCAGATCGGCGACGTCATCCAGGGTCTTGGCACCCTTTTCGCCCAGCTTCACCAGCATGCGCGACTTGAGGTGCGGCAGGGCGGCAATGGCGTCTTCGACACCCAGCGCGATGCGCTTTTCGGTATCGGCAACGTCGCGCTGCTCCAGATAGACACGGGCGCGGTTCTGAAGTTCTGCCGCGACGTCTTCGTCGAAGCCTTCGATACCGGCCAGCTCGTCCGTCTCGACCTCGGCCACTTCCTCGAGGCTGGTGAAACCTTCACCGACCAGCAGATGGGCAATGAGCTCGTCAACGTCCAGGGCTTCGATGAAGAGTTCCGAACGGGCACGAACTTCTTCGTTGCGGCGCTCCGACTCTTCCTTCTCGGTCATGATATCGATGTCCCAGCCGGTCAGCATGGCGGCAAGGCGCACATTCTGACCACGACGGCCAATGGCCAGCGACAGCTGATCGTCGGGAACGATGACTTCGATACGCTTGGTCGCTTCGTCAAGCACGACCTTGGCAACTTCGGCAGGTGCCAGGGCATTGACGACGAAGGTCGCGGGATCGACCGAGTAGGGGATGATGTCGATCTTTTCGCCCTGCAGTTCGCCGACGACGGCCTGCACGCGGCTGCCGCGCATACCGACACAGGCGCCGACCGGATCGATCGAGCTGTCGTTCGAAAGCACGGCGATCTTGGCGCGGCTGCCCGGATCGCGGGCAACGGCGCGGATCTCGATGATGCCGTCATAAACTTCCGGCACTTCCTGGCTGAAAAGCTTAGCCATGAACTGCGGATGCGAGCGCGACAGGAAAATCTGCGGGCCGCGCTGTTCGCGGCGCACGTCATAGATATAGGCGCGCACGCGGTCACCGGGGCGGAAGGTTTCGCGCGGCAGCAGCTCGTCACGGCGCAGCACGGCTTCGGCGCGGCCCAGGTCGATGGTGACATTGCCGAATTCGACACGCTTCACGAGACCATTGATGATCTCGCCGACGCGGTCCTTGAATTCCTTGAACTGGCGGTCACGCTCGGCATCGCGCACGCGCTGCACGATCACCTGCTTGGCGGTCTGCGCGGCAATGCGACCAAACTCGATCGGCGGCAGCAGATCGGTAATGAAGTCGCCTTCCTCGGCTTCCGGATTGCGAACCTGCGCTTCTTCGAGGCTGATCTGCGTCGCGTCGTTATCGACAGCGGCGACCACTTCGCGGAAGCGGCGCAGCGAAATCTCGCCATTGCCGCGGTCGATCTCGGCGCGGATGTCATGCTCGATACCATATTTGGAGCGGCCAGCCTTCTGGATGGCCTGTTCCATGGCAATCAGCACTTCTTCGCGGTCGATGCCCTTTTCACGGGCGACGCCATCGGCAATTTGCAGCAGTTCGACTCGGGTCTGCACGGCTCGTTGTCCTTAACGTTCATGCGGGCCGCGGGAGGCGGCGGTTGATCTTAAAAACTAGAGGACCGGGCGGTCCGGAGAGTTCTTCAGGAGATCGTCGGTCAGCACCAGCTTGGCGCGCACCACGGACCCCAGGGGGATGGAATAGTCGATGCCCGCATCGCGCAGGCGGACGATATCCTGATCATCGACGCCCAGCAGGCGGCCCTTGAACCGCTTGCGGCCATCGATCAGGCGATCGGCGTCGATCTTGACCTCGAACCCGGCAAAGCGCGCGAAATCGCCGCGTTTGGTCAGCGGCCGGTCGATACCGGGCGAGCTGACTTCCAGGTGATAAGCGCCAGTGATGATATCTTCGACGTCCAGAATGGCCGAGCTGGCGCGGCTGATATCGGCGCAATCGTCGACAGACATCGGGGCGTTGTCGATACGCTCGGCCATGATCTGCAGGGTCGGGCGCTTGCCACCCGTCAGCTGCACACGCACGACACCATAGCCCATCGCTTCGAGCGACGGGTCGATCAGCGCTTCAATCTTGGTCGCCAGGCCCTGGGCCTCCGGCGTAATGCGAATATCGTCGTTATCGTCCATGGGCGAGGCCCGGCATCCCTTCGCTTCCTTGACGGAAGCGCTAAAGAAAAAGGTGGGCCAATGGCCCACCCTTCGTAAGAAGCGTGGTCATAAGACACTTCTGCCTTATGACGATGCCCCTAAAATACTCAAAAATTCTGCAACCGCAAGCGATTCAGTTAAGACGCAGACCTGTGTTGCTGTCGAAGAGGTGCAGATCGCTGGAATTGGGGGCCAGCGTCAGCTTGTCGCCGACGGCAACCTGGGTCGAGCCGTCGAAACGGGCAATCACGCTTTCGCCACCGGCGAGTTTCACGTGCACCAGGGTGTCGGCGCCCAGGGCTTCGACAACTTCGACCGTACCCGCCAGCGCGCCTTCACCGGCGACTTCCAGATGTTCCGGGCGAACGCCCAGCACGACCGGCGCCCCGGCCTTGCCCGTAACCCCGGTGCCGACCGGAACGCGGATGCCACCGGCAAGCTCGACCGACGCGCCATCGGACCCGATGGTTGCCGGAACGAAATTCATCGCGGGCGAGCCCAGGAAACCTGCCACGAACTGTGAGGCCGGACGGGCATAGAGATCGAGCGGCTTGCCGATCTGTTCAGCCCGGCCACCGTTCATGACGATCAGACGGTCGGCCATGGTCATGGCTTCGACCTGATCGTGGGTCACATAGATCGAGGTCACGCCCAGCTTCTGCTGCAGCTTCTTGATCTCGACGCGCATCTGCACGCGCAGCTTGGCATCGAGGTTCGAGAGCGGTTCGTCGAACAGGAAGCAGGCCGGTTCGCGCACGATGGCACGGCCCATGGCGACGCGCTGACGCTGACCACCCGAAAGCTGCGAGGGCCGACGCGGCAGATATTGGCCAAGCTGCAGGATCTGGGCGGCGTTCTGCACACGCGCTTCGATCTGTTCCTTGTCGATACCGCGGTTCTTCAGGCCATAGGCCATGTTCTCCGCCACGGTCATGTGGGGATAGAGCGCGTAGTTCTGGAAGACCATCGCGATATCGCGATCCTTGGGCTCCAGATCATTCACGACCCGGCCACCGATCTCGATGGTGCCGGCGGTCATGGTCTCGAGACCGGCGACGATGCGCAGCAGGGTGGACTTGCCGCAGCCCGACGGGCCGACGATGACGATGAATTCGCCGTCCTGGATCGCGCAGTCGATGCCGTGGAGGATATGGGCGTCGCCGAAGCTCTTCTTAACGCCCGCAAGGGTAACGGTTGCCATTCTGATTATCCTTATACGCGGGTGCGTTATTTCTCGTTGTCGACCAGGCCCTTGACGAACCAGCGCTGCATGAAGATCACCACCAGCACAGGCGGGATCATCGCCAGCATCGTCGTGGCCATGACGACGCCCCAGTCGGTGATGCTGTCATTGTCGGCCATCATCTTGCGGATGCCGATGACGATGGTTTCCATCTCGCCCTTGGTCGTGATCAGCAGCGGCCAGAGGTACTGGTTCCAGCCATAGATGAACTGAATGACGAAGAGGGCGGCGATGTTCGTCTTCGAGAGCGGGATCACCACGTCCTTGAAGAAGCGGAACGGCCCGGCGCCATCGATCTTGGCGGCTTCCACCAGTTCGTTCGGCAGGGTCATGAAGAACTGCCGGAACAGCAGCGTCCCGGTCGCCGAAGCGATCAGCGGCAGCGACAGACCGGTGTAGGTATCCAGCAGGGCGAGATCGCTGATGACCTTGTAGGTCGGCAGGATGCGCACTTCGACCGGCAGCATCAGGGTCAGGAAGATCAGCCAGAACCAAACCATGCGCAGCGGCAGGGCGAAGAAGATGATCGCGTAGGCGGCCAGCAGCGACAGGAAGATCTTGCCGCAGGCGATCAGCATCGCGACCACGGCCGAATTTAGCATCATCTTCCAGGCGGCGTTATTGGAGGTGCCGGTGGCGCCCTGGGTAAGGGCGGTCCAGTAGTTGTGAGCGACCGAGTCGCCTGGCACCAGCGAGATGGCGCCGACCATGATCTGCTGGGTGCTCTGGGTCGACGCCATCAGGGTGACGAAGACGGGGAACACGATGATAAGGACACCCAGCCACAGGACGGCATGGGCAAGGACGGTCAGCCAGCGGCGATTCTCGACCATTAGTAGTGGACCTTCCGCTCGACATATTTGAACTGGACGACGGTCAGGCCGATCACCAGCACCATCAGCACGACGGACTGGGCCGCCGAACCGCCGATATCAAGACCGACGACGCCATCGTGATAGACCTTGTAGACCAGGATTTCGGTCGACTTGGCAGGACCGCCACGGGTCACCGCATGGATCACGCCGAAGGTCTCGAAGAAGGCATAGACGATGTTCACGACCAGCAGGAAGAAGCCGGTCGGCGACAGCAGCGGGAAGACGATGTCGCGGAAGCGCTTGAACGGGCCTGCGCCATCGATGGCTGCGGCTTCGATCAGCGACTTGGGGATCGCCTGGAGCCCTGCGAGGAAGAAGATGAAGTTGTAGGAGATCTGCTTCCAGGCGGCGGCGAAGACCACGAGGCCGAAAGCCTGATCGCCTTTCAGAATGTAGTTCCAGCCCCAACCGGCCAGCACCATTTCCTTGCCCAGCACGCCGATGGTCGGGTGGAAGACATACATCCACATCACGCCTGCGATGGCGGGGGCAACGGCATAGGGCCAGAGAATAAGGGTCTGATAGAAACGTCCGCTGGTCCGGGCGACGCGCATGGTCGCAACCGCGAGCAGCAGGGCAACCGACAGCGAAATGACGGACACCAGGGTGCCGTAGATCATGCTGCGGACGAAGCTTTCGACGTATTCTTTCTGCCCGAAGAGCTGAGTGAAATTCTCGAGCCCGACGAATTCGGAGAAACCGCCAAACGGATCTTCAAGGAACAGCGATTGCTGAACGGCCTGCCCGGCGGGCCAGTAGAAGAAGATCAGGCAGATTGCGACCTGCGGAGCCACGAACAGCAGCGGCAGCAATCGGCTGGAATAAACGACGCGGCGTTGCATGCCTTGCCTCGAAGCCTTTTAGGCAAAAGGGGTCAAAGAAAACCGCCGCGCCGTTGCCGACGCGGCGGAGTGTGTTCGGCCAGAGTTACCTCTAACCCGAGTTTAGTTAAGGTTTAGCGATTGGCAGTGCGCTCAAAGCGACGCAGTTCGTCGTTCGACTTGGCAACCGCATTGTCCAGGGCCTGCTGCATGGTCTGCTTGCCGGCGAAAGCGCCTTCGACTTCATCCATGATCAGGTCGCGGACTTTGGCGAGGTTGCCGAAGCGGACGCCCATCGAATTTTCGGTCGGGGCCTTGTTCAGCAGTTCCTTCACCGGGGTCTCGCGGGCCGGGTTCTTGTCGTAGAAGCCCGACTTCTTGGTTTCTTCGTAAGCAGCCAGGGTGATCGGCAGATAGCCGGTCTTCTGGTGGTTCACTACCTGCACCGGCAGGGTCGAGAGGTAGCTGAAGAACTTGGCAACGCCCTTATATTCCTCGGGCTTCTTGCCGCCCATGGTCCAGAGGGTCGCGCCGCCGATGATCGAGTTCTGCGGAGCACCGGCAACGTCCGGATAGTACGGCAGGAAGCCGGTACCGTAGTTCAGGCCAGCCTTGTCGAGGGTGCCGGTGGTGCCCGACGAGCCCTGCATCATGCCGCATTCGCCCGACAGGAACTTAGCTTCCGGCTGGGTGGTACGACCGCCGTAGACGAACACATTGTCCTTCTGCAGCTGGTTCAGGGTGTCGAGATGCTTCACGATCAACGGGTTGTTGAACTTGAATTCGGTGTCGAAGCCCTTGAAGCCGTTGGCCTGGGTTCCGTAGGGGATGTTGTGCCATGCCGAAACCTGTTCCATCTGGGTCCAGGTCATCCAGGCAACGGTGAAACCGCAGTTGGCAGCGCCGGTTTCACGGATCTTCTTGGCGGCGGCGAACCATTCCGGCCAGGTTGCCGGGGCCTTTTCGGGGTCGAGGCCGGCCTTCTTGAAGATGTCTTTGTTGTAGTAGGAGATGGAGGTCGAGCTGTTGTAGGGCATCGACAGCATCTTGCCGTCAGCGGTCGAGTAGTAGGCGGCGATCGAGGGCATGTAGCTCTTCGGATCGAACTTTTCGCCTGCTTCGGCCATGACTTCGAAGACCGGCTTCACTGCACCCTTCGCGCCCATCATGGTCGCGGTGCCGACTTCGAACACCTGGGCGATGTGCGGAGCATTACCGGCGCGGTAAGCCGCGATCAGCTGGTTCAGCAGTTCGTCGTAGCTGTTCTTGAAGACAGGAACGACCTTATAGTCTGCCTGCGAGGCATTGAATTCGGTGACCAGTTCGTTGACGCGGTCGTTGTTCGCACCGGTCATGGCATGCCACCATTGGATTTCCATCGGGGCAGCATGGGCGGTACCAGCCATAAGGGCGGCGACGGCAACGGCGGACGTGAGAATACGCATCGTTTTCCTCCAAGTTTCGGGCGACCCAGCTTGACTACGCGGGTTCTGTTTCAGTTTTGTGACTCTCCTACCATTGTTTCGTGACGAAGGTCGATGCTTTTTTTTTCGCGCAAACCGAAGATCAATACGAAAGTCCCGAAGGTCGAATTTTCGGTTGGCGAAATAACGATCCTTGTGCGTCGTCTTGCGACAGCGCGGCGCCTCAGCTTGCGCGTCAAGAGTGTCGATAGCGCAATCCTGACGGCGCCGCCGCGGGTTTCGCTGCGCGAAATCAAGGCCTTTACCGAAAGCCAAAAGGAATGGATCGAGGCCGCGGCGGCGCGTGTGGGCGCTGCAGCTAATCCGTTCGCGCCCGATGCCCGGATCGACGTGGCGGGCAGCCCGCTCCTGCTCGTCCATCGGCCCGAGGGTCGGGGGGTTAAGCGCGTCGATGATCGATTGGAGGTCGGGGGCGGGATCGAGCACTTCGGGCGCCGGGTAACCGACTACCTTAAGAAGCTCGCGCGCGAAACCCTATCCGAACGCACCCGCGTCTATGCGCAACTGGCGGGGGTCACGGTGAAACAGGTTTCTGTGCGCGATACCCGCTCGCGCTGGGGCAGTTGCAGCGCCAAGGGAGCCATTTCCTATTCCTGGCGCCTCATCCTGGCGCCGCCCGCCGTCCTCGATTATGTTGCCGCGCACGAGGTGGCCCATCGGCTGGAGATGAATCATTCTCCGCGCTTCTGGGCCGTGGTCGAGCGCCTTTATCCCGATTACGGTCCGCCGCAGCGCTGGCTGAAAACCCAAGGGTCGAGTTTGCATCGTTATGGCTGATGTCACCGCCACTCCGGCCAAGCCCGACCGGGGGCTGCTTGTTCTCCTCACACTGCTGGTCGCCATTGGTCCGCTCTCGACCGACATGTATCTGGCGTCGCTGCCGGGGCTGGGTATCTATTTCTCGGCCGGGCCTGAGCGGGTGCAGCTGACGCTGTCGGTCTTTCTGGTCGGCTTTGCGGTCAGTCAGCTGATCTACGGCCCGCTGGCAGACAGGTTCGGGCGCCGCCCCGTGATCCTCGGTGGGTTGGTGCTGTTTGCCCTGGCGACGGCGGCCTGTGCTTTTGCTCCTTCGCTGGAGCTGCTGATCGCGGCGCGGCTGGCCCAGGCCATCGGCGGCTGCGCGGGGCCGGTTCTGGGCCGCGCCGTGGTGCGCGACATCTACACCAAGGAGGAGGCCGCCCGCGCGCTCGCCCTCTTGGGGGCCGCCATGTCGGCCGCCCCGGCTTTGGCGCCGGTGCTAGGCGGTGTGCTCGAAGCACATTTCGGCTGGCGGGCGAATTTTGTCGTGCTGACCGTCTTTGCCGTAGCAGTCGTCAGTCTTGTCTGGCTAAGGCTGCCGGAAACCAACAAACGTCTCGACCCAGCTGCGACCAGCCTCAAGGGTCTGGTGCGCAACTACGGCGGCCTGATCACCAACCGCAGCTTCCTGTCCTATGCGGCAGCAATCGGCTTTGGTTACAGCACGTTGTTCTGCTTCATCTCCGGCTCCAGCCTCGTGCTGATCAGCGGGCTTGGCTTGCCGCCTGATCTTTACGGTTTCTGTTTCATGGCCTGTGTCGGCGGCTATCTGACAGGCACGCTGACGACGGCGCGTCTTGCCCGGAGGGTTGGGGTGGAGAGGTTGGTGGTTGCCGGGCTTGCCATCAGCGCCATCGGTCTGGGGCTGGGATTGCTCTATGCCTTGATCCGACCGGATGTGTCGCAAGGTGTGGCGGTCGTGGGTATTCTGATACCGGCGATGATCGGCATGCTTGGCGTGGGGGTCATGCTTGCAAATGCCATGGCTGGGCTTTTGAGCCCCTTTCCCCATATGGCAGGGACGGCAGCGGCGCTGTCGGGCTTTCTGCAGATGGCGGTCGCCAGCGGGATCGGTATCCTGGTCGCGGGCGCCTATGACGGCAGCGAGCGGCCGATGATGGCGGGCATGGCGATCTGCGCGACCCTGGGGCTGTGCTTGCATCTCGCCCTGCGGCCCCGTAAGGAGACGTGATGCATATTCTGGGGATCGAGACGAGCTGCGATGAGACCGCCGCTGCCGTTGTGGCGGCGGACGGGACGATTCTGTCCAACGTGGTTTTCAGCCAGCTCGACGAACATACCCCCTATGGCGGTGTGGTGCCGGAGATCGCGGCGCGCGCCCATCTCGACCATATCGAAGCCGTGGTGAAGGCCGCCCTCGATCAAAGCGGGATCGGCTGGGACAGGATTGATGCCGTCGCGGCGACCACCGGCCCCGGCCTGATCGGCGGGGTGATCGTGGGAGCAACGGTCGCCAAGGCGCTGGCGATGGTGCAGGACAAGCCCTTCGTGGCGGTCAATCATCTGGAAGGCCATGCGCTCACCTGTCGCCTGACCGACGATGTGGCGTTCCCCTATCTGCTGCTGCTGGTATCGGGTGGCCATTCGCAGATCCTGATCGTCGGGGGCGTGGGACGTTATAAGCGCCTGGGCAGCACCATCGACGACGCGGTGGGCGAGGCGTTCGACAAGACCGCCAAGATGCTCGGCCTCGGCTTTCCCGGCGGTCCGGCCGTGGAGCAGGCGGCAAAGTCCGGCGATCCGACCCGCTTCGATCTGCCGCGCCCGCTGATGGGGCGCCCCGGCGCCGATTTCTCCTTCTCCGGCCTTAAGACCGCCGTGCGCAACACGGTCGAACGGTTGCCCGATCCGATCACGGATCAGGATCTGGCCGATGTCGCTGCCTCCTTCCAGGCCGCCGTTGCCGATGTGCTCGCTGACCGCATGAAAAATGCCATTGCCGAGTTCCGCGCCGCGCATCCCGAGGGCGATACGTTGGTCATCGCCGGGGGCGTTGCCGCCAATCAGGCGATCCGCGCCCGGCTGTCGACCCTGACCGATAAACTTAATATGCGCACCGTTGCGCCGCCCCTGAAGCTCTGCACCGACAATGGCGCCATGATCGCCTGGGCAGGGTTGGAGCGCTTCCGCCTGGGCAAAAGCGACGGCTTCGATGCCGTCTGCCGCCCGCGCTGGCCCCTCGACACGATGGAGCCGGCATGACCATCGCGATTCTCGGGGCAGGCGCCTGGGGCATCGCGCTGGCTCAGTCCCAGGCCCGTGCAGGGCGCCCAGTACTGCTGTGGGGCCGGGCAGGTGCCGAGCTGGATAGCCTGAAGGCCACGCGGCAATCGCGCCGTCTGCCCGGTCGCACGCTGCTGGATGGCATCGAGGTCACGGATGACTTCAACCGGCTGTCGGAAGCCGAAGCGGCGCTGCTGCTGGCCGTCCCCAGTGCGGCGCTGCCCGCCCTGGCCGTGCGGCTTGCGATGTTGCCGGGCAAGGCGCCGCTGGTGCTCTGCGCCAAGGGGTTTGCCGCGAACGGTCGTCTCGGGACGCTGGCCCTGGCGGAAAGCCTGCCGGGCCGCAGTATTGCGGTACTCTCCGGCCCCTCTTTCGCGGCCGAGGTGATGGATGGCAAGCCGACCGCGCTCGTCATCGCCCATGATAAGGCCGGACAGGCCGAGCGCCTGATGCAGACCCTGGCCGCGCCGGGCCTGCGGCCCTATGCCTCCACCGATACCGTCGGCGTGCAGGCGGGCGGGGCGTTGAAGAATGTGCTGGCGATTGCCTGCGGTATCTGTGATGGGCTGCAACTGGGCGATAATGCGCGGGCGGCCTTGGTGACCAGGGGCCTTGGCGAACTGACGCGCCTCGGCATGGCGCTCGGCGGCAAGGCGGAGACGATGGCGGGCCTCGCGGGGCTGGGCGATCTGATTCTGACCGCGACCAGCGGGCAGAGCCGCAACTATGCCCTGGGGCGACGGCTGGGGGCAGGCGAGACGCTGGATGCCGCCCTGGCCCAGTCGGCTGGTGTAGCGGAAGGGGCAAGCGCGGCGGGTCTGGCGGCGGCGCAGGCCATCCGTCTGGGTCTCGATTGCCCGATCATCGCCACCGTGGACGCCGTTTTGAATCGCGCTGCCCCCATCGGGGCGGCAGTAGAAAGCCTGCTGACGCGTCCGCTGCGCGCCGAAGTTATTTCGATACTGTAACGAACGAGGTCTGCCGATGGCCTATTGGCTCGTCAAATCCGAACCCTTCAAATACGCCTGGGACAAGATGGTCGCGGATAAGCGCACTCATTGGGATGGCGTCCGCAATTATCAGGCATCCAATAACCTCAAGGCGATGAAGATCGGCGACCGCTGTTTCTTCTATCATTCGAACGAAGGGCTCGCGATTGTCGGCATCGTCGAAGTGGTGAAGGAATATTATCCCGACGACAGCGACCCGGCGGGCAGGTTCGGCATGGTCGATGTGGCCGCCGTCGCGCCGATGCCGAACCCCGTGACCCTGGCCCAGATCAAGGGCGATCCGCGCTTTGCCGAACTCGGCCTCGTGCGCCAGTCGCGCCTGTCGGTCAGCGGCGTGTCCGATGAGGCCTGGGCGCAGATCTGCGAACTGGGCGGGTATAAGGGCTAACCGTTTTTCTGTCATCCCGGCCCCCGAGCCGGGATCTCGGGTAGACGAACTGCGTCGATGCGGCTGAGGGTTGAGCTACGCGGTGTGGCTACACAAGATCCCGGATCAAGTCCGGGATGACAAAACCCACTTAAACAAAAAACAGGCTCGCCAAGGTCCCTGCGCCAAAGACCAGGAGCAGGCCGCCTGACAGATGGTGCAGCCAGACGAGATTGCGGTGGGTGCCGACCCAGGATCGCAATCCAGTGGCGATGCTGGCCAATCCCAACCACCAGATGGCGCAGCCCAGTGCGATACCGACCGCCAGCACGGCGGTTCCGGCCGTGCTCATATCGTGGCTGACGATGTCGAAGGCGGCAAAAATACCGGTGAAGGCAAAGATGGTGATCGGGTTGGTGATGGTCAGGGCGAAGGCCGACAGCAAGGCCGCGATTAACCCCCCGGCACCATCGGTGACCTCTTTGTTTTCGGTCTTGCGCCAGGTGAGGGCACCCAGGATCAGCATGAAAAGCCCGCCGATCACGCGCAGGGCGTTCTGATGGTCCAGCAGCAGCCCCGAGACGGCGGCGACACCGAAGGCGGCCAGCGATCCGAAGATCGTATCCGCGATCACGGCGCCAAGTCCCGTCGCCAGCGCGACCGCGAAACCGCCGATCAAGGCCCGGCGAATGCAGAGCACCGCGACCGGCCCGACGGGGGCGGCGACGGCGATGCCGATCAGCAGGCCTTTGAGGAAGAGCGTCAGGAACGGAGACATTGGGGCAATCGATAGCGAATTGCAGGCAGGCGGCACAAGCTGGAAAACTGCATGGCTTTCCTTGGCGCATCCGGCCTCCTATTTTTGCAGTATCCATTTTGGGCAGATGAGAGAAGGCCACGGGCCATGAGTGACGACACCAGCCTCTTTGGCAAACTGAAGACCAAGCTGATCGAGCGCAAGCAGGAGTGGGCGCGCGAAGGCCGTCATCTGACCGGCCATCTGGGCGACCGCAGCCGCGACCGCCTGCCGCCTGGCCAGCATGAAGTGCGCACCTGGCCGGTTCTGGATCTGGGCATCCAGCCGAAGATCCCGATGGAGAAGTTCCAGCTGACCGTGGACGGGCTTGTGGAGACTCCCATCGTCTGGGACTGGCAGGCGCTGATGGATCAGCCGCCTGCGACCTTTATCTCCGACATCCATTGCGTCACGGCCTGGTCGCGCTACGACAATCGCTGGGACGGGGTGGCGGTCAGCCATCTTCTGTCCGTCGTGAAGCCTAAACCCGAGGCGAACCATGTGGTCCTACACAGCCACGACGGCTACACGACCAATCTGACGGTTGCGAATTTCTCGGCCCCCGATGTGATCCTGGCCCATTCCTGGGAAGGGGAGCCGCTGACGTCCGAACATGGCGGGCCGGTCCGTCTGGTCGTGCCGCAGTTCTACTTCTGGAAATCCTCGAAATGGCTGAAGCGGATCGAGTTCGTGGCCGTGGACAAGCCCGGTTATTGGGAAGTCCGGGGCTATCATAATGAGGGTGACCCCTGGAACGAGGACCGCTACGGTCGTTGATGGGTCTTTGACGGCAAGGAAGCAGACGATGAAGGTAGTAGCGGCAGCCCTGGTGGCGGTGGTCCTGGCAGGCGTGCCCGGGGCGGGTTTTGCGATGGGTGCCGTTGGTCAACCGACCCCGGCCAAGGAAGGCTCGACCGAACAGGGCAGCCAGCTTGCCAAGGACGGCAAGTTCAAGGAGGCCATCGCCGTGCTGACGGGCGTGGTTGAAAAGACCCCGACCGATGTCGAAGCCCATAATATGCTGGGCTTCAGCTATCGCAGCCTGAAGGATTATCCGATGGCGGCGACCCATTATCGGGCCGCCCTCTCGCTCGACCCCCGCCACAAAGGCGCGCTGAACTATTATGGCGAGCTGTTCTTGTCGACCGGCGATCTGACGTCGGCGCAGGAAATGCTGGACCGCCTCGTCCAGGTCTGCCCGTCAGGCTGCGCGGAGCGTGACGAGCTGGCGGCGCATCTGGCGAAGGCTAAGGGCGCGAGCTGATTTTCATTTTGTAGAGGTCGTCATCCCGCACTTGATGCGGGATCTCTCTTGGGTGGTTCCGCCTCGGATAGACCCCGTATCAAGTGCGGGGTGACGAAATGGAAGGGGGAGCCGCCTATGCCCTCAATCCGGACCCCAGTCATTGGCGAAATTGACATAGTCGGTGCGCAGACGGGCCAAGGCTTTGCCTGCGCTGACCAGGGCGTTGCGGGCGTCTTCGGACAGGTTTTCCTCATTCTCCAGGCGGATGAGGCAGCGACGCAGTTCCAGCATCAATTGGCCCTTCTGGCCGTAGGTCAGGGCAACGGGATCGGTCACGCATGTTTCCTTGCTCGGGGATGGGCGGATTGGTGCACCGCCTTCAGGCGGGCAGCATCCACCTCGGTATAGCGCTGGGTGGTTGAGAGTGACGCATGGCCCAGCAGTTCCTGAATGGCGCGCAGATCCCCGCCCGACCGCAGCAGATGGGTCGCAAAACTATGGCGCAGGGCATGGGGCGTCGTGCTGTCGGGTAGGGCAAGGGCAACCCGCAGCCGCCGCACTTGCCGCTGGACGACACCGGGATTGAGCGGTCCGCCGCGCGCGCCGACAAACAGCGGCCCCGCCGGATCGAGCGGATGTGGGCAAGCGGCGAGATACTCCGACACCGCCTCCCGCACGATGGGAAGGACAGGGACGATGCGCTCCTTGTTGCCTTTGCCGCGCACACGCAGGGCGTCGTCGGTCGGGGCCTGGGCGCGGGTCAGGCTCAACGCCTCGCCCAAACGCAGCCCGCAGCCATAGAGCAAGGTCATGAGCGCCAGATCGCGCTGGCCGATCCAGGGTTCGTCGGAAATATCGGCAATCGCGGCCAAACCATCGGCAGCTTCGGTAACCGTCAAAGCCTTGGGCGCCGTCTTGGGCAGACGCGGCGTGCGCACGCCCGCCATCACGGCATTGGTCAGTTTCCCGCGCGCCGTCAGAAACTTGAAGAAACTGCGTAAGGCCGATAGCTGCCGCGCGACCGAGGTGCGGGCGATCCCCTGCCCCTGGCGCATGGCCAGGAACGCGCGAATATCGGCAACCCGCAGCGCTTCAAGCGCCGCGATATCCGGCAGTTGACCCAGATGCTCGCCTAGGAAGGCACAGAAGGTCGCCAGATCCCGCCCATAACCATCAAGCGTATGGCTCGACACCCGCCGTTCACCTTTCAGGTGACCAAGGAAATCCCGAATGCCGCTCCCCAGATCGTCGGCGGCATTGAAAGGCAGGGTCAGCGGATCTGTCGAGGCAGGCATGGAGCCAGGATAGCCTCCCTTGCTCCACTTCGCCAATGCTTGCAGCCTAAAACTTATCGGCGGCAGCCTTGTTGCGTTCATTCATCAGTAGTTTCAGCCCGTCGATATTTGTGAAGACGACGGTCATTTCTTCACCCGATAAAGTGAAGACCGCAATGCGATCCGATGGTTTCAACCGCGCGGCGACATTCTGTGCCGAGGTGTTGGCCGGATCTCGAGTAATGCCTGTCGCCAGTACAGCTGTCAGGTCGTTGTTATAGATCGCGGTGTTGATGGCCTTGGCGAAGGATTCTTGCTTGCCGCCGTTGGCAAAGAAAGCGATGGCGTCGATCTCATTTTGGGAATCGCGCAGGGTGAGCGGAATAAACTGGTTTTTGACCAGAGCCGCCAGCACCAGGTCGGCGTCGTCGCTGGGATCGAATGTCAGATGAACACCGACCAGCTTATTGGCGTCATCGAAGCCAATTTCGCCCTCCACTTCGATCTGGGCGAAGGTGTCTCTGAAGCTGAGCGTGCCGTCCTTATTTGGTTGGAATTTGCCAGTCTTCAGTAGCTCTGCGCGAGGCTGCCCATACCAGAGGTCGCGATAGACTTTCGGCAGATCGGCAGCCGAGACGGATAGGGAAAGCAAGGCGGCGCCTAGAAGGGTGAGCAAAAACCTGGGCATGGCAAACCTCACGGGCATTCATCAATGGGTTTAAGTATCAATAGTAGATGATTTTATAAGATTTCAATTAAAAGCATTTTCGATGCTGCTAGGCCCGATGCCGCAGCACATCCATCGCCCAGAAATGCGCGGCGAGCAGGGTAGCGGCGATGGTGGTGGCGGAGATCGACTGCACCGGGTCGGTCAGCAGCGTGTCGACGCAGCTATAGTCCAGCAGCACATCGACAAGGCTATAGACCTTGATCACCAGACAGCCCCCGAAGGCCCAGGCGAGCCAGCGGTGTTTCCGGCCCGGCAGGCTTAGGAACACGACGGTATTGAGAAGACAGAAAAGGATATGGCCGGGGATCACGGCGGCGGCCAGCGACACGTAACAGGGTGTCGTGAGATGCTGGAAAATGAGGAAACCGGCGGCGATCAGCGCCGACATCCCCTGCAGCGCGGCAAACAGGATGCGCCGTTCCGGCCGCGCCACGGCATAGAGAAAAGCGGCATAGCCGATATTGATCAGGCTAAGCCCAAGCACCAGACTGACCCAGGGGCTCAGGATCATCTTCAGCATCAAAAGAACGGTGCCGGTGATGATCATGAAAATCGACAGCCGATAAGGCCGGCGATAGTTCTGCAACCCGCCATGGGGCGCGATGATCAGAAAAGCAAACCCGAAGATGCTCAGGATCATCAGCAGAACGTAAATGATCGCTGCCAGCACGGATTGGCCCTCGCAAACCGAAGATTGACACGGCGAGGATCTAGCTTAGAGCAGTCTTGTCATAAAAGCGCTAAGGGAACGTGGCTGCTATTCCGAAGCCTTATTCCGGCAGGTCCAGCCACGCGCGCAGGGTCAGTTCGATGGTCTGGGCCAGGAAGGCGATCAGTTCGGTGCCCTGACCCGGATGGAAGATGCCGGGGCGGCGGGCGCCCAGGGCCAGCAGGGCGGGCGGGGCGCCTTCGCCGATCTTCATGCGGATCAGCGCGTCGGAGCGGACAAGCCCGGATGCAGCTTCCCCGAAGATCCGCACATCACCCGAAATGTCCGAGCGCAGCAGGATCTCCTCGTCCCCCATCAGTTCGCTGACGGTGCCGGGCGCGAGGATCATGACGGAGGAGGTGGCCGAAACGCCGGGTTCTTCATCCGGGCGGCTGGCCTCGACCCCGAAGCCGACGGCGTCGACATCCAGGATGGGGGCCAGTTCTTCGGTGATGATCTGGACAAACGTCTCGAAGCTGCGCGCGCCGATCAGCGAGATGACGGCGGTATGCACACGCCCCTGGCTGACGAGGTTGTTGCGGCTGGTCGCGATCAGCTTGCGCTGGGTCAGCTTGAGGCGCGAGACATCGGCGCGCAGGCGGTCGACGATCAGGGCCTGCAGGTCCACGACCCCATTGCCAAGCTGGCGGGGCGGTGGCTTCAGAACGCCCAGCAGATCCGGGTGTTCGATCAGAAAATCGGGATGCCGACGCAGATAGGCAGCGACGGCCGCTGGGGTGAGAGGTTCGTCGGTGCCGCCCTGCTTGGGAGGCTTGCCGGTGCCCTGACGCTCCATGCTGCCGTCGCTCCTGCTTTTCTAGAGAATCGACTGGCCGGTCTTGGCCCAATCTTTGAGGAAGGCGTCGAGGCCCTTGTCGGTCAGCGGATGCTGATACATCTGCCACAGAACCTTCGGCGGCAGGGTCGCGACATCGGCGCCCAGCTTGGCGGCAGCGACCACATGGTTGGGGCCGCGGACCGAGGCGACCAGGATTTCGGTGCCGTAGGTGTAATTGGAATAGAGCTCGACCATATCGGCGATCAGTTCCATGCCGTCCTGGCCGATGTCATCGAGGCGACCGACGAAGGGCGAGATGAACGCAGCACCGGCCTTGGCGGCCAGCAGGGCCTGGGCGGCCGAGAAGCAGAGGGTCACATTGACCATGGTGCCTTCGTCGGACAGGATCTTGCAGACCTTGAGGCCATCGACGGTCAGCGGCACCTTGACGGTGACGTTTTCGGCCAGACCCGCGAGGTACTTGCCTTCCTTCAGCATGGTCTCGAAATCGGTCGACACCACTTCGGCCGACACGGGACCTTCGACGATGTCGCAGATTTCCTTGATCACGTCGGCGATCTTGCGGCCCGACTGGGCGATCAGCGACGGGTTGGTGGTGACGCCGTCGATCAGGCCGGTCGGGACCAGCTTTTTGATCTCTGCAACGTCTGCGGTATCGATAAAGAACTTCATGATGGAGCCCGTGCTTTCTTCTAGACCGTTTGCCAGGGGGCAAGCTTTGGCCGATAAAGCCGCTCCCACCCTTCACTCATTTTCGCGACATTAGCGCATGCCTGCCGCCGCCGTCACCCTCCAGCCGACAGAACCCGTCACGCGCGTGTCGGTCCTGCTGCCGTTGCCATTGGCCGGACCCTATACCTATGCCGTGCCCGAAGGGGAAGAGGTCTCTTTGGGCAGCGTGATTTCTGTGCCCTTCGGCAAGCGGGTTTTGCCCGGTGTCATCTGGGATACGCCACCGGATGCGGCGGTCCCGGCCCTTAAGTTAAAAGAGATCGGGTTACCGTTCGATGTCCCGCCGATGACGGGGGAGATGCGGCGTTTTATCGATTGGGTGGCGGGCTATACCCTCACCCCCCAGGGCGCGGTGCTGCGCATGGCGCTGTCGGTTCCCGCCGCCCTTGAAGCCCCCAGCCCGACCGAAGTTCTGGCCGCCAGTGGTCTGCAACTGCCCGGCAAGTTGACGGCGGCCCGGCAGAAGGTGCTGGAGGTTCTGAAGGAAGGCCCGGCCCAGACCTCTGCCGCCCTAGCCGAGCTGGCGGGTGTTTCCACCAGCGTCGTGAAAACCATGGTGAAGGCAGGGCTGTTGACGCCCCATGCGCTGCCGGAGTTTGCTTTTAGCCCCCGCCAGCCAGATCCCGGCTTTGCCGTCCCCACCTTCTCGCCCGAACAGCAGGAGGTTGCCGATACCGTGGTGGCGGCGGTGGAGGCGGAGAGTTTCGCAGTCAGTCTGCTGGATGGCGTGACCGGGTCGGGCAAGACCGAGGTGTATTTCGCCGCCATTGCCGCAGCCTTGCAGGCGGGCAAACAGGTACTGGTCCTGCTGCCGGAAATCGCCCTTTCCGCCCAATGGCTGTCGCGCTTTGAAGGCCGGTTCGGCGTGAAACCGCAGATCTGGCATTCGGAAATCGGCCCGGTTGCACGGCGCAAAGCCTGGCGCCGGATCGCCTATGGTCAGGTGCCGGTGGTGGTGGGCGCGCGGTCGGCCCTGTTCCTGCCGCTCAATAACCTGGGCCTGATCGTCGTCGACGAAGAACATGAAGGCAGCTTCAAGCAGGAGGACGGCGTCCTCTATCAGGCGCGCGACATGGCGGTGGTACGGGCGCAGTTCGCCAAGGTGCCGATCATCCTCGCTTCCGCCACGCCGTCGCTGGAAAGCCTCGCGAATGTGGAGGCCGGTCGCTATACGCGATTAGAACTCGGCAGCCGTCACGGCCCCGCGGGCATGCCGGAGATCCAGGCCATCGATCTGCGCAAGGATCCGCCGCCCCGTGGCCGCTGGATCGCGCCGGGGCTGGAGCGGGCGGTGACGCAGACGCTGGAGGCGGGGGAGCAGGCGATGCTGTTCCTCAATCGCCGGGGCTATGCGCCGCTGACCCTCTGCCGGACCTGCGGCCATCGTTTCGCCTGTCCGAACTGTTCAAGCTGGCTGGTGGAGCATCGCGCCCGCCAGCGCCTGATCTGCCATCACTGCGGCCATACTGAAGCCGTACCGCCTGCTTGTCCTTCCTGCGCCGATACCGGCTCCCTCGTCCCCTGCGGGCCGGGCGTGGAGCGGTTGGCGGAGGAAGCGCAACTGCTCTGGCCCGACGCGCGCCTCGCCATCATGTCCTCCGACATGCTCGGCAGCCCGGAGAAGGCGGAGGCGCTGGTATCGGCCGTGCAAGCGCGGGAGGTCGATATCCTGATCGGCACCGCCATGATGGCAAAGGGTCACCACTTCCCGCATCTGACCCTGGTCGGTGTGGTCGATGCCGATCTGGGCCTTGGCGGCGGCGACCTGCGGGCGGGCGAGCGGACGTTCCAGCTGCTGCATCAGGTCTCCGGTCGCGCAGGCCGTGCCGAACATCCTGGCCGCGTCCTTCTGCAGACGGCTGCGGTGGAGCATCCGGTGCTCCAGGCCCTGCTGGCGGGCGACCGCGACGGCTTCATCGCGCAAGAGATGGAGGAGCGGCGCTACCACGGTATGCCACCCTATGGGCGTCTGGCCGCCATTATCGTCTCCGCCCCCGATGCCGGGGTGGCCGATACACTGGCGCGGGCCCTGGCGCGGGCGGCGCCCCGGATGGACGATCTGCTGGTGCTGGGTCCTGCGCCTGCCCCGCTGGCCCTGCTGCGCGGCATGCACCGCCGTCGCCTGCTGGTGAAGGCCCCGCGCGCTCTGAAGCTCCAGCCGATCCTGGCCGACTGGCTCAGCGCGGTCCCCATCCCCAATGCCGCACGGGTGGCGGTGGATATCGATCCCTATAGCTTTTTGTGATCAGGATTGCGGCCATGGCCAGGGCGTAAAAGGCGATCAGCGAATAGGCGGCTGTCACGATGAAGGCCATGGGTAACAGCAACCGACGCTCTCCCAGCCAAAGGCCGATCCCCCAGACGGCGAGGCCGGGTGCGAGGGGCAGCAGGCAAGTGATATCCATCACGTAGGGATAGACGGTGCCCAGGCGATAGTTATCGATCCAATGGGCCTCCATCATCAGCGGCGACCGCATCATGGCGATATAGAGGATCGCCAGCAGCCCAGCCCAGACGGCTCCCGTCCATTGCAGACTGTCGCCAATCCCCTTCATCGCAGGCCCATTTCGTAAAGCTGGCGGGCGAGGGCGCGTCGTCGTTCCTGACCTGTTGGCCCAGCGGCCGTGTACCAGAAGTGACCGTCCTGACGGATCAGCGACAGGACAAACTCGATGCTATTGAGCGGGCCACCCAAGGCCAGCAGATCGGTGACGCCCATGCCGTCATGGATCTTGTCGCCCAGATTGCCGAGGTCGATCAGATGGACCTTGCCGATCCAGGGATTGTTGAAAAGCCTCTCCAGTTTTTTCTGGCTGATGGGGGAGGCGATCAACACGAGGTGATCGACCTTGCTGCCCAGCGTGGTCGCCACCTCAGCGGCGACGAGCGAGCCATAGGAATAGCCGATCAGATTGAGCTGGGCTCCGTCGGTCCCGAAAGCTCCCCGATCCCCGATGTCTACGCCCCCGGATCTACCCAAGCGATGGGCAAGGACGCCCCAGGTGGCATCGATCAACATATCGGCTGACAAGAGATCGTGAGACCAGCGTTGACGGTCTGCTTTGAAAGCGTGGGTCATGCCGACCTCGACCAGGGCCGAAATCATGCCATCGATATAGCTGCCTTCCATTCCCGAACCACCGAAGAAGTAGGTGCCCTTGCGCGGAATGAACTGCGGCGGTGGAGGCGGCCTATTCAAATTCGGCGGGGGCGGTCGATGCCATTCAGGTGGAGACCTCGGGCCTGGGGGATCCAACGCCCAGGCCCAGTCAGGAAGAACTCCCAAAAAGATGGCAGCGATCAGGCAGAATCGAAACATCGGGCGAGATTAAGCTTAGCGTTCTTTACCCGCCATACTTGCGCGCCAATGCCTCGGCGGCACCGTCGTAGGCTTGTTTCTTCAGCAGGGCGACCTGCTCCTGGTCCGAGGCGGCCCGGCTGCGCGAGCTGCTTAAGGCTTCATCGGTGAAGGCGGACGGGGCGAAGGTTTCCCACTGGCCGGTGCGGGTGTCGATGACCGCCATATTGAGACGGATCCGCATGGTCTGGAATTGGTCGGGAATGCTGGCGCCGACGAAGGGGACCCAGGAAACTGCCTTGGTGGCGCCGCTCTGGGTGCCGGCTTCGAGCAGGCCCCAATAGACGATGATCGTCTCATATCCGCCCTTGGCGGCGGCGAGGCGGAAGAGCTTGGCATACTGGTCCTTGGGCAGGGTCTGGACGACCTTCTGATCGGCGCCCGCCGGGAAGGCGGGCACACCGGAGAAGGTTGCCACGCTGTAGGATCTCTCCAACGCGGCGACCATGTCGCTGTCGGGGATGGCGGCACCCGACTGCACCAGCATGATCGAGGAGCCTTTCTTGACCTGGATCGGCTTTCTGGCCGCCATCGCCCGGGCGATATCCTCCTCGGTGATCGGGCGGTCGAGGTCGACGCCCAGGATGTCATAGGGCGATAGTTCGCCCTTATAGGCATAGGCGCTGGCGGTGTAGCTGCTGCCCTCGCCCTTGTATCCGCTGTCGGAGATCGAGCGGGTGGAGCAGGCGGCGAGCACCAGCAGGGCACTCGAAACGGCGAGGAGCCGAAGGGTCGGGATGAACATGGCGCGGTTTAACCTTGAACGGGGCGATATCGCAGCATTTGACGGGAATTCAGGCGGAAATATGCGCGCATGCCGTGTTTTCCGGGCGAACGGGGCGAGACGCTTTGTCCCATGTTCAAAATACCACGCCGAATCGGCGCCCGGCTTGTTGCGCCACCGGGATCGCTGTGGTAGAGAGGCCGCGCCGTGCGTCGGGAAGGATCCCGTTTGCGCTCGGCACCATTTTGGCCGAACTCCGCCGGCGACGTTTAGAGGGCTCCAAATCAGGGGCAAAAACGGCGCCGCGGACTTGATGTGAGGACCGACAGGGTGGCGACACAGAAGACCGGGCTTGCCGAACGGTATGCCGTGGCCCTCTACGATCTCGCCGACGGCGCCAAGGCGCTGGATGCGGTGGCAGGAGATCTGAAGGCGCTGGGACAGGCGATTGTTGAGGTTCCCGATTTGGCTCGGGTGCTGAACAGCCCGGTCCTGTCGCGTGCCGATCAGTCCAAAGCAATTGCAGCGGTGCTGGAAAAGTCGGGCGCGCATGAGTTGACGCGCCGCTTTATCGGCGTCATTGCCCAGAACCGCCGTCTGGCGGCTCTGACTGAAATCAGCAAGGCCTTCCTGGCGCTGCTCGCTCAAAAGCGTGGCGAAGTGTTGGCCGAAGTTGTGGCGGCCCAGCCCCTTACCGACGCGCAGGTCGAGAAGGTCAAGGACGCTCTTAAAGGAACATACGGCTCGAAGGTCGTTGTCGACGTAAAGGTCGATGCAGGCTTGATCGGCGGGCTTATCGTCAAGGTCGGTTCGAAATTGATCGACCATTCGTTGAAAACCAAGTTGATGCGCCTGCAGCTCGCGATGAAGGGAGTTGGTTGATGGATATCCGTGCTGCCGAAATCTCGGCCATTCTGAAAGACCAGATCGCGGGCTTCGGCGCCGCGGCCGAGGTGGCTGAAGTCGGCCAAGTTCTCTCCGTCGGTGACGGTATCGCGCGCGTCTACGGCCTCGATAAGGTCCAGGCCGGTGAGCTGGTCGAATTCCCGAACGGCGTCAAGGGTATGGCGCTGAACCTCGAAGCCGACAACGTCGGTGTCGTGCTGTTCGGTGACGACCGTGAAATCCGCGAAGGCGACACCGTGAAGCGCACCGGCGCCATCGTCGACGTTCCCGTCGGCAAGGGCATGCTGGGTCGCGTTGTCGACGGTCTGGGCAACCCGATCGACGGTAAGGGTCCGCTGACCGATGTGACCCGCGCCCTCGTCGAGCGCAAGGCTCCCGGCGTTATTCCGCGTAAGTCGGTTTCCGAGCCGATGCAGACCGGCCTCAAGGCCGTCGACAGCCTGGTGCCGGTTGGCCGTGGCCAGCGCGAACTGATCATCGGCGATCGTCAGACCGGCAAGACCGCCGTCGCGATCGACACGATCATCAACCAGAAGAAGCTGAACGAAGGCTCGGACGAGTCGAAGAAGCTCTATTGCATCTATGTCGCCGTCGGCCAGAAGCGCTCGACCGTTGCGCAGATCGTGAAGACGCTGACCGACTACGGCGCGATGGATTACACCACCGTCGTCGCCGCGACCGCCTCGGATCCGGCTCCGCTGCAGTTCCTGGCCCCCTACACCGGTTCGGCCATCGGCGAATTCTTCCGCGACAACGGCATGCATGCCGTCATCATCTATGACGATCTGTCGAAGCAGGCCGTTGCCTATCGTCAGATGTCGCTGCTGCTCCGTCGTCCGCCGGGCCGTGAAGCTTATCCGGGCGATGTGTTCTATCTGCACTCCCGCCTGCTGGAACGTTCGGCGAAGATGAACGACGCCAACGGCAATGGCTCGCTGACGGCGCTGCCGATCATCGAAACCCAGGCTGGTGACGTGTCGGCCTACATCCCGACCAACGTGATCTCGATCACCGACGGCCAGATCTTCCTGGAAACGGAACTCTTCTATAAGGGCATCCGTCCGGCGATCAACGTCGGTCTGTCGGTCAGCCGCGTTGGCTCTGCCGCTCAGATCAAGGCGATGAAGCAGGTTGCCGGTCGCATTAAGATGGAACTCGCGCAGTACCGCGAAATGGCTGCCTTCGCTCAGTTCGCGTCGGATCTGGACCCGGCAACCCAGCGTCTGCTGGCCCGTGGTGCCCGTCTGACCGAGCTGCTGAAGCAGCCGCAGTTCGACCCGATGCCCGTTGAAGAGCAGGTTGCCTCGATCTTCGCCGGTGTCCGCGGTTACCTCGATAAGGTTGCCGTGAACCAGGTTACCCGCTTCGAGAAGGCGTTCCGCGCCGAACTCAAGGCGAATGCCTCGGACATCCTGGACTCGATCCGCGACAAGCGCGAAATCACCAAGGAAACGGACGAAAAGCTGAGCGCTTTCCTCGACCAGTTCTCCAAGTCCTTCGCCTAAGCGGTAAGAGACCGGATAACGGAAAGACGAGAGCGCCATGCCCAGCTTGAAGGACTTACGGCTGCGGATTCGTAGCGTTAAGTCGACCCAGAAGATCACTTCGGCCATGAAGATGGTCGCGGCGGCTAAGCTCCGCCGCGCCCAGGAACAGGCCGAAGCCGCCCGCCCCTATGCCGAGCGCATGGAGCGGATGATCGCCACGCTTGGCGCGCGCGTCTCTTCCGACGCGCCGGCCCTGCTGGCGGGGAACGGTAAGAACCAGACGGTCCTGTTGATCGTCGCCTCGGCCGATCGCGGCCTGTGCGGCGGTTTCAACACCAATATCGCCCGTGACGCGCGTGCTTTTGCCCGTCAGCTCAAGGGCGAGGGCAAGACCGTCAAGATCCTTTACGTCGGTCGCAAGGCCCGCGATCTGCTGCGCAAGGAATTCGCAGCCGATCAGGTCGGCTTTGTCGAACTGGCGGGCAAGAAGGGTGTCGGCTTTGCCGATGCCGACGCTATCGCCGTAACGGCTCGCGACATGTTCGCGCGCGGTGAAATCGACAGCGCTTACATCATCTATGCAAAGTTCAAGTCGGCGATCAGCCAGATCCTGACGCGTCAGCAGATCATTCCGGCCCCGCTGCCGGAAGTTCAGGCCGACGCTTCGGCCTCGGGTGGTGCGCTGTACGAGTACGAGCCGAGCGAAGAAGAAATTCTGGAAGCCGTGTTGCCGAAGAATCTGTCGATTCAGGTGTTCCGCGCGCTTCTCGAGAATGTCGCTTCCGAGCAGGGTTCGCGCATGACGGCGATGGACAATGCAACCCGCAACGCGGGCGATATGATCAACCGCCTGACCCTGAACTACAACCGCAGCCGCCAAGCGCACATCACCAAGGAGCTGATCGAAATCATCTCCGGTGCCGAAGCGGTCTAAGGCTGGCGCGACGGTTCTAAGGTCAAGCACAGAGATTTCTCCTAGGAGAACGGAGTATTCCAATGGCGAAGAATAATGTTGGTAAGGTCGCACAGGTCATCGGCGCTGTTGTCGACGTCAGCTTTGACGGCGAACTGCCCGCGATCCTCAATGCGCTGGAACTGAAGAACGGCGACAACAAGCTGATCCTCGAAGTCGCTCAGCATCTGGGCGAGCGCACCGTGCGCGCCATCGCCATGGACACGACCGACGGTCTGGTCCGCGGCACCGAAGTTGTCGATCTCGGCGCCCCGATCTCGGTTCCGGTCGGTCCGGAAACCCTCGGCCGCATTCTGAACGTCATCGGCGAGCCGATCGACGAGCGCGGCCCGGTCAATGCCAAGAAGACTGCCCCGATCCATCGTGGCGCCCCGAGCTACACCGATCAGGCGACCGAAGCCCAGATCCTCGTCACCGGCATTAAGGTCATCGATCTGCTGGCCCCCTACCTGAAGGGCGGCAAGATCGGCCTCTTCGGCGGTGCGGGTGTCGGCAAGACGGTTACCATTCAGGAACTGATCAACAACGTCGCCAAGGGCCACGGCGGTTATTCCGTGTTCGCAGGCGTTGGCGAGCGTTCGCGTGAAGGTAACGACCTCTATCACGAAATGATCGACTCCGGGATCATCAAGACCGACGGCGGCGAGTCGAAGGTTGCCCTGGTCTACGGTCAGATGAACGAGCCGCCCGGCGCCCGTGCCCGTGTCGCTCTGTCGGGTCTGACCCTGGCGGAATACTTCCGCGATGAAGAAGGCCAGGACGTGCTGTTCTTCGTCGATAACATCTTCCGCTTCACCCAGGCCGGTGCCGAAGTGTCGGCGCTGCTGGGCCGTATCCCGTCGGCCGTGGGTTATCAGCCGACCCTGTCGACCGACATGGGCGCGCTGCAGGAACGCATCACCTCGACCAAGAAGGGTTCGATCACCTCGGTCCAGGCCGTCTACGTGCCTGCCGACGATTTGACCGATCCGGCGCCTGCCACTTCGTTCGCCCATCTGGACGCCACCACCGTTCTGTCGCGTCAGATTGCCGAAATGGCGATCTTCCCGGCCGTCGATCCGCTGGACTCCACCTCGCGTGCGCTCGATCCGCGCATCGTCGGTGAAGAGCACTATCAGGTCGCCCGCGACGTGCAGCGCGTTCTGCAGAGCTACAAGTCGCTGCAGGACATCATCGCGATCCTGGGCATGGACGAACTGTCCGAAGAGGACAAGCAGGTCGTCTCGCGCGCTCGTAAGATCCAGCGCTTCCTGTCGCAGCCGTTCCACGTTGCTGAAATCTTCACCGGTACGCCTGGCGTGTTCGTGAAGCTGGAAGACAGCATCCGTGGCTTCAAGGGCATCGTCGACGGCAAGTACGACGATCTGCCGGAAGCCGCCTTCTACATGGTCGGCACCATCGAAGAAGCCGTCGAAAAGGCAAAGCGTCTGGCGGCTGAAGCAGCGTAACGCTGCTTCGACCCCTGGCTTTCCTGATCGAACCTTTGAAGGAGTAACCCGATGGCGACCGAACAGACAGTCGGCAAGCTGGCTTTCGAGCTGGTCTCGCCCGAACGGCTGCTGATGTCCAAGCCTGTGGACATGGTGGTGATGCCGGGTACCGAAGGCATGTTCGGTGTCCTGAAGGGCCACGCCCCGCTGATCGCCACCCTGGCGCCCGGCGTTGTGGACGTCTATGAGGCAGGCCAGATCGTCGACAAGATCTTTGTCGGCGGCGGTTTTGCCGAAGTGACGGGCGAGCGTTGCGTCGTTCTGGCCGAGACGGCTCTGCCGATCAGCAAGATCGACCGCGCGGATGCCGAAGCGAAGCTGGCAGCTGCCACCACGGAAGACGCCCGTCGTCTGTATCGTGCGATGGCCGAGGCTGCCAAGGCCGCGTAGGCTGACGCTCAAGACTAAGAAAAAGCCCGGGGACAGGTTCTCCGGGCTTTTTTATTGCAGCGCGATGACAGCTCCTGTCCTATCGTCTTGGAAATGCCACGGTCTCTGCCCACATATGCGCGGATTTCCGCAGTGGCTTGGACGCCGACTTTGTAGGTGAATTGATGAAAAACTGGTCCCTCGACGATATTCCCTGGGATAAGTTCGATCCTGCGCTGGTCGATCCCGAGACCGTGAAAGTCGTGAAGGCTGCGGCGATGGTCGAGCATAATGCCGCCGACTATGTCGCCTATCTTTCCAATGTCTTTGCCGACGATCCAAAGTTCCTGGAAGTTGTGCGCCATTGGGGCGACGAGGAAGTCCAGCACGGCGAGGCGCTGCGCCGCTGGGGCGAGCTGGCCGATCCGACCTGGGATTTCGAGAAATCCTTCAAGACCTTCCGCGAGGGCTATTCCCTGCCGCTGGACGCGAACGAGAGTGTGCGCGGCAGCCGGGTGGGTGAACTGATTGCCCGCTGCATCGTCGAAACCGGCACTTCCTCCTGGTACACCGCGATCCGCGAGGGCAGCGAGGAGCCGGTGCTGAAGGCAGTCTGCAAGGTGATCGCCGCCGACGAGCTGCGCCATTACAAGCTGTTTTATGATCATCTGCGCCGTTATCTCGAAGCCGAACAGGTATCGAAATGGGGCCGCCTCAAGGTTGCCGCCGGTCGTATCGGCGAGACCGAGGATGACGAACTGGCCTATGCCTATTACGCGGCGAACTTTGCCGATCAGAATGGCGGCGGCGTGCCCTATGACCGGTTGCGCCATTCCAATGCCTATATGCGCCGGGCCTTCAGCTTCTACCGCCCGCACCATCTGGATCGCGGCATGGCCATGATCTTCAAGGCGGTTGGACTGACCCCGAATGGCCGTCTGCAGATGGTCGCGAGCAAGGCCGCCTGGTGGCTGATGCAGTCGCGCACTAAGAAACTGGAGAAAGCGGCGGCCTGACCGTATAAAGGCCACGTTCTAGCCAATTTTGTCGGCGCTGATGCGTTGCTCGCGGACAGTCGGTCCGCCCAGATCTTTTGAGGACGGACGATGAATTCGAAACTGATGGTTGGCGTCGCGGCGGTTGTGGTCGTGGTGGTTGCCGGTGCCTTGATCCCGACCTTCATGGATTCGGGTTCCTCCGGCTCCTCGACCGGCAGCAGCGCGGTTTCGGCCGAAGTTGCCGAAGTACTGAAGCTGCGCGATGGCGACGTCATCCTGGGCAATCCGTCTGCCCCCATCACCATCGTCGAATATGCCTCGCTGACCTGCCCCCATTGCGCCAGCTTCTCGACCAACGTGCTGCCGCAGGTAAAGGCGGAATGGATCGATAGCGGCAAGGCCAAGCTGGTCTATCGTGATTTCCCGCTGGACCGCGTTGCCCTGCGTGCCTCGGTCCTGACGCGGTGCCTCCCCGCCGAGCGTCGCTATCCGTTCATCGACGTGCTGTTTAAGACCCAGAATCAATGGGCCGGTTCGCAGGATGCCAATGCCGCGCTCGCCCGTACTGCCAAGCTGGCGGGCCTGGGGGACGAGCAGGCCAATGCTTGCGTCGCCGATACCGCCAATGAAAATGCCGTCCTGCAGAGCCGCCAGGAAGCCAGCACGAAGCTGTCCGTGCAGTCGACTCCGACGATCTTCGTCAATGGTCGTGTCGCCGAACATGGCAGCGTCGAAAGCTTCACCGCTGCCCTGAAGGCGGCGCAGTAACGGCACGGCCCCAGCCGGTCAGGCGCAGCGATGTTTTTTACCAAGCTGCGCCTTGCTGGCTTCAAATCCTTTGTCGAAGCGACCGAGGTCCCCATTGCCAACGGCTTGACCGGGGTGGTGGGACCGAACGGCTGCGGCAAATCCAACCTCGTCGAAGCCATGCGCTGGGTGATGGGCGAGACGTCCGCCCGCCAGATGCGCGGCGGCGAGATGGACGACGTCATCTTCGGCGGCACCACCGGCCGTCCGGCGCGTAACTTCGCCGAAGTCTCCCTGACCATCGACAATGCCGACCGACGGGCGCCCGCGCAGTTCAATGACGCGAGCGAGCTGGAAGTCACCCGCCGCATCGATCGTGGCAAGGGGTCGCTCTATAAGGTCAATGGCCGCGAAACCCGCGCCCGTGACGTTCAGCTGCTGTTTGCCGATGCCGGGACCGGCGCCCATTCGCCCTCCCTGATCAGCCAGGGCCGAGTTGCGGCGATGATCGCGGCGCGTCCTGCCGACCGCCGGGCCATCCTGGAGGATGCCGCCGGTATCGCCGGTCTGCAGTCCCGGCGCGGTGAGGCGGAGAGCAAGCTCAAATCCGCCGAAGCTAATCTCGCGCGTCTTGAAGATGTGCTGGCGACCCTGCAATCCCAGGCCCAGAGCCTTGCCCGGCAGGTCCGTCAGGTGCAGCGCTATCGCAGCCTGTCCGAAGAAATCCGCAAGACCGAGGCGATCCTGCTGGCGGTCCGCTGGGCCGAGGCCACCAGCCAGCGTGAACAGACCGCCGAAGACGTGCGCCGGGCCGAACGTGCCGTAGGCGAGGCGACGGGCAAGACGGCCGAGCTGTCGACCCTGGAAACCGAAGCCAGCGCCATTCTTCCGGAGCTGCGTCAGGCAGAGGCGGCGGCATCTGCGCAGGTGCAGCGGCTGGCCCTGGCCCAGGGCGAGATCGAGGCCGAAGAGCGTCGCTATGGCGAAACCCGCAGCCGTCTGGTGGCGGCGCTGGAGCAGATCGCCCGCGATATCGAGCGTGAAAAATCCCTGGCTGGCGATGCCGATGGCGCCATCCGCCGCCTGGACGAGGAACGCCAGAGCATCACGGATGCCCAGGAGGAAGAGGCCGAGGCGCTGGAGCTGGCGGCCGAAGTGGTTGCCGAGGCCGAGTTGGCGGCAGAGGAAGTCGAAGCCGCGTTGCAGGCCGCGACCCAGCGCGCGGCCGAGCTTGAAGCCAAGCGCGCCTCCTTCGACCTGCGGCTGGCCGAGCTGGATAACCGCTATCAAGCCCTCGACCGGGATCTGGCGGGCATCGAGGATCGCCGCGCCGCCTTGCAGGCCGACCTGGATGGCGCAGCCTCCCCGGAGGAATCCGAGGAACGGCTGATGGCCGCCGAGGAACGGCAGGAGCGGGCCAGTGCCTTGCTCCAGGCCGCCGAGGAAAAGCGCATCGGGGCTCAAGGCGCCGAGAGCGAGGCGACCCGCACGCTCCAGGCTATCGAAGGCCGTCTCGTCGCCCTTCAGGCCGAGGTGCGTGGGCTGGAAGCCGCTCTCAAGGCCTCGGCTGGGTCGGATGATGCCGGGGTGCTGGATAGCCTGACCGTGACCTCCGGCTATGAGGCGGCGCTGGCGGCGGCCTTGGGTGACGATCTGGATGCGCCGGTGGCGGAAACCTCCGATGGTCCCCATTGGCTGCCCAACCCGCCGGATATCGCCGTGCCGGGACTACCTGCGGGTGCCCAGCCGCTTAGCCGTTTCTGTCAGGCGCCTGCCGCCTTGAAGCATCGTCTGGCGGCGACCGGTGTCGTGAATAGCCTGACACCCGAGCTGCGGGGCCAGTTGAAGCCCGGTCAGCGGCTGGTGACGCTGGAAGGCGCGCTCTATCGCTGGGATGGGTTTGGGCTGGCCGCCGGGGCGCCGACCGCCGCTGCCCTACGTCTGGCCCAGCGTAACCGGCTTGCCGAGCTGCGGATGGAGCTGGAAGGGCTGGAGGAAGAGGTCGAGATCGCGCGCGATGCGGTCACCGCCGCCAAAGGCCGCGCGACCCTGGCCCAGGAAGCCGAACTATCGGCCCGTGCCGACGAGCGGGCGGCAACCCAGGCCCTGGCCGGGGAGCGCGACCGCCATGCCAAGATCGTGGCCGCCCATGCCGGGGCGACCCAGCGCCTGGCTGCACTCGATACCGAAACCGAGCGCCTGACAACCGAAGCCGAGCAGGTGGAAGCCGCGCTGTCCGCCACCATGGCCGAACAGGATGCGCTGCCGGATGCCGCCACCCTGAAAGCGGCAGTTGGCGAGGCGCGCGGACAGGCCGCCGAGGCCCGCGCCCGCATTCTCACCGCCCGCACCGCCCGCGATGCCGTGAAGCGCGAAGCCGAGATGCGCCGCCAGCGGCTGGCGTCCCTGGCCCGCGAGGCAGAGGAATGGCGCAACCGGGCAGGCGGTTCGGACGAACGGCTGGAGGAATTGGCCGAACGTCGGTTGGGCGTCGAGGAAGATCTCGCCGCCCTGGAGGATCTGCCCGCCGAATTGCAGGAGCGCCGTCAGAATCTGATGGGCTTCATTGAGAAGGCCGAGGCTGACCGCCGCAAGGCGTCCGACGCCCTGGTCGCCGGGGAGCGCACGGTGCTGGAGGCGACCCGAGCGGCGCGCGAGGCCGAGGCGGCGGTGATGAACGCCCGCGAGACGCTGATCCGCGCCGAAGCCAAGCGCGATGCCGCCATCGAGGAAGCGCATCGCGTCGCCGACCGCATCCAGGAACGTCTGGGCTGCGCTCCCCATGAGGTGGCGGCGCTGGCGAATGTCGATCTGGAGCAGGCTTTGCCTGCTGTCGAAGCGGCGGCCCAGAGCCTTGAAAAGCTGACCCGCGACCGCGACGCCCTGGGCGCCGTCAACCTGCGGGCCGAGGAAGAGGCGGCGGAGCTGGAAACCCAGCTGACGAGCCTGACCGAGGAACGCGAAGATCTCACCCAGGCGATTGCCCGCCTGCGTACTGCCATTACCCAGATCAACCGCGAAGGGCGCGAGCGTCTGCTGGCTGCCTTCGAGGAGGTGCGCAAACATTTCGAGGAGCTGTTCACCCGGCTCTTCGGCGGCGGTCAGGCCAAGCTGATCCTGACCGAAAGCGAGGATCCGCTGGCGGCGGGCCTGGAAATCCATGCCAGCCCGCCGGGCAAGAAGCTGCAGTTGCTGTCCCTACTGTCGGGTGGCGAGCAGGCGCTGACGGCGCTGTCGCTCATCTTCGCGGTCTTCCTGACCAATCCGTCGCCGATCTGCGTGCTCGACGAAGTGGATGCGCCGCTGGACGACGCCAACGTCGATCGTTTCTGCGGCTTGCTGGATCAGATTTCTGCTGCGTCGGGGACGCGCTTCCTGGTCGTCACCCACCATCGCCTGACCATGGCCCGCATGGAGCGTCTCTATGGCGTCACCATGGCCGAACGGGGCGTCAGCCAGCTGGTCTCCGTCGACCTCGCCAGGGCCGAGCGCATGCGCTTCCCCGAAAAAGACCCCCGCAGCCCCAGCCTGCCCGGGTTGGAGCGGGAATAGGGGGGGCTTTTGGGGGGTATAATCCTCGAGCTTCGCCCTCTTTAAGGCCGTCATCCTCGGGCTTGACCCGAGGATCCATGGCGGTTGCTCGACACCGACCCCTACGCGGTTTGTGGAAAGATGGATCCTCGGGTCAAGCCCGAGGATGACGAAAGATAGTGAACCGCTACTCATTAGTCAGATAGATCATTCGTCAGCAATCGATCTATCTGACTAATGAGTCGCCGCGACCCTCCCATCTCGGGAAGGGCAAAACGTCGCTGCTACAGAAAAAGCGTCACTTCCGCGCTGTTATCCACACCCGCGCCTTGACAGGGCATGAGCCACGCTCTTATGGTGCGCCGCGCTATGCCAGGGGCGGAAGTCTCGGCATTGAGGAGTTGGTTTGCCATGGCTGAGGAAGAGACCCCGAAAGGGTTCGATGAGCGCCTCAAACGCCTGGAGGCTCAACGGGGGTTGAGTGAACCGGAGCCCGCCCAACAGGCGAGCAAAGGGGGGCTTAACCAGGGCATGCGCGCCGGGACCGATCTGGTCGGGGGCGTGCTGTTCGGGATCGGGGTCGGATACGGCCTCGACCGTTGGCTGGATACCAAGCCTTGGTGCCTGATCATCTTCTTCTTTCTGGGCACAGCAGCGGGATTCTTGAACGTCTATCGTTCACTTTCGGGCTACGGCTATGGGGTCGGGTACCGGAAGGACGGCAAGACGAAAAGCAACGACACGCCCCATGCCTGACGGCATGTGGCAGCCTTCTTGTGGGAGAGCATCAGGTGGCAGCAGGACATAGCCCTCTGGAGCAGTTCGAGATTAAGAAGCTGGTCGATCTCAACATCGGCGGCATCGATATCTCGTTCAATAACTCTGCTGCCTGGATGATGATCGCCGTCGTTCTGATAGCGACGCTGATGCTGGTTGCCGGCAGCCGCCGCGCGATGGTGCCGGGCCGCGTGCAGTCGATGGCCGAGGTTCTCTACGGTTTTGTTGCCGATCTGGTCCGCCAGAATGCGGGCAAGCAGGGGATGAAGTATTTCCCCTTCGTCTTCTCGATCTTCATGTTTGTGCTGTTCGGCAATCTGCTGGGCATGCTCCCCTATTCCTTCACCTTCACCAGCCACATCATCGTGACCTTTGCGCTGGCGATTTCGATCTTCATCATGGTGACGATCATCGCCCTGGCCCGTCACGGGCTGCATTTCTTCAGCTTCTTCCTGCCCGCGGGTGTTCCGCTGTGGCTGGCGCCGCTGATGATCGTGATCGAGGTGATTTCCTACTGCGTGCGTCCGATCAGCCTGTCCGTCCGTCTGTTCGTCAACATGATGGCCGGTCACACGATGCTGAAGGTCTTCGCCGGTTTCGCCATCAGCCTGCCGATCTTCGCCTCGCCGCTGCCGGTGGTGATGATGTCGGCGCTGACGGCCCTCGAAATTCTCGTCTGCCTGCTGCAAGCCTATGTCTTCAGCGTGCTGACCTGCCTCTATCTCAAGGACGCGATCGAACTGCACTGAGCAGTCGAGCATCCTCGGGTTTCGTTAGTTAGTTCTGTTTCTACAGTCTCGTTTAAGGAAGGAAGTACCATGGACGTTCAGGCTGCAAAGATGATTGGTGCCGGCATCGCCGTTATCGCCCTCTTCGGCGTCGGCATCGGCCTCGGCAACATCTTCTCGACCCTGATCGCTTCGATCGCTCGCAATCCGGCCGTCGAAAGCAACCTGCGCGGCGTCGGCATGCTGGGCTTCGCGCTGACCGAAGCGGTCGCGCTGTTCGCCCTGCTGATCGCCCTGCTGATCCTCTTCGTCTAAGGTTCTCTGACACGGACCGGTTCGCCGGTCCGTGTTATCGGACCACCCGCCGGATGGCTTGCCGTCCGGCCTTTGGGTTCAAAGGTGTCGCCCTGAGTCGGCTTCTCGTCGGCCGGGGCGCGCGGATTTTTCCAGGGAAGCGTGATGCCCCAGCTTAATCCCGCCTTTTTCTCGATGCAGATCTTCTGGGTCGCCGTTTCATTCATCCTGCTCCTCGTTCTGATGAGCAAGGTGGCGCTGCCCAAGATCGCCAGCATTCTTGACGAACGCTCGGCCCGCATCGATGGCGACATTGCCGCTGCCAAGGCCGCGCGCGATGCTGCCGAGGCATTGTTTGCCGAGACCGAGAAAAGCCTGCTTGCCGCCCGCGCTTCCGCGCAGGAGGTCATGAAGGCCGCCCAGGACTCGGCCGATGCCGAAGCCAAGCGCCGCGAGCTGGAACTTGCCCAGCGCCTGTCGGCCGAAGCCAGCGCTGCTGAAGCGCGGATTGCGGCTGCCAAGCAGTCGGCTCTCGATAACGTGCGTCAGATCGCGACGGAAGTCGCCGCTGCCGCCGCCTCGAAGCTGACCGGTACGACCGTGTCGGAAGCTGACGCCGCTGGCGCCATCGACCAGACCCTGCGGGAGCGTGCCTAACATGCTGCATGATACCAATTTCTGGGTGCTGCTCGGTTTTGCGCTCTTCGTTGCCGTCGCCGGCAAGAAGATCTGGAACGCCCTGACCGCGCTGCTCGATAACCACACCGCGACGGTGCGGGCTCAGCTGGCGGAAGCCACTGCCCTGCGTACCGAAGCCGAGGCCCTGCTGGCCAAGGCCAAGAGCGAATCGGCCACCGCACAGGCCGATTCGACCCGGATCGTGGAACAGGCCAAGCACGCTGCTGCCGAGATCAGCAAGGCTGCTGCCGCCGATCTGGAAGGTACTCTTGCCCGTCGCCAGAAAGGCGCCCTGGACAAGATCGCCCAGGCCGAGGCCGCTGCCCTGGCCGAAGTCCGGTCGGTTGCCGTCGATGTGGCGATTGCCGCCACTTCGAAGCTACTGGTGGAAAAGACCTCGGGCGCGCTTGCCGGTCAGATGATCGATCAGGCGATTGCCGACCTGCCGGGCCGGCTCAACTGAGCTCGTCCCTGGACGGATCTGATAGCGTGATGGCCGCCTTGGGAAACCTGGGCGGCCGTTCGCTTTTGGCGCTGGAGCAGGTGCAGCTCGCCAGCTGGCCTGCTCGCCGCACGGTGCTGCTGGATGGCTGGGCCATCCGCCTGTCGAGCGGCGTCACCAATCGATCCACCTCCATCAATGCCCTGACCGAAGGCCGCATGCCGCTATCGGCGCGCCTGACGGAAGCCGTGGCGCTGTTCCGGGCCGCAGGCCGCTGCCCGGTTGCCCGCATCACGCCGCTGGCGGAGCCTGCCTTGGATCCGGTGCTGGATCGTCTGGGCTGGGAGCGTCTGGCGGAAACCGATGTGCAGGTCGCCGATCTCTCGGCAGCCAGGCCGGACGCGGGCGTGGCTTTGGTGCCGGTGGCAGAGCCCAGCTGGATCGGCGCCTTGGCCCATGGCGGCGCCAGCCCGGAACGTATCGCCGAACATCGCGAATTGTTGGGCCTGTCGCGGGTGCTGTCCGCCTATGCCTATATCGGCCCTGCGGAGGCACCATTGGCCCTCGGCCTCGGCACCCTGGAAAACGGAGTGCTGATGCTGCATGAGATCGCAACAGCACCGCAAGTCCGGCGCCAGGGCCTGTCCGACCGCCTCTGCCGCGCCTTGATGGCTTGGGGGCAGGAGCGGGGGGCGACGACGGCCTTGCTGCAGGTTGTGGCGTCTAACGCACCGGCGCACGCTCTCTATGCTCGCCTGGGTTTTTCTCACGCCTATAGCTACTGGTATCGCCGCGCCCCATGCTGAACCTGACGCCCGATCAGATCCGCCCGCTCGAAGAAATCCAGCTGTCGACCTGGCCGACGCTGCGCACAGCGCTTGTGGATGGTTATGTGGCGCGCCTGGGCAATGGCGTTACAGGCAGGGCCAATTCGGTGAATGCTGTCTATGCTTCCACCCGGCCTGCGCCGGAGGTGCTGGCGGAGCTCGAAGAGCTTTATAAAGCTGCCGGTCTGCCGACGGTATTCCGCGACACGCCGTTGCTGCCCGACGCCATGCGCGAAGCCCTCACGGTGCGGGGTTATAAAACCTTCAAGCCGTCCGTGGTACAGCTTGCCCAGTCTCTGCCGGAAGCGGAGGCCGATCCCGCCGTCGCCTTCAAGCCGAAGCAGGATAATGCCTGGCTTGACGCCCTGGGCGCCTGCGGTGTGGTGCGCGGCCTGCTGGAGAAACACCGGGCGCTGCTGAGCCTGATCGCCCATCCAGCCCGCTTTGCGACTTTAAGCGAAGACGGTGAAGTGCTGGCGGTTGCTCTGGGTGTGCTGGATCGCGGTCACTTCTGCATCTATGAGGTCAATACCGCCCCCGCCGCCCGTGGGCGCGGAATTGGCAAGCGGTTGATGCGCGCGCTGCTGGCTGAAGGGCGCAGGATGGGCGGCACGAAGGGGTTGTTGCAGACCCAGGGCGATAATGAACCGGCGCGGGCGCTGTATCGGGGTTTCGGCTTCGAAGTAATTTACCCCTACGGCTACTGGCAGAGATAACCTCGCACCTGAAGAGAATCTGTCATCCCGGACGTGATCCGGGATCTTGGGTAGACGAGCCGCGTCCAGGTGTTGAAGAAACCCTACGCAGTGTGGCCACACAAGATCCCGGCTCGAAGGCCGGGATGACGAGGTCAATGAGGTGAGGCCTTCGGGGAAGGAGGCCTAAGCCGCCGGTCGTGTCCTGCCCGTCCCCCGATTGAGTACCGTATCTTCTGGCTGGATCTCCCCGGCTTCGACTTCCGGCAGGGACTTCAGCGTCTCATAATAGCCGGTGAAATCGGGGCGGGTGGCCTCGAACAGCTGCTCGTAGCTGTCGATGACGAAATAGCTCTCCTGGAAATCATCGATGCGGTAGCGGGTCCGCATGATCCGCATCAGATCGAATCCGATGCGGTTGGGGGCCGAGCTTTCCAGGCTGAAGACGCTTTCGCCCTGGCTGGAGACGATCCCGGCACCATAGATGCGCAGGCCGTCCGGCGTGCGGATCAGACCGAATTCCACGGTGTACCAATAAAGGCGGGAGAGATTATGTAGCGCCCCCAGCTGCATGGCCTTCACGCCGCCTTTGCCATAGGCCTGCATGTAGTCGGCAAAGACCGGGTTCACCAGCAGCGGGACGTGGCCGAAAACATCGTGGAAGACGTCCGGCTCCTGGATGTAGTCCAGCTGCTCGGCCGTGCGGATGAAGCAGGTGGAAGGGAAGCGGCGGTTCGCCAGATGGTCGAAGAAGATATCGTCCGGCACGAGGCCCGGCACGGCAACGATCTGCCAGCCCGTGCGGGCGCCGAGGATATCATTGAGGCGCCGGAAGTCCGGAACACCATCGGAGCTGACGTTCAGAATATCGATACCGTCCAGGAACTCCTGGGCAGCGCGGCCTTTCAGGATCTGCTGCTGACGTTTGAACAGGGTGGCCCAGATGGCGTGCTCTTCGGCCGTATGGGCGTCCCAATTCTGGTCGATGGTAAAGTCCGCCCGGGTCGACTCGGGGCGATGCGGATGGTTCTGCATGATGTCGCGATCCACTGCTGTGAAGTGGCAATATAGCGACATAGTTACATCGGAAACTAATTACCGCAAGTCTTCCCGCTGTGACACCCGGGTCGCGCGTCCCGGCATGGCGGGGATCAGCAGCTGGCGCCGTTTCTCGATCTTGCGCGGGGGCGGAACGGCGTAGAGCTGCTTGGAGGCTTCGACCAGGACGACGCCCGCTACGGTCGGGAACCAGCGCCCGCCAAAACCTTCCAGCGTATTGGCCATCCGCAGCATCATTCGTCCGTTCGAGGGGGGGACGTAGAGCGCCTGATCCACCTCGGTCGGGGTGAAGAGATTGTCGCGCAGCAGGCGTGTCAGCTGCCCCGGCGAATAAGGAGAACCGGAACCAAACGGCGTGCGGTCCAGCCGCGCCCAGATGCCCCGTCGGTTGGGGGCAATGACCAGCAGCCGCCCGTTGCTGGCCAGCACCCGCCAGATCTCGCGCAGCATGGGGCGAACCTGTTCCGACCGCTCCAGGGCATGCACCAGCAGCACGCGGTCGACGGATCCGTCCGGCAGGGGCAATTCGCCCTCATCGGCCAGAAACACGGCGTTCAGTTCGTCGGGCGGCCAGCGCAACACACCCTGGCTTGCGGGCATGCAGGCGATGGTGCGGACACCATCCTCGCGCAGCTGGCGCAGGAAAGGGGTGGCATAGCCGAGGCCCATGACGCTCATCCCGTCGAGCTTGGGCCAGAATTTGGAAATCCGCTGACGCAGAATGCGCCGGGTCACCTGCCCCAGGCGGCTCTGGTAAAAATCGCGAAGATCGACGACGTCATCATACATGGCTGCCCACTATAGGCACGGTTTGATGTCGGTGCGATAGCAGCGGCTGCGACTTATTCGAGACTGGTGCCCGCGCGGAACCGGGCGTCGTCATAGGCCAGCAGATTGTTGCTGACGATCAGGCCGCGGATGGTGCGGATATAGGCGTCGCCCCGTTCGGAGTATTTCTCCAGCTCGCCGATCAGGGCGAGGCCGTTGGGGCGCTGACCCTTGGTGCGCAGCTGGGCGCGGCGCTCGCGGAACTTGGAATAGGCGCGATGGGTATTCAGGTTCTTCACATAGGCATAGACGCCTTCGTGCAGATCGTCGAAGGGCCGCTGCTGGCGCACGGTAGTGCCCGACGCCTTGACCCAATGCACCTGCCCGAACAGCGCATTGCCGCTGACCGCCATGTCCGAGGTACCCCAGCCGCTTTCCTCCGCCGCCTGGGCCAGGGCTAGGGACGGCGGCACGATGTCGAGGCGGCGCATCAGTTCCAGGAAATCCCATTTCTCCATGCCGATTTCGGCGATGGTGGCATCGAGGAAGTCCTTCTCTTCGGGCGTCAGCTGGGCAACCTCGACCTTGGGTGCGAGATCGATGATCCGGCGACGCAGATAGAGCACCCGCTCGTTGGCATGCAGGATGTGGGGCAGGATCGCGCGCATGAACAGCTTCTTCTTGCGCTCGCCTTCCTCGCGGTCGAAATCCACCGGCAGCTTGCGCAGGAAGAAGCCCGGCACCGACAGCATGGATCCGGTCCCATAATCGAGGTCGCGCAGGATGGTCACGAACTTGGCCACATCCTTGGCCGCCCCGTGGGGAACCAGTGCCATCGGCCGGTCGCTGACAACCGCGCCGCCAGTCGTATCCGGGGCGACGTCGAACATGCGCAGGGCCTTGAAGGCGCTGATATCCACATCCTCGACCCGGGGGGAGGAGGAGGGGCTTTCGGCCAGATGCAGGCTCGCGACCTTGGGCAGGGCATCCAGGCGCAGGCGCGGCAGGGGCGTATCGGCCAGGCGGGCGAAGATCTCGGCGCGGTTCTCGATCGGCTCGCTGGGGGTGGTCGGGCGGCGCAACGGCGCTTCGCCAATCCAGGCTAGGGTGACCGGCGTCGGCTTGATCGGGCCTTCGCCGCCTCGTGGCGCGCGGGGGCTGCGGACATCCACCAGGGCAAGCTTTGGCGCGGGCGGGGGCGCTTCGATCCGGGCGACGGGGCGCGGATAACTTGTTTCCATCACCAGCACGACCGGCGCGGGCGGGCTGTCCTGGGGCGTCTGGTTCGGCGGGCGGCTCTGTTCCGGCACCATCATCGGGCCGGTGGTCAGGTCCAGCCCTTCGAAGCGCCGCCAGTCGGGTGACCGGATATCGGCGAGCAGGCTGCCGGTTGCGGCAAGGGGCTCGCTGACCGCGACGGCAGCGAGGGCGCGTGGGATTTCGCCGACGGCCGGACGCAGCCGCGGCAGGGGCTCGGGCGTCGGCAGGGCAGCGACGGCGGCTTCCGGTACCAGCGCCCGCTGCGGCGTCAGGCGATCCTCGCTTGCCAGCAAATTTGCCGGTGGCGGTTCAGCTAAAGGACGCACCAGCGGGCGCGGCAGCTGGTCGGCGCGCGCTTGGAGCACAGGGGCCTGTGTTTCGGACACCGGCGGCATCAGGGCAGCGAACAGGTCGGGCTGGCCGCTCGGGGTGGGCTCGATCTCGGCCAGCAGAGGGTCTGACGCCTTTGGCAGTGGATCGAGGCCAGGCAGGCTGGCTACCGGCACATCGTCGGGCAGGCCCGGACCGGGCGCGGGCCAGCTTTCCGGTGGCGTTGCGCGGGCGGGTGCGGTGGGCTCCCCGAGGGTGTGGTTCTCCGGTGCCGGGAAATGGTCTGCGACGGCGTCAGGGGCGGGATGCACCTCCTGGATCGCGGCGAGGCCGGGCGGGGCGGCCAGGGCATCGGGATTGCGGAAAGTGATCTGCGGCGGCTCACGCAAGGAGCGGTCGAGCCTTGTGATCAACCGCTCGGTCGGCGGCGGCAGCGCCTGACGGTGGGGCTCGGGACTAAGGCCAAGATCGGGTAGATCTGGCGGCCCCATCTCCACCACCACATAGCGGCGCATATCGGTCGGAACGCCGGGAATCGTGCGATGGTCGACCGGCGGCGGCAGGGTCGACGGACCCAGGGCGATTTCGATGCGGGGAGCCTGCGGGGGCGGATTGCCCGCTATCAGGACGACGGCGGCGACGGCACTTTCCAGGGCGGTCAGTCCGATGATGGCATGCCAAAGGGACCGACGCGGAGGCGCCGATGCCGTCAGGACCAGAAGGGAGTTCTCAAGACGTCGCCGCTCCATAGCGGCCGCAGTCTAACTTAAAGTGTCACCGTAGGCGATTCAGGTAAGACACGTTCAGACCACGGTAAGACTAACAGGTGTGGCCATTCCGCAACCCACCGTGTGGTTTTCTTGACATAGACTTCTTCGGTGGTCAGGCGTCCATTTGCGCGTATTACGCCGTCAAAAAGATCCACTAGACCAAAGGGAGCACATATCTGTAGGTGCTTGCCAACTTGTCTGACCCCAAGGGTGGTAGAGGTGGTGGGATAGCTGGCGATGGCGTCGGGCGTGTCGCGATAGGGCGGGCAGGGCACGCCGAACTTGGCTTCGAACCAGAGCGGCACCCGCGCCTGATTCTTGACGTCGATGGGAAGCGGGAATTCGGCGAACTTCGCCTCCAGCGCCGCTTCGGTGTCGGCAGAAAGATCCTGCGGGTCGAAATAGACGATATCGAGGTCGCGGATGCCCTGCAGGGCAGGCTGTCCGGCCTGATGGTTCCAGACGATCCCGGCGATGGAGCCTGCCACCAGCCAGGCATCGGGCAGGTTGAGTGACTCGATCTTCTCAAGGACCGACTGGAGAAGTGGTACGTCGCGGATCAGATCGGTGAGGTGCGCTGTTGGGTCAGGGGTCATGATCTTCTCATCTCGTCATCCCGTGGCTTGACCACGGGATCTCCTCCGGGAGCCTGTCTAGTCGTGCTGAGATAACATGGAAACGCCCCCGGAGGAGACCCCGGGATCAAGTCCCGGGGTGACGACAAGGCACAAATGGCTGGAGACCCCGGGATCAAGTCCCGGGGTGACGACAAGGCACAAATGGCTGGAGACCCCGGGATCAAGTCCCGGGGTGACGAGGTTTTTGAGGATGTAGACCTATCTCAATTATCCAGCTGGACCCAGGGGATCTGGCCGACTTCGATGCCTTCGTCGGCAAGTTCGGCGGCCTGATCGGCGCTGGCCTCGCCATAGATGCCGCGCTTGTCGGCTTCGCCATAATGGATGCGGCGGGCTTCCTCGGCAAACTGGCTGCCGACATAGTCGCAGTTGTCTTCAACTTCGCGGCGGATGGTCTTGAGGGCCTGCATCACGGCGGCCTGGGCCTGTTCAGCCTCGGTTGCCTGGGTGGCTTCCCGTTTTTTGGAGGAGCGGACGGCCGGGGCCATCAGGGCCTTGGACACGTCCAGCGATCCGCAGACAGGGCACGACACTTCATGCGCCGCAGTCTGGGCGTCGTAGGTGGCACTGTCGCGGAACCAACCATCGAACTGGTGGCCGCCGGTGCATTGCAGGCTGTAGACGATCATGACGAACTATAGATGGCCCAGCCGCGCGCGCAGGACAAGCACTCGCGGCTGGGGTCTTTAGATTATTCGCCGGCCGGTTCGGCCGTCTTGACCTTCGGCGGACGACCGCGACGGCGGGGAGCTGCCGGGGCAGCTTCGCCAGCGGCGTCACCAGCCAGCGGCAGATCGGCCTGGGGTGCGGCTGCGGTCGGCTGTGCTACCGGAGCCGGGGCAACCGGCTCGGCTGCGACAGGCGCCGGAGCGACGGGGGCAACCGGCGCTGCAGCAACAGGCGCGGGGGCCGGTTCATAGGGCAGCGGCGCTTCGGGCTGGGGCGCATCGAGTTCCATCGGGCGCGGCTGACGCGGACGGCGTCCACCCCGATCCTCGCGCGGACCACGATCTTCACGCGGTGCGCGGTCTTCACGGGGGCCGCGATCTTCTCTGGGGCCACGATCATCGCGCTGGGCCCGGTCTTCGCGGGGCGCGCGATCTTCACGTGGTGCGCGATCTTCCCGGGGGCCACGATCTTCACGGTCGCCACGGTCGAAGTTGCGATCCTGGTTACGATCCGGGCGGTCGCCGCGCTCGTTGCGGTCCCGATTGCGTTCGGGACGGTCGCGGTAGCCCTCGTTCTGCTCGGAACGCTCACGCGGTTGATCCTCACCACCCTCGGTGGGCTCGCCGCCTTCTTCGCGGCCCTGCTGATCGGTGCGCTGCGATTGCTGCTGATTATTCTGGCCTTCGCCTTCCTCGAACTCGCGCCCCTGCTGGTTAGGCAGATACGGGCCGGTGCCCTGGGCCTCGTGAGCGGCGTTGATCAGGCGATAATAATGTTCGGCGTGCTGGAAGTAGTTCTCAGCCTGGATGCGGTCACCGCTCGAGGTCGCGTCGCGTGCCAGCGTCAGGTATTTTTCATAGACCTGATAGGCGTTACCGCGCACGCGGACATCGGGTCCGTTGCTGTCGAAATTCTGGTGGCGAATATTCTGCGGGCGGCCGCTCTGGCCATTCTGGCCACCGTGGTTACGCTGGCCGTGGTTGTGACCACCGCCCATGCCGCCGTTATTCTGTCCCCCTTGACCGCGCCCACGCGAGCGCTTCATATGCGGACCTTGTCTCATGGCACCTTGGCTGAGTTATTGTCACCGAAAAGCTAAGGGAAAGCGCCGAAATGCGCGATTCCCGCCTTATCGGTCGTCGCCCTGAACCATTAACGGCAGGGTCCGACCCCTAGCGTGCGTCCGGCCCCATCTGAGCCGATCACCGAAGCTTCCCCAAACCTGAAGAACTTCGTATTGCTGGAATAGAGGCAAGCTATCGTCACTATCCCATGCTTGCCAAGGGCTTTTTTTCTAAAAGTCGGTCAGGCTTGTGCTTTAAGTCCGACGACTACACGATCCCGGCCACCAAGATCCGGCAAGACGGCGACCTCGGTCAGTCCGGCTGATTTAAACAGATCGGCGACGCGCGGCCCCTGATCCCAGCCGATCTCCACCGCAAGCCAACCGCCTTTCTTGAGCCGCGCGGGCGCCTGTGCGGCCAGAATGCGATAGGGGCCGAGGCCATCGGGACCGCCATCAAGCGCGCGGGCCGGGTCGAAATCCTTCACCTCCGGCGCGAGCGCCAGGACATCAGCACTTGGGATATAGGGCGGGTTCGACAGAATCAGATCGAAAGTCGCGCCGATGCCGGTCAGCCAATTGCCAAGCTGAAAACGGGCGCGCGGTTTCAGGCCCAAGTCGACGGCATTGCGGCGCGCGACCCTCAGAGCGCCGGGGGCGATATCCACCCCGACGCCTTTGGTCTGGGGGCGTTCGCTCAGGATCGACAGCAACAGGCAGCCGGTGCCGGTGCCGAGATCGACCATACGATAGGGCGCCGTGCGCTCCGGCAGACGGGCAAGACAGGCCTCGACCAGCGCCTCGCTATCCGGGCGTGGCTCCAGCGTATCCGGGCCCAGGCGGAAATTCAGCGACCAGAACTCGCGATACCCCAAGATGCGTCCCACCGGCTCGTTCCGCTCGCGCCGGGCGATCATGCGGGCGAAGCGGGCGCGCTGGGCTGGCTGCAGGGTCTGGACGCGGCCCAGGGTCAGGTCGGCAGGCTCGACCCCGCAGGCAGCGGCCAGCAGGAGGCGGGCATCGAGTCGGGCCGTGTCGTTTCCAACGGCGGCAAGCCGCTGGGTGGCGCTGACCAGGAGGGCGTCGGCCTCAGTCGACATCGGCGAGGCGGGCGGCCTGATCCTCGGCAATCAGCACTTCGATGATCTCGTCCAGCGCTTCACCCGAGACGATCTTATCGATCTTATAGAGCGTCAGATTCACGCGATGATCGGTGACGCGGCCTTGCGGGAAATTGAAGGTGCGGATGCGCTCGGACCGGTCACCGCTGCCCACCTGATTCTTGCGGCTGGCGGCGCGTTCATTGTCGATCTTCTGACGTTCGAGGTCATAGAGACGAGCGCGCAGCACACGCAGGGCCTTGGCCTTGTTCTTATGCTGGGACTTTTCGTCCTGCTGGCTGACCACAAGGCCGGTCGGCAGATGGGTGATGCGCACCGCGCTGTCGGTGGTATTGACCGACTGACCGCCCGGACCCGAGGAGCGGAACACGTCGATGCGCAGATCTTTTTCTTCGATCTGGATATCGACTTCTTCGGCTTCCGGCAGCACGGCGACGGTGGCGGCGGAGGTGTGGATACGGCCGCTGGCCTCGGTTTCCGGCACGCGCTGAACGCGATGCACGCCGCTTTCGAACTTGAGGCGCGCGAACACATTCTGGCCCTGGATGGCGGCGGTGGCTTCCTTGATGCCGCCCAGGCCGGTGTCGCTGACTTCCATCACTTCAAAGCGCCAGCCGTGGATATCGGCATAACGCTGATACATGCGCAGCAAGGTGGCGGCGAATAGGGCGGCTTCCTCACCGCCGGTACCGGCGCGCACTTCCAGGATGGCGTTCTTTTCGTCGGCCGCATCCTTGGGCAGCAGCTCGATCTGCAGGGCGCGCTCAAGTTCCGGCAATTTGGCTTTCAGCTCGTGAAATTCGGCTTCGGCCATATCCCGCATTTCGGGATCGCTGTTGTCCTGCATCAGGGCAGCCAGCGAGACAAGCTCGTCCTTGGCCTGATCGAGATCGTTGATCTTGGCGACCAGTGGCGTCAGGTCCGAATATTCCTTGGAGAATTTGACGAAGTCCGACGTCGGCAGCTCGCCCGCCAGAATATCGTTCAATTCGAGGTGGCGGGCCTTCAACCGGGCCAATGTATCGCTAAAGCTCACCGTTCCGAATCCTTGTCAAAATCATCCATCAAACCAAACAACTGCTGCGCGGCTTGCCCAAGCGCCGGATCCGCTTTTGGACCCAGGGACGCCCGGAGGCGGTTCAGCAGCCGGTCGGCAAAGTCACGCGTGGCCTTGTCGGCATCGCGCGGGTGCCGGGTCAGGGCCGCCACCCGCTGTGCATCGATCAGCGCGTCCAGTGCGCCCAGCACCGCAGACTCGCCTTCCGCCGATGCAACCAGCTTGTCGATCAGGCTGGCTGCCTGCGTCAAGACCGATGCGCCGTCTTGATAGGCCATATCGGCAAGATCGGCCAGCGTGTAGGTGAAGATATCGTCAAACTCGGCGGCATCCGGTGCCACGTCGGCAGGCAATCCGCCATCGATCAGCAGGATCGGGCGGCGGCGGCGGACCTTCAGAGCGGTGCGCAGATCCTCGGCCTCGATCACCGGACGGCCCAGGCTTAGGCCTGTGACCACGATATCGCCGCGGGCCAGACTATCGGCCAGCGGTTCGGGCGGGACGGCCTGACCGCCCAGGCGCAGGGCAAACTCCCCATCCCGCGCCAGGGTGAAGATGCTGCCGACGCCCGCTTCGACAAAAGGTTTGGCGAGTGTCTCTGCGGCTTCGCCGATCACCAACAGGCTCGCCTGTTTCAGACCCCCATGCAGACGCTGGGCAGCGGTGACGGCTTGGATGCCGATGCGCTTGGGATAATCCGCCAGCCCACCAACCGTTCTTGCCTGATGGGCGATCCCCAGCGCCATCATGACCCGCTGGCCAAGGTCGCTGCCGAAAGCACCGTGGGCGGAAGCCGTACGGGCGGCGGCTTTCACATGGTCGGGCATGCTGGGATCGCCGGTCAGCGGCGATTCCAGGCCTGCCGTCACCCGCGCCAGATGGCGCAGGGCGGCGCGGTCCCAATGGATATAGGGCTCGGGCGCGCCCAACTCCTGCCAGACCATCAGCGGCCCCAGCGGATCATTGGCGGTGCCATGCAGCTCCACCCGGTCGGGGGCGATCAGCCACAGCGCCTCCCCGCAGCCGGGCGGCAGGGCGGGATGGGGCAGATCGGCCAGCAGATCGCGCATCGGCTGGCTGGCGCGCCGGAAATCGACCCCAAGGGCAAAGGGGCGCATCCGGCGCTGTCCGGCTTAGCCCAGATGCCGCAGCAGATCGGTCAACGCGACTTCGGCCTGTTCGCCGCTGTCGAGATCACGGACTGCCGCCACACCCTTGGCCAACTCATCCTCACCCAGGATGATGGCCTTGGTGGCCTTGAGCTTATTGGCACGCATCAGACGCTTCTTCAGGTTTCCGGAGAAGCCGACATCGACCGTATGGCCTGCCTTGCGCAGCTGATGGGCCAGTTTCAAAGCTTCGGTTTCGGCAGCTTCGCCCAGCGGTACCAGCACCAGGGGACGGGCCACTTCCGGCTCGAACCCCAGCATCATCGACAGGCGCTCGATGCCCGCTGCCCAGCCCACACCGGCGATATCGGGGCCGCCCATGTCGCGGATCAGCCCGTCATAACGACCGCCCGCCATGACTGTCCCCTGGGCGCCAAGCTCAGTCGTTACGAACTCGAAACAGGTGTGGGTGTAATAGTCGAGACCACGGACGAGGCGCGGGGCCAGCGTATAGGGGATGCCGATGGTATCGAGGCCCCTGGTCACGCCGCCAAAGAAATCCTTGGCCTCATTGCTCAGGTACTGCTCGAAGGTCGGAGCGTCCTTGACGAAGACCCGGTCGCCTTCGTCCTTGCTGTCCAGGATGCGCAGCGGGTTCTTTTCCAGGCGCAGCTTGCTGTCTTCCGACAGCTTGTCGCGGAAGGCGCTGAAATACTCGACCAAAGCCGCGCGATAGGCGTTGCGGCTTGCGATATCGCCCAGGGTGTTCAGCTCAAGCTGCACACGGGACAGGATGCCGAGATTATCCAGGATATCGGCGCCGCAGGAAATTACCTCGACATCAGCGAGCGGCGTGGTCGGGCCGATCAGCTCCATGCCGATCTGGTGGAACTGGCGCTGGCGTCCCTTCTGCGGCCGCTCGTAGCGGAACATCGGGCCGTTGTAGAACATCTTCAACGGCAGGTTCTGGGCGAGGCCGTTGGAGATGACGGCGCGCGCGACACCGGCCGTGCCTTCGGGGCGCAGGGCGATGCTCTCACCGCCGCGATCCTCGAAGACATACATCTCCTTGGTCACGATATCGCTGGTCTCGCCCACGGTGCGGGTGAAGACTTCGGTGAATTCGAAGATCGGCGTTTCGACACGCTCGAAGCCGTAGCGACCCGCCGTCTGCCGGGCGGTATCGATCACCGCGCGGTGTCGACGCTCGTCCTCGGGCAGAAGGTCATGGGTTCCGCGCACCGGCTGCAACTGCGCCACGGCTGATCTCCTAAGAGCATGGGGGTGAAAAACAACAGCTTTCGCCTAGCCGACGCGCCCGCGCACGTCAAGCGCCGATAGGCTCTTGAGGGGGTGGGAACGGGCCGCTAGGGTGATATTTCATTTCTGTGACGAGTAGATCTCCCCATGCCCATCGATGTCCTGTTGATCGTCCTCGTCGGCGCGCTTCTGCATGCCAGCTGGAACGTGGCGGTGAAATCAGGCGGCGGTGGCGGTGGCGACCGGGTGATGGATGTGATCCTGGTGGCAGCCGGGAATGTGATCGTTGGATGTCTTTTTCTGCCGTTTGTCGATTTCCCACCGGCCCAGTCCTGGCCGCTGATCGCAGTATCGACCATCATCCATTCGCTTTACTTCCCCCTGATCGCCATGACCTATCAGGCCGGGGACGTGACCGTGGGTTATCCGATCATGCGGGGCGGTGGGGTGCTGCTGTCGGCGCTCTTGGCGGCTTTCCTGGCAACCGACCTGCCGGGACCATTGGGCTGGGCCGGGATTTTCTGCATCGGCTGCGGAATTCTGGCGCTGGCCCTGTTCGGTAGGGGCAATGCGCGGGTGCTGCTGATGGGCGGGGCGACGGCGCTTACCGTGGCCGCCTATACTTTGGTCGATGGTTTGGGTGCCCGAAGCGCCACCAGTGCCTTTAGTTATGCTGCTTGGCTTGTGGTCGTGCAGGGGGTCTTCATTACCGCCGTCGGTCTGATCTGGCGCGGCGGGGCGCTGGTGCGCCATGCCAGGGTGCGCGGCAAAATCATGATCCCGGCGGGTATGATCTCCGTCGTTTCCTACATGCCCGCCCTCTGGGCCATGACCAAGGCGCCGATCGCCCTGGTGGCGGCCCTGCGGGAAACCTCCATCGTCTTTGCGACGCTGCTGGGGGTGTTGTTCCTGAAAGAGAAAGTGCCGCACCAGCGCTATATCGCCATCGCGGCGATCATCGCGGGCGCGGTGTTGGTGAAATTCTCCTAGAACTGCGTTTCGACGACGTGCCACAGCACGCCGGAGGGGTCGAAGATAAAGCCGACCTTCATGCCCCATTCCTGCATGGCGGGCGCCCGCGGTGGTTTGACGCCGAAGTCCGCGACCAGCTTGTCGCCGTCGATCCGGCTCCACCAGGCATCCGCATCCCGGACCAGGATCTGGATCATCAGGTTTTCGGCGGCTTCCTGGACATAAAAATTCTGCAGGATGAAACTCTGACCGCCCATCTTGAGGCCTGCGACCGGGCCATCCTGATGGGTGATGATGAAGCCCAATGCCTGATAGAAGCGCTTGGAAAGCTCGAAGTCCTTGGCCGGAATGAAGGGGCGGAGAGCCAGGATATCGGACATCGGCAAAACCTCTTGAGCCTGGAGCGATAGGCGAGGCTAAACTGATCCATGCCTGCAATCGACAAGAAACCTCCCCGAGCCTGGGTGCGCCTGCCGTCCGGACGGCGGCTTAATCTGCTCGACCCAACGCCGCTGGATTTCGAGCCTTCGGATCTGGCCCTGGGGTCGGCGCGCACCTTTCGCTGGGGTGGCCATTCGATCTGGCCCTGGCCGTTGTCGGTTGCCCAGCATGCCATGAGCGTGCTGGCTATCGGACGCCAGCAGCTGGGGGACAAGATGACGCCGAAGCTGGCGCTTGCCTTCCTGCTGCATGATGCATCGGAGTGCCTGGGCGTCTGTTTCGACCCGATCTCGCCTCTGAAGCCGTTCCTGGGGCCGGGCTATGCGGCGCTGGATAAGGCGTTGCAAGGGGTGGTGCATACCCGCTTCGGGCTGCCGTCCGTGCTGCCCGACGCCTGGAAGAAGCCGATCAAGAAAGCCGACCGGCTGGCAGCAGCGGCCGAGGCGGTGTTCGTCGCGGGCTGGAGCGAGCAGGAATGCCGCGAGGCCCTGCAGATCAAGCTGCCGTTGCTGGAGGAGGATCCCTTGCAGGAACGCTTCGGCATGCGACCCTGGGAGCCCTGGACTCCAGCGGTGGCGGCGGAGAGGTTTGCGGCGGAGCTGGAAGGGTTGGTTGATTTGTCATCCCGGACTTGATCCGGGATCCGGCCGAAGGGAGTTGCCGCACTCCGCCGCCTGAGGTCGGCTATAAGGGCGGCCGGATCCCGGCTCGAGGCCGGGATGACACAGGTGGCCTTTAACCCAACAGCGCACTCAACCGCCGGGCGAAGGCGGCGGCATCCAGCGGCGGTTCGCCGTCGAGGATGCGGGCCTGATCCAGCAGCAGCCAGGCGGCGTCGGTGATGTCGGCGCCGTTCTTCTGTTTGTCGGCCAGCCCCTTGATCGCCTCGTGACCCGGATTGAGTTCCAGCACGCGCGGGGCCGCTTCCTCCACCCGCTTATGCTGGCGCATCAGCCGTTCGAACCGCAGATCCATGTCGCCTTCGTCGGCGACAAGACAGCAGGCGCTGTCGGTCAGACGCTTGGAGGGTCGGACATCCTTGACCTTGGTGCCAAGCGCCAGCTTGATCGCCGCGATGACGTCGGAGAGGTTGCCGGTGTCCTCGACCGGCTTCTCCTCGCCGCCGGAGATCTTGTCGAGGTCGGAGGCCGCGCCGCGCGTCACCGACTTGAACTGCTTGTTTTCGAACGCGGGAACCGACGGCAGCCAGAATTCATCGATGGGATCGGTCAGCAACAGCACCTCGACGCCCTTGGCCTTGAAGCCTTCGAGCTGCGGGCTGGAACGCAGGGCGGCCAGATCGTCGCCGGAGGCAACATAGATCGCCTCCTGACCTTCCTTCATGCGGGTAACGTAGTCGGCAAGGCTGGTCCAGCCATCGCCGTTGGTGGTGCGGAAGCGGGCGAGCTTCAGCAGGGTCTCGCGATTCTCGAAATCCTCGTACAGCCCTTCCTTCAGGACCGGGCCGAAAGCTTCCCAGAAGGCGGTGTAATCCTCGCTGTCGGCTTTCTTCCCAATCTCGCCCAGGATCTTTTTGACAAGGCCGGAGCGGATCTTGCCCATCAGCGGGCTGGCCTGCAGCAGCTCGCGGCTGACGTTGAGCGGCAGGTCGGCGCTATCGACCACGCCCTTCACGAAACGCAGATAGCCGGGCAGCAGTTCCTTGGCCTCGTCCGTGATGAAGACGCGGCGGACATAGAGCTTCACGCCATGTTTGCGATCGGGATCGAACAGGTCGAACGGCCGGGTCTTGGGCGCGAACAGCAGGGCGGAATATTCCAGCGTGCCTTCGGCGCGGATCTGAATGGTCGCGAAAGGCGCTTCGGTGTCATGGGAGAGGTGGGTGTAGAAACCCTGCAGCTGCTCCTCACTCACCTCGCTCTTGGATTTCGCCCAAAGCGCGCTGGCGTCATTCAGGGTCTTGTCGCCCAGCTTCACCGGCAGCGCCACATGATCGGCATAGCGGCGGACGACGTTTTCCAGGCGGTATTCATGCAGGAATTCGGTCGCCTCTGCCTTCAGGTGCAGGGTGATGTCGGTGCCATGGATGTCGCGGCTGGCTTCGGAGATCTGGAAGCTGCCGCGCCCGTCGCTTTCCCAGGCATGGGCGGTGGCTTCGCCTGCCCGGCGCGACAGGACCGTGACCTTGTCCGCGACCATGAAGGAGGAATAGAAGCCGACGCCGAACTGACCGATCAGCGATAGATCTTTCTTCGCATCGCCGGTCAGGTTGGCCACGAACTTGCCGGTGCCGGAATTGGCGATGGTGCCGAGGTTGTCGATCAGCTCCTGACGGCTCATGCCGATGCCATTGTCGCTGATGGTCAGCGTCTTGGCCTCTTCATCGACACTCAAGGTGACGGCGTAAGTCGCGGCGGGACCGGCGGTTTCCGGTTCCGTCAGCGACAGGTAGCGGTGTTTGTCGCAGGCGTCGGCGGCGTTGGAGATCAGCTCGCGCAGGAACACCTCCTTCTCGGAATAGAGGGCGTGCGCGACGATATCGAGCAGGCGGCTCACTTCGGCTTGGAAGGATAGTGTTTCGGTGCTCATGCGAGAAAACCCCGGCTGTTATGAATAGCTTAGGCTGCGGAAGTAAGCGCCGCCGCCAGACAGGTCAAGAGGCGAGCTATTCTTGTCGTGCAATGGTCCCCGCCGCTTTCATCTGTCGATAAGTTAAGACGCAGACACATCGACGGCAAAACTTCAGCTGAGCTATCATCCCCTCCAAGGTAAGTATCATCAGGGTGGGGCCCCGTGGATCGCTTTACAGAAACAACGTCGGTTTCCTGGGGAGGGCGGCTGAAGCAATCCCTGATCGGCATGCTCATCGGCATCGTGCTGATCATCGCCTGTCCTTTTGGGCTGTTCTGGAACGAGGGGCGGGCTGTCACGACGGCCAAATCGCTGGACGAAGGTGCGGGCGCCGTCGTTTCGGTCGATGCGGGGCGCGTCGACCGGGCCAATGAAGGTCGGCTGATCCATCTGGCGGGAAATACCGATGTCTCGGACACCGTCGCGGATACCGGCTTTGCCGTGACGGCAAAGGCCTTGCGCCTCTACCGCCGGGTCGAGATGTACCAATGGAAGGAAAGCACCGAATCCTCTACCCGCACCAAGCTGGGCGGCGGCGAGGAAACCGTGACGACCTATAGCTATGAAAAGGCCTGGTCGAACGAGTCGATCAATAGCGCCGACTTCAAGGAACCGAACGGCCACCGGAATCCCCGGATGGATATCAGCGGGCAGGACTTCGTGGCCAAGCAGGCCCGGCTGGGCGGCTTCGCTCTGTCGCGGGATGTGTTGGATCAGTTGGGGAACTGGGAGCCGCTGAGCGTGCCGGAGAATCGGCTTGGCGCCATGCGCTCGGCCTATCGCGGCTCCAAGCCGATCAGTTTGACTCAGGATGGCATCTATCTCGGCAATTCGCCCGATGAGCCGGTGATTGGCGACTATCGCATTACCTGGGTTGTGGTGGCGCCGGGCGAACTCAGTGTCATTGCCAAGCAGGTGGGCAATAGTTTTGCTGAATATCAGACGGCTGCGGGCGACGGCCTGCTAATGACCGCCGAGGGCATCAAGACGGCGGACGATATGTTCGCGGCGGCCCGTACGGAGAATACGATCCTCACCTGGATCCTTCGCGGCGTGGGGCTGGTGCTGCTGTTTGTCGGCTTTATGCTGGTGGGCGGCCCGTTGGCGGTTTTCGCCGACGTCATCCCTTTCATCGGCAGCATCGTCCGGCTGGGGCAGGGGCTGCTGGCCTTCAGCGCCGCATTGCTGCTGGGCGGCGGTACCATTGCCGTCGCCTGGTTCGCCTATCGCCCCTTGCTGACCGTGGCGGTTCTGGCAGGGGTCGCGGTGGTGATCGGGCTGTTCATCTATGCCGGGCGCCGGAAACCGGCAATCGTCTAGCGGCAGTTGAGCTGGGTGGGGCGGCCTTCGGGGGTATAGGTCGCCTCGCAGCGGCGCACGCCCCGCGCCAGCGGTTTGATCAGCGTCCAGCGGCTGTCTTCATAGCGGCAGGCAAGCCAGGTGGTGCCTGGGCCAAAAGACCAGTCGACGCGCTTGCCTTCCAGGGTCTTGCGTTCGCGGACCGGCGCGCGGTTGTTCTGACCGGCGGGCGTGCCGTCGTAGAAACTGATGCTCGCCAGTTTGCGTTTCCGTTCGGCGGGCGGCAGGTTGGCCTCGCTGGACCAGCTTTGCCAGCCGCTGGGGACGGCGCCGCGAAACTCCTCGCTCACCTCGACCTCCAGCGGGCAGCCGAGGTCGGTCGGTTGCGCGCCGAGGGTGGTGGGTGCGGCGGGCTTCTGCGCGCCGCCCTGCTGACCCTGGATGATGCCTTGCAGATCTTTGAGCGAGGGCATGGGCAGATCCTGGGCATGCCCAGGGAGCGCTACGCAGGCCGTCATGAAAGCAAAGGCCGCAAGCCTCAACGGCTGGCTCCCAGCTTCGAAGCGGTATTGATGATCGGAATGATATCGATCCCATTGACCAGAACGCCGCCGTCCGGTGTGGTCGTGACCTTATAGTCAAGGCTGGTGCGGCCATTTGCGACCGGCCCGGGACGGCCAATCTGCTTCATCAGGGTCAGGAAAAGGGCTGCCTGGGCCGAATTACGGTCGCCTTTGCGGGCTTGCAGCGCCGCGATCACATCCTCAACGCCTTTGACGTTCAGATCGGCGGTGGCCGAGGTCGGGGCCTGGGCCGAGGCAGGCAGAATGCTTAAGGCAAGGACCGCTGAAGCGGCAATCAGGCTGAGGCGGAGATGGGGCGCACGGAACATGGACGGCAATCCTTCAGGGCTCAGAGTTCAAGACGAGCCTTATTGAGAGCCGCGAATGTGTCGTGTCTTTGATGCGCTGTCGAGAGTGTCGAAAGCTTAAGCGGCCCAGGTCTTTTTCGGGGCGCGAGCTGCAGGCCAATCCAGGCCTTCCCAGCCAGCAAGAATGTCTTCGTCGTGGTGGGGGCGCTGTTCTTTGGCACAATTAGCTGCAGGTGCTAATTCAGCCGTGAAGTCTGACCAGGCCGGAGCCGTCAGCGTTGAGCGCGAATAAACGAGTTTCACCACGGGAGGACTCCGCACATCTCATTTCCTTAAGAAAAGGTTACTGAGAAATCTAACGGGAGTCCAGGGTGATTTTTACGTTTTGTTAATAAAATGAAGAAAGCTCAGTGATGCTGGATTGCGTATTAAGCGATAATCGACGAGCCAGTAAGATTGGCGACGCCATCGAGCTCAATTGAAAACTCAGCATAACCGTCACCATTCGTATCGCCTTCTAGGCTGCCGTTGGCAAATCTAAGTTGCCCAGCAGTGCCAGAAAACGACTCATCTCCAATGAAGTTGAAGGCTTGATTGCCGGACAGTTTGCTGTTGGCATCAAGCGATGAAAGGTCGATTTTTTCCGCACCCGCGTCGAAATCATGAATGACCGAAACATCCGGAAGAACTGAGCCCGACATATGGAGATAGACAAAAACGTCATTTCCATTGCCGCCCCATAGTTCCGTGCCGTCAAAAGCAAATTGCAGCCGATCCTCTCCATCTCCTCCATAGAGCATGTCTTTGTCATGCAAACTCGAGGAGTGGATCATAAAAGCTGATAATGTATCGTTGCCACTACCACCCGAAATTGTATCAGCGCCTCCGCTGCTTTGAAGTCTGTCGTTGCCCTCACCACCAAGAAGGAGGTCCGGTAGGTAGTTTCCATTCAGAAGATCGTTGCCGTTGCCACCGCTAAGTGTCTGGGAAGCAAAACCAGCGACAATTGTATCGTCGCCATCGCCGCCGAAGATCAAAACCCCAGCCTTCCCAGCCCAGATGATGTCATTGCCGTCGCCGCCGAGCAGCGTGGAGGTCGAGTCTCCGCCTTCCAAGGAATCGTTGCCATCCCCGCCATCCATCAGACCCGACGTCGCGGTGGAATGCTCGTCAGATAGCGTATCATTTCCAGCGCCGCCGAAAAGACTGTCGCTACCTTCGAAACCTTGCAGTGAATCATTGCCGTTTCCTCCCACGAGGAGGTCTTCGCCAGCATACCCAATCAGGGTATCATTGCCGTCCAGTCCCGAGATCGCGTCTCCATAGGGGGTGCCGACGATGAAGTCGGTATTGTCTGTACCAACTTTGGAAAAGTGATGCCCGGCCGTTGTCTCGGTGTCATCCGCATTTGTCAGAATGAGGGATGACTGAGAAAAAGTCTCAACGCCCTTCAGTTCGATAAAGAAATCTGCAATACCATCGCCGTTGATGTCTCCGCTGAGAATCCCGTTCTCGAAGCGCATTTCACCAGCAATGCTATGAAAAGCCTCATCATTGATAAACGTGAAGGATTGTTTTCCTGCAACTGCCGTGTTGGAGTCGATCGCCCGAAGATCAAGGATGTCTTCATCCACCTGGAAATCTTCGATCACACTATAGGCACCGTCGACCTGAAGAGCCTTATAGATGAAGCGATCGCGGCCATCGCCGCCCCATAGCTGATTGTCACCTGCTTCAAAAATCAGCAGATCGCCACCGGTGCCGCCGTGAAGATGGTCGCCGCCTTTGCTGCCGAACAGCATATCGTCGCCGTCTCCACCCTCCAGGGTGTCCTCGCCCTCGGCACCCGGTGTGCCGTAGAAATAAATCTCGAAATCCGTTGCGTATAGCAGATCGTTGCCAGCACCACCCTGTACGAGGTCGCTTCCGCCATTTCCGGCCAGCTTATCGTCCCCGGCACCACCGATGACAACGTCCATTCCGTCTTCGCCCGCAACGGTGTCATTGCCGTCTTCGGCGTTCAGCAGATCGTTCCCGCTGCCGCCATACACCACATCATCGCCATCTCCAGCCGACACGGTGTCGTCGGCAGCGTTTGCATTAATGGTGTCGCTGCCGCTTCCACCATTAATGGTGTCGGTTTCCAAACCGCCATAAACGTAGTCGTTGCCCTCGCCACCATCGATGACATTCAGACCGTTTGCATCGCTCAGGGTGTCATTCCCCGTGCCGCCGCTCAGGGTGTCGTTCCCCCCCTCGCCAACAAGAAAATCATCGCCGTCATTTCCAAACAGCTGGTCGTCGCCCTCACCACCGACGGCCCGATCATTTCCTGAGCCACCACTCAGGATATCCGATCCTTCATGCCCGTGAAGGTCGTCATTCCCCGAGTCGCCAATCAGGGTGTCATTGCCCCCACGCCCCAGCATGAAATCATTCCCAGCGCCACCGGATACCAGATCGTTACCGGTTTCGGCGTCTAGGTAATCATCGCCAGCGCCGCCATCGATCGTATCGTTTCCGGCCCCGCTGTTGGCGTAGTCATTGTCGTTCCCCATGAGGAACTGATCGTTGCCATTTCCCCCCACGGCATAGTCCCGACCATCGCCGCCGTCTAAGGTGTCGTTGCCCGATCCGCTGTGCAGCTGATCGTCGCCGGCCCCGCCAACAAGCAAGTTATCGCCGGAACTGGCGTCCAGGGAGTCATTGCCAGCGTCCCCGAAGAGCTTGCTGTTGCCACCGAGATCGGTAATCGCATCATTCCCATCGCCGCCGTTAAGCGTGTCGCGATCAGAACCGCCATAAAGCGTGTCGTTGCCTGACCCGCCATTCAAGGTGTTGATGCCTGTACTGCCAACCAACAGATCGTGGCCATCCCCACCAAGCAGCACATCGTTTCCAACGCCGCCAGATAGAACGTCGTTGCCCACATCGCCGCTTAGGACGTCGTCTCCGGCAAGGCCATAAAGAGCATCGTTGCCGATCCCGCCTCTCAGGGTGTCGTTGCCTTCATTCCCGTACAGCAGATCATTTCCGCTATCGCCGCTGAGAAGATCGTTCCCCAAATAACCGTAGAGAGAATCGTGACCGAGCCCGCCGTAGAGCCGATCATCGCCAGCGTCCCCGATCAGCGCATCATTGTCGCCGCCACCCACTAGCGTATCGTTGCCAATCCCACCAAAGAGCGTATCGAAACCGGCACCGCCCTGGATGATGTCCATACCTGCTTCGCCAGTGATCAGGTCGTGACCGGCATCACCATTTAGAACGTCGTCACCGGCACCACCGAAAAGGGTGTCTTCCCCGTCACCGGCATAAATAAGATCATTGTCAGCAAAGCCGTTCAGGATGTCGGAATGACGGCCGCCATCGATCGTATCGTTACCGTTGCCCCCATGGATGATATCCACGCCATCACCACCGGACAGCGTGTCATTGCCGTCACCACCGGTTAGCCCGTCGTTCCCATTGCCGCCACGCAAAAGATCGTTGTGGTTACCACCATAAAGGCGGTCGTTCCCGTCGCCGCCGGACAGCGTGTCGTTACCATCGCCGCCAGAGAGCGTGTCGTTTCCGTTATTTCCAACGATAAGCTCTTTCGCTTTTGTCCCGCGAATGAGGTCATTATGGATAGAGCCTTTACGGACGACAATTTGGGCCACGGTAGATACTCGAGCGAATAGACGATATATCCTCGTATATCAGAAATCGTGTTGCCGTCGATATCAGTATCACATAACGCGATAAATCTTGAGGCGCGACCAAGGTTGGGCCGCGCCTATTAGCACTCTCAATGCTTGAAGTGGCGCAGGCCGGTGAAGACCATCGCGGCGCCGGCGGCGTCGGCCGTTGCAACCACGTCGGCATCGCGCTTGGAGCCGCCGGGCTGGATGGCGGCGGTGACACCGGCCTTCAGGCAGACTTCCAACCCATCGGGGAAGGGGAAGAAAGCGTCGGAGGCGACAACGGCGCCGATGGCGCGGCTCTGGGCCTCGCCAGCAGCCTCGGCCATTTCGGCGGCGCGCTGCACGGCCTGGCGGGCGGCGTCGACCCGGCTGGTCTGACCGCCACCGATACCGACCGACGCGCCATCCTTCACCAGGACGATGGCGTTCGACTTCACATGCTTGACCAGCGTGAAAGCCAGCAGCAGGTCGCGCTGCTCATCGGCTGTGGGCGCACGCTTGGTGACGGTTTCGAGCTTGTCGGCACTGGCGCGGGCGGTGTCGCGATCCTGGACCAGCAGGCCACCAGCGACCGAGCGTACCAGGGTGCCGGTCTGATGGGGATCCGGCAGGCCGCCGGTCACCAGCACACGCAGGTTTTTCTTGGCCGACAAGACGGTCAGGGCTTCGTCCGTCACGCTGGGGGCGATGACGACTTCGGCGAAGAGTTCGGCCACCAGACCGGCGGTTTCGGCATCCAGCGGACGGTTGACGGCGATGATGCCGCCGAAGGCGCTGACCGGATCGCAGGCCAGGGCCTTGCGATAGGCGGTCGGCAGGTCGGCGGCCATGGCGACGCCGCAGGGGTTGGCGTGTTTGATGATCGAGACGGCGGGTTCCGGCAGCTCGGCCACCAGCTCGAAAGCGGCATCGGTGTCGTTGATGTTGTTGTAGCTGAGTTCCTTGCCCTGCAGCTGCTTGGCCGAAGCGACGCCGGGCCGGTTCTCGGCTGTGCGATAGAAGGCGGCCTGCTGGTGCGGGTTTTCGCCATAGCGCAGCGACTGCAGGATCGCGCCGCCGACGGCCATGCTGGTGGGGGCGGTCTCGTCGATCTGGCTGTTGAACCAGGCCGAGATGGCGGCATCATAGCTTGCGGTGCGGCTATAGGCAGCGGCGGCCAGCTTGCGACGGGTGGTCAGGGTGCTGCCGCCCTTTTCCGTCAGCTCGGCGGTGAAGGCGGCATAGTCGGCGGGATCGGTCATGACGGCGACGAAGTCGTGGTTCTTCGCGCCCGAGCGGATCATCGACGGGCCGCCGATATCGATATTCTCGATGCAGGTTTCGAAGTCGGCGCCGCGCGCCACGGTGGCTTCGAAGGGATAGAGGTTCACGACCACCACATCGATCTCGCCGATGTCATGTTCCTTCATCGCGGCCACATGACCCGGCAGATCGCGGCGCCCCAGCAGGCCGCCATGGATCTTGGGGTGCAGGGTCTTGACCCGGCCGTCCATCATTTCAGGGAAGCCGGTGTAATCGGCCACTTCGGTCACGGCCAGACCTGCGTCCTTGATCGCCTTAAAGGTGCCGCCGGTCGACAGCAGCTCGGCCCCTGCTGCCACCAAGGCGCGGGCGAGATCGACGATACCGGTCTTGTCCGAGACGGACAGGAGGGCGCGGCGGGGGCGAACCAGATCGGTCATGGGAAACCTTCCGAAAGGCTAAAGGGCGATTTTGGCGCCTCTATACCCCCGGGACGCGCGGATACCAAGCGATAGAGCGTCAACCCCGGTGTGCGGAGTCTGACCGGGTGGTCAGGCAGCGGCGATGATCTTGTCCAACCCGTCTTCCAGGGCGGCCTGGGTGATGTCGCGGACGATCAGCACGATGCGCGAGCGATGGTCGGCATCGGGCCATTCCGGCAGTTCGACCGGGGCATGGAAAAGATGCTGCACGCCGTGAACGACGACGGGCTTGTCCTTGCCCTTCACGTTCAGCATCGCCTTCATGCGCAACAGATCCTCGCCGCGATAGGTGGCCAGGCTCTGGGCCCAGAGGGCGAAGGCTTCCCAGTCCAGCGGCTCGTCCCGTGTCAGGCAGATCGCATGGATGCGGGCGTCGTGGCGGTTGACGTTATGGGCGTCCTGATGGGAATGCCCATGGCCGTGATCATGGTGATGATGATCGTGACCGTGGTCATGATCGTGATGATGATGGTGGTGGTGATCCACCGCTTCGGCCTGGAGCCAGCGTCGCACGTTCAGGGACTTGGTGGCCGGGTCGAACAGGCCCGCTTCGATCAGGTCGGCAACCGGCGCCTCGGTGCCGAGGATCGGGGCGGCGGGATTAAGGTCATGCAGCCGCGCCTGGATGGCCGTGACGGCTTCGGGGCGGGCGAGATCCTGCTTGGTCAGGATGATGCGGTCGGCGATGGCCGCCTGCTTTACCGCCTCTTCCTGGGCATCCATGGTGGCACTGCCGACGACGGCATCGACCGTGGTGACGATCCCGTCCAGGCGGTAATGGGCGGCGACCATCGGATCCTGCATCAGCGTATGGACAACAGGCGCCGGATCGGCAAGGCCCGTGGTTTCGATGACCACGCGCTTGAATTCCGAGACTTTGCCGCGCACCCGGTCGATGGCGAATTGGCGCAGCTGGTTCGACAGGTCGGACTGGATGGTGCAGCAGAGGCAGCCGGCCGCCATGATGACCACATCGCCGTCGACCTTCTCGACCAGATGATGGTCGATGCCCACTTCGCCGAACTCGTTGATCAGGACCAGCGTGTCCTTCATCGCCGGGTCACGCAGCAGGCGGTTGAGCAGCGTCGTCTTGCCGGACCCGAGGAAACCGGTCAGTACGGTGACGGGAATCAGGGGACCGGCACCGGACATCAGGCGCTGGCCTCGTTCGGATCGGCGGAGAAGATCGCAGCGCGGCCCTCGTCGGACCCCGACAGCAGATGATGCCCGTCACGCGACCAGGACAGGGCGGTGATCGGCCCGCGCTTGGACAGCGGGAACAGGCCGCCCGACTTGCTCTTGACATCGACCATGCCCAGCACGCCGCTCTCGAAGCCGCAGGCAACCATGTTGCTGACCGGATGGCAGGCGACCTTGGTAACGAGCGCGCCCTTGCCGTCCAGCATCTCCAGCGGCTCGCGACCTTCCGGGCCCTTGCCGTCGAATGGCCAGATGACGACGGTTTCGGAGCTGGCGGTGGCCAGCCAGTTACTGTCGGCGGTGTAGTTGATGCTGCGGACCTTGGTCGGATAGCCCGACATGCGCATCTCGCGCCCATCGGCCAGACGCCAGCCATGAACCTCGCCATCCTGCATGCCGGTGGCGGCATATTGCAGATTGGGGGACAGCACGACGCAGAGGTGCGAGCCTTTCCAAACCAGAACCCGCGGCGCGATCGAGGTATCGTCCAGCGCCCAGATGGTGATGCCGTTGTAGTGGCTCGCGGCCAGCACGGTGCCTTTGAGATCAAGCCCGCTGACGGTGGAGGGCAGGGGGCCAAGCTCGGACAGCTTGCCGCCATCGGCTGCCAGCACCTGGATGGTCTTGCCGATCACATAGAAGGTGCGGCCATCCTCGGCCACGATCAGGGTTTCGATCCAGCGGTTCGGGTGCTTGGCCCATTCCAGAACGGTGCCGTCGGGCAGCAGGCGGCGGATGGTGCCGTCTTCACCACCGGTCACGAAGCCGCCGTGCGGGTGGGCTGCCAGCGACAGGATCGCGCTGGGGTGCATCGGCACGCCGATGGAGACATTCTGCTCCTGCCGGGCCAATTCGACGAGGCGCAGGCTGCCGTTGGCCAGGGCAAAAGCAGCGGTATCGCAGCCCCAATCGGCGGCGACCTGGGTCACGCGGGCGTCGAATTTCCAGGTGATGCGGGAAGCAGGCATTAGAAGGACGATCCAGGTTGTTCTAGGAACGCCAGCTCCTCGGGCGTGCTCTCACGCTCCAGGATGGCATTGCGATGGGGGAAGCGGCCGAAGCGCGCGATAATCTCGTAATGGCGGACGGCGTAATCCAGCAGTTCGGGATTGCCGAGCGCCTTGAAGAGGGCGACCGACTTTTCCTGCTCCGCCAGGATCTCCGAATGCTCGTAAGGCAGATAGAGAAACAGCTTCTGCCAGAGGGTCATGCGGCGATCATAGCCACGCACCAGGGCCAGATCGGACAGGCGCACGGTCTTGCTGTCGCCCATGAAGGCGCGTGGCGTGCCGCGATAGGCGTTGCGGGGGAACTGGTCCAGCAGCAGGATCAGGGCCAGGGTGCCGTTCGGGCTGTCTTCCCAGGCGGCAAGACCGCCCGTCACGGCAAGGCCGATATCGGTCTCGAAACGCCGCGCGATGGACAGATCGAACTCCGGATCATTGGTGAACCACTTGGCGCGCTGCACCTCGGGGTCGCCGTCGAACCAGAAATCGACGATGGCGGCGCTCGAGCTCATCTTACTTCACGCAGGCCATGAAGCCTTCGCGCAGCGCGGCTTCGTCGAGATCCTTGCCGATGAAGACGATCCGGCTTTCGCGGGTGTCGCGGCCGCGCCAGGGGTTGCCCCATTCGGTACGCATCTGCATGTGCACGCCCTGGAAGACGAAGCGGCGGTTGGAGCCGTCGACATTCAGGATGCCCTTGGAGCGGTAGATATCCTGGCCCTTGAGCTTCAGCAGGGTCCCGATCCAGGGTTCGAACTTGTCGGGATCGACCGGGCGGTCGGTGCGCAGGGCGACCGACTTCACCTTGGTGGTGTGGCCGTGATCGTGATCATGGTGATGATGGTCATGGCCGCAATGTTCGTCATGCACATGGTCATGGTCGCAATGGGCGTGGTCGTGGTCATGCCCGTGGTCATGGTCGTGATGATGATGATCGTGCTCGTTCTTCAGGAAGAAGGGGTCGAGCTCCAAGGCGCGCTGCAGATCGAACGCATTGCGGCCCAGGATCTGGTCCAGCGCGATCTCGCTGTTCTGGGTCTTGTGCAGCGGGGCATAGCGGTTGATCGCGCGGATGCGGCGCTCCACCTGGGCCAGTTCCTCGGGCGAGACCAGATCGGTCTTGTTGAGGATCAGCACATCGGCAAAGGCGATCTGCTGCACAGCCTCGTCGCCTTCGTCCAGGTGCTGGAGAATATGCTTGGCATCGACCAGGGTGACGATGGCGTCCAGCTTAGCGCGGTCCTTCACGTCTTCATCGACGAAGAAGGTCTGGGCGACCGGCGCCGGTTCGGCAAGGCCGGTGGTTTCGACGATGATGCCGTCCAGCTTGGTGCCGCGTTCCAGCAGGCCGCCGATGATGCGGATCAGATCGCCGCGCACGGTGCAGCAGATGCAGCCGTTGTTCATCTCGAAGACTTCTTCGTCGCTCTCGATGACGATCTGCTCGTCGATGCCAAGTTCGGCGAATTCATTGATGACGACGGCGTATTTCTTGCCGTGTTGCTCGGTCAGGATGCGGTTCAGCAGCGTGGTCTTGCCCGCGCCAAGGAAGCCGGTGAGGACGGTAACGGGAGTCTGGAGCATGATGCGGTCCTAAAAGGGACGAAACTTTATAACAGCAAGGTGGCGTCTCAGGCGCGCTTTCGCAAGCGCTCGACGATGAAGCCGATCACCAGGGCGGCAAACGGCACCCCCACTGTCAGCGGTCCGACCAGATAGAAGCTGGGCGCCGGGCGCGTATAGGCCGTGTAGATCAGCATCGCGCTGATCCAGAAGGAGCAGAACAGCATCCAGACCAGCATCAGCCGGTGGCGGCGCTGCTGGGCGGCATCGGGGGAAGCGGACACGGGCGGGGCCTCGCAAGCATTCTCAAAAGGTCGAAGCCTTGAGATAGGCGATGCCCTGCCCAAACCCAAGCAACTTCTTATCGGCGACCCGAGAAATCAGCTGTGACCGCTTCGACGGCGGTGGAGAGCGTTCCGCCATTGAAGCTCATTTTTCCAAAAGCCTGGGCGATGTCGCGCTGCTTCTGTTCCAGCGCCAGTTCCACCTCCAGCGGGACTGCGTAAGGGTTCTGCTCCTGCCCGCCCTTCTTTTCCTCGTCGCCGATCTTGATCATGGAGGCGAGCGAGGTCTTCTCGGCCGTATCCAGGACATCGGCTTTGAGGGCGCCGTTCTCGTTCAGGATATTCTCGATCTGGGTGGTATCGGGGTGGGGGCTTGTGACGGAGACTTCTCCCTCGCCTGATACGCTGATGGTGATCGGCGTTGTGGTATCGACACCGGCTTGCGAAAAGGCGACGGCCAGCTTTTCCTCTAGATCCCGCTTGGCCTCGTCGGCATCCTGCAGCAGCTCTTCCGGGGTTGGCAGCGACGCCATCTCATCGGATTGAAGCTGAAAGGAGCGCAGCCCCTCGGCGATCTTCTTGGACGTCGAGAGCGTATCGGGAAATTCCCCAACAGGCGTAATCGGCGCGATGGGTTTGAGAGCCCCGGCGCCTTTGACGGCAGAAATATTGAAATTGATGCTCAGCATCGGTCTTCCCCTAGACAAATGACATGACGGATCGCCCGGCCATTTCTTCCGGGTCGGGCGTCCTTATTGGGGGACCGGGCAGTATTTTCCCCGGCATCACATCGGCTTTTCTAAAGAAGAGCGCGTTGCGACCGATATTTTATCTGTCCACGAACGGGAAAGCAGCAAGTCGCATGCCACCACAAGGGGATGCTCAGGAGGCGACGACACCCAAAGCGCGCAGGGCGTTTTTCAGCTGGGCACTGTCATAGGGCTTGGCGAGGAAGCCCATGCCCGGATCGCCGCCGAACCGCTGGCGGAAGTTCGACTCGTCATAGCCGCTGGCGATGACGATGGGGAGCGCGGGGAAGCGGGCGCGCAGGTCGGCTGCCAGAACATCGCCTTTGCGGTCGGGCAGGCCGATATCGACAATCACGGCATCAATCGTGTTGGTGTCCGGCATTTCGATCCGCTTGAGGGCCGCTTCAGCCGTGCCGGCTTCCTCGACGGTGAAGCCGTTTATCTCCAGGGCATCGACGGCCATCATCCTTACCAGAATCTCGTCCTCCACGATCAGCACGCGCGGGGCGGCAAGATCCACTGCTGCCGGTGATGCGGGCGGCGCAGCGGGTGCAGGGAAGAGCGGCAGGACTTCGGGGGCAGGATCGGCAGCTGCCCGGTCGCCCTGCAGCAGATGACGTGCCAAAGCAACTGCCCGCGTGGCGCCATCGGCGGCATTGTCGGTTGCCCGGCGTACCCGAACCAGATCGGGATCGGCCCGCTCCAGCTGACGACGGGCCGCTTCGATATTATTCAGGACGATGGCGAGGAGATTATTGAACTCGTGCGCAAGCCCGCCCGATAGCGCCGTGGCCTCCCCGGTCGGCAGCTGAACAGTTTGACGCGCAGCGATCAAAGCGGTAACGCGGGCCAGCAGGTCCGGAGCTTTTGTCGCGCCCGAGGACTGTTCGACGTTGGCTTTTAGGACGGGAATATTGGGATGGCTCAAACCGATGGCGCGGACGGTACCATCGTTCGCCAGGCTATCGGTGCCCGTCAGAACGACGATGGCCGGGCTTAGCCGATCCAGCATCGGCAAGCCGTCGGCAAGAGTCGAGACGGTGGTAACACGATAGCCCCCGCGCTCAAGCTGGCCCGTAACCGTCGCCGATTCGGGTCCGCTGGGGCCGATGACCAATAGGGTGATCCCCGCCATTCCAGACATTCACCTCGCGCTTTCGCAAAGCCTATGCGCTGCCTGTATTCCGTTGTTCCCCGAAGGGTTCCGGATGCAGTCAGCAACAGTTGCAGAGCAAAGCGTGCGGAGCAATTTGTTTGTGGTCATTCGACGGGCGGGTGCCTTGGCGATTGAGCTTTAAGGGGAGATCCCCATGTAGGAAATGCTCAACGTCGGTCAAGGTTCCGCTTGAGGATCAAGAAATCGGCGAAGGTCCCCGCAGGGCGGCGGTGACGGCGCCAACCAGGAACAGCAGGCCAAACACACCGGCGGCAATCTGCGCGATGCCAGCGATGCTGGCCATCAAGCCCGAAAAACCGAAAAACGCCGAGACGAGCGCGATCACGAGCGATGTGAAAGCCCAGCTGATCATTGTGGCCTCCGATACTCGAATGCTAAGGGGGGTTAAGGAACAATCCGGCGGTCGGTCACGCCGACATGCACATAACGCGGCACGGGATCGGAGACGAGACGCCAGGTCGCGAGCGAAACGGGCGCCTGGACTTCGACCTGCGGGCCGTCGGCGGCCCAGGCGGCAGCCATGAGTTCCTGGCCGGTGAGGGCACAGAGGCAGGCGGCGATGGCGGCTCCGGTCAAATTCATTCGAAAGGTCATGCTACCCTCCCTCGATCCCGTGGCCTGAAATCAGGTGCCGCAGCGGCGGCGATGCAGGGACAACGCGGCCCCCAGGGGTTCGTTCCCTGGAAAAAGGTGTTTTTGGGGCAAAAAGAAAAAGGCGGTGGAAGGATCCACCGCCTTAAGGCCAGCGCGGGTACGCTTAGGGCTTATTCTTGTTTATCGTGTCAGCGGGTAACCCGGTTTTCCCAGTCGGCAACCTGACGTTCCGCCTCTTCCTTGGCAATGCCATAGCGGATCTGAATTTTACCCAGCAGCTGCTGGCGCTGGCCCTTGATGACGGTGATATCGTCATCGGTCAGCTTGCCCCACTGCTCGCGGGCCTTGCCTGCGAACTCGTTCCAGTTGCCTTCGATGCGTTCCCAGCCGGGCGCGGTGATCTGCGCCGCGGCGGGGGTCGGGACGGTCAGGCGAACGGTGCCGATGGCCATCAGGCCAATCGCGGTCAGGATGAGCAATTGTCTCTTCATGATGACCCAAGCTCTTGCAGTTTCGGGTGTCAGAGAAAGAACGCCCCCGCCCGAGCTTGGTTCCATGGCTTGTTCGAAAAATCTCACACCTTGCCGGGGGGCAACCGACGCAAGGGGAAACGCAGGCGTACGGTCACGCCGTCATCGGAGGTATCGATCGCGATTTCGGTTCCCAGTTGGGTCGCAAACCCCCGCATCAGGATGGTGCCGAGGCCCTTGCCGTTGGCCTTGGCATCGGCAATGCCGACCCCATCGTCGGCGATGATGCAGGTGACATATTCGTCGGTATCGCTGGTGATCCTGATGTCGATGCGGCCGTTCTCGCGCTCCTGGAAGGCGTATTTCCAGGCGTTGGTCACCGCCTCGTTAATGATGAGACCCAGGCACACCGCCTGATCCGTCGTCAGGATGATCGGCTCGATCTCCGTCGAGAGCTGGATCCGGCCCGCCCCCTCGGTTTCAGCCAGCTTGGTCAGCTGGGAGACCAGATCGCCGATGAAATCCTTGGCATCGACCTGGGAGTAGTTATGCGCCACATACAGATGCTGGTGAAGGATACTGAGCGCCCGGATCCGGCTGATGGCCGACTGGAACTGGTTGGCGGCTTCCTCGTCGGTGATCTTGCTCTGCTGGATCGAAAAGATGCTGGCGATGATCTGCAGGTTGTTCTTCACCCGGTGATGGGTTTCCCGCATCAGCATGTCGCGCTGATCGATCAGGTTCTGCAGCCGGATCTCGCGGTCATGAACCTTCTCGATCATATCGAGGAAGCTTAAGCCCAGCGCCCGGATCTCCTGCGGGGCATTGCCGACCGTGCTTTCAAGCCGTTCGGGATAGACGCCATCCTCGGCATAGCGGCGCATTTCGCGCGACAGCACCGCTACGGGCCGCACCACCAGATAACGGGCGCCGATCAGGATCGCGGCGAGGCTGGCCCCGGCGTAGAGGAAAAGTTCGAGCACACGGGACGGCATCTGGGAATTGGCCAGCGCTGCCAGATCGGCTTGGCGGGCGGACAGGACGATATCGAAATCCTCGTCGACGGCGGTGACGACATGGACCCAGTCGTCGTGTGAGACGGTCCGGGTGGTGCCGTTACTCATGTCGAGACCGGCGGGCCGCCGCAGTTCGACCGGCAACAGGGGCGCGTCGACCTGTTTTCCCAGGGCGTCGAGGGTGCGATCATTTTTGTCGACGATCTGGAAAACCGCCTTTTCCGGCAAGGCGAACGCACTCTCGCTCACAAAGAATTCAGCCCGGATCGCCGTCGATACCGCGCCTTTGTAGTTCCCGGCCGTATCGAACAGGGGATAGGCAAGCGCGATGACCGTTTCGCCGCTGATCTGGCCCTTGGTGAAGGAGGTGACGCTGGGAAGCTGGGTTTCCCGCACCTCCTGATTGGCGGACCCCAGAGCAAGGATACCCACCAGTGCCGGGTTCGACGCGCAATAGACATGGTTGTCGCTATCGACAAGATAGACGTTGGTCAGCAGCCGACCGTGAATCTGCATGGCCGATGCGAGCGCCCGGTTGCAGCGCTCCGTATCCTTATCGAAATCGGAAACCACCACGGCCAAGGTGGCGAGTGAGGAGCGGATACCGGCAATCTTGCGGTCATAGCTTTCGCCCAGGACCCGCAGATTGCTGCGATAATGATCAAGCAGCAGGTCGCGGTTATCCTTGGTGGTCAGAAAAATGAGGAAAAGCACGGGCGTCGCGCTGACGAGCAGCAGCACGATGAGGCGACGGCCCAAGGTGGTGATGTAACTGCGACCGAACCAATGCAGCCACCCGATGGCGGGCCATCGGGACAGGTCGAACAGGGCGGGCTGCTTCATGAGAAGGACCCGTTATTTAGGTTTTTCGTCGGTCGGCGGTTCGTCTGTTTTGGTTTTTTCCGCATGGTCCGATATCAGGCGCAGCAAATCATCGGGCAGCGGCTCGTTGGCGATTTCGTCGTACATGGCATGCAGCGATTGCTTCAACCAATTGTCAAAGGCCTTATCGACCTTTCCCCGATTGGTTGAAGCGGAGACGGGGCGTGTTGGCTGCGTGTCATTCTTTTTGTCCGAACTGGCCAACTCGCCCTATCCCGGAAAGTGACGTAACTAGCTGAACTGCCTGTTACGCGTTGTAATGCAGACCATCGCGCGACGAATTGCGACGGTTAAGCTCAAGATGAGCCGTCCCGACACCTTTGGTCAATCCCCCGCGTTCGCCCTGTTCCTTTGCAAAGGAACGGTCGGACGACTTGCGGACATCTGCGGTATCCAGGGCTTCTTCTGCTTCTTCGCCCATCAAGTAGTCTCGCAGGGCCTGACGGGCACGGGAGACGCGGCTCTTGATGGTGCCGACCGAGCATTCACAGGCCTCAGCGACTTCTTCGTAGCTCATGTCGTGCAGAGCAACCAGAAGCAGTGCTTCGCGCTGGGCGGCAGGCAGCTTGTCGAGGCCATTTTTCAGCTCGCCGACAACCAGATTGTCTTCCTGGCTGCCGTTGCTGGCCAGATGGGCGGTATTAACGTCGTCCAGTTCGGCGGTGGGCCGGGTGCGACGGATATCCGAGAGGAACTGATTGCGCATGATGCGATACATCCATGCGCAGAACTGCGTGCCCGGCGTGAATTTGTCGGCGGCGGCCAGCGCCTTCGCGACGGCTTCCTGCAGCAGATCGTCCGCCTTGGCACGGTCGCGGGTAATGGCGACCGACAGGGCGCGCAGGCGGGGCAGATTTTCGATCAAGAGATCGTGAAAGCCAGTGGTGTTCATCGGATCACTCCTGATGGGTTCTGATAGCCAAACGTCTCAGCCCATCGATGTGCAACATCGCCTCATGCATTTTTTTCATTTTCATCGATTTCGCCGGAATCGCCGTCGCCGGTCAGGATGGTCTTGAGTTGTCGACGGGCGCGGGAAAGCCGCATGCGCATAGTGGCCGCGCTGCATCCTGCGACCCCGGCGGCTTGTTCATGGGTCAGGCCCTGGGTTCCGATCAGGGCGACCGCTTCACGCAGGACCGGCGCCAGCTTGTTCAGGGCAGCCTCCAGGTCGCGCATATCGTTGCGTCCTTCCTGCCCACCGTCGACGGCTGCTACCGTTTCGACCTCGTCGAGTGTGGCGTGACGGCGTCGCCTCTCGAACCGCAGGCGGTCGTAATAGACATTGCGCAAGGTCCGGAAGAGCCAGGCCTTCAGCCCATCCGGGGTCGGGATACCGCCCAGTTCTTCGGTATGTTCAAGGGCGCGCAGCGTCGTGTCCTGTACCAGATCCTTGGCCAGAGTCGCGTCCTGGCACAGCACGCGGGCGAAAGCCTGCAGATGCGGTAGTTGTGAAACCAACCTGTGACCTAGGGGGAGAATTTCCTGACCAGTCGGATCGCGGGGACGAGTAACGTTCATGCGCTTCCTGGTTTAAGCCCTTTAAATATTTTCGCCTGTGACGTGGCTGTGACAAGCAGGAAATCCAGTAAAGAAAAACATTTGCATGATCGGGAGATAAGGTCTTTAGCTTATGTTTCTTCGGCTTGTTTCTAGAGCTGATCCCCCTCCCTTTCTAGACTTTGGACGGTATGAGCGAACTCCAAGCAAAGCTGGCTTATTATCTCGCGCCCCTTCGACGCTATGCGCGTGCTCTGACGGGTGATCAGGCCCAGGGGGATCGGGCGGTGGTTGCGGCGGTCAAAGATCTGCTGGCAACCCCCGATGTTGCCGATGATGGTCAGTCGCTCAAGTTGACGCTCTATCGCTTGGTATCTCAGGCGCTGACCGCCGAAGGGGAACTGGTGAACGCGCCGTCCCTGGCCCCCGGTTATGATGGTCTGAGCTGGACCCAGCGGCAGCTGATTGTGCTGACCGATCTGGAGGGCATGACGGTCGCCGATGCGTCACTTGTCCTGGGGCTGTCCGGCGATGTTGCCACCAGTCTGCTGACCCAGACGCGCGAACAGCTGCGCAAGGCGACCGCGACCGATATCCTGATCATCGAAGATGAATTCGTCATCGCCATGGATATCTCCAATCTGGTGACGACGGCGGGCCACCGGGTGGTGGGCATCGCGTCCGACCATATGTCGGCGGTGAAGCTGGCCAAGGAAAAGAAGCCGGGCCTGATCCTGGCCGATATCAATCTTGGGACCGGCGGTTCTGGGAACGAGGCGGTGGCGGAAATCCTGGAAAGCCACGATGTGCCGGTCATCTTCGTGACGGCCTATCCCGAGCGGCTGCTGACCGGGTCGCAGATCGAACCGAACTATGTTCTGACCAAGCCGTTCGATCCCATGACGTTGGGCGTTGCGACCTTCCAGGCTTTGGCGACCTGGCGACAGAAATTGGGGCGTTCGGCTTCGGCCGCACAATAAAAACCCCAACCTGATTTCTTGCGCGCAGCAACATATGTAGTTTTGCGAGTGCGAACTACAGTGTCAGCATTCTTTAACAATCTGAATTTGCTTGCATATCCTTTCGGGCAATGGATGCTGAGAGCCTTATCTCTCGGAATAATGCCCTATGACCTCGTGCGATCCGCTCCGCAATCCTGCCGAATTCCTGACCGCTCTCTTTGAGGAAGCGGTGCGGGCGGCCGATCCGCGCGCGGTGCTGGCCGAGTATCTTCCTCCTAAGCCCAAAGGCCGGGTGATCGTGGTGGGCGCGGGCAAGGCGGCAGCCAGCATGGCCGTTGCCGTGGAAGATGCCTGGAGCGGTCCGATTGCAGGGCTGGTGGTGACGCGGTACGACCATGGGCTCCCGACCCGGGGTATCGAGGTTATCGAGGCGAGCCATCCCGTTCCCGATGCGGCAGGGACCGAGGCTGCCAAACGGATTCTGTCGCTCGTCCAGGGGCTTGGCCCGGACGATCTGGTGCTGTGTCTGATCTCCGGCGGCGGCTCCGCCCTGCTGGCGCTGCCCGCACCGGGCGTGGCCCTAGCCGACAAAAAAGCCGTCACCTCGGCGCTGCTGAAGTCGGGCGCTGCCATCGATGAGATGAATTGTGTCCGCAAGCATCTCTCGGCCATCAAAGGCGGGCGCCTGGCTGCAGCTGCCTTCCCGGCGAAAGTTCTAACGCTGGCGATTTCAGATGTGCCGGGCGACGATCCGGCCGTGATTGCCTCGGGCCCGACGATTGCCGATCCGACCACATTGGCCGATGCGCGGGCGGTGCTGGCCCGTTACGGCATCGAGCCGCCGGCCAGCATCAAGGCGGCCTTGGAAGACCCGGCCAATGAAACGCCCAAGCCCGGCGACCCGCGTCTGGCAAAAGCGGAGATGCGTCTTATTTCGCGCCCGCTCGACAGTTTGAAGGCTGCTGCGGCTTTTGCCCAAAAGCACGGCCTCACGCCCATCGTGCTGGGGGATGCCCTGGAAGGCGAAGCCCGCGATGTAGGGCGGACACTGGCCGGGATAGCCCGTTCGGTCGTGGAACATGGGTTGCCGGTCGCGGCGCCCGCGGTGATCCTGTCGGGCGGCGAGACGACAGTGACCGTGCGCGGCAAGGGCCGGGGCGGACGCAATGCCGAATGCCTGCTGGCGCTCGGCATCCAGCTTCAGGGGTTGCCCGGTGTGCATGCGCTGTGCGCCGATACCGACGGCATTGATGGAATCGAAAGCAATGCCGGTGGCCTCTGGCATCCTGATAGTGCCGCGAAAGCCAAGGAAATCGGGCTGGATCTCGGCGCCCGACTGGCGGATAACGATGCATTCGCCGTTTTCGAAAAGCTCGGTCAATTGGTCGTTACTGGCCCGACCCGAACTAATGTGAATGATTTTCGCGCAATCCTGGTCCAACATGGCCTGGTTCAGCATGGCGCGGACTAAAGCAGCCCACCAAAGGAAAACATCATGCGTCGCCTAGCCTCTACCCGCATTCTTGCAACCCTCGGTCCGGCGTCCTCGTCGATCGAGAAGGTACGGGCGCTGGCGCAGGCCGGGGCCGATGTCTTCCGCCTGAACTTCAGCCACGGCAGCCATGAAGATCACGCCGCCCGTTACGAGACGGTGCGCGCGGTCGAGGCTGAGTTGGGGCGCCCGCTCGGCATCCTGGCCGATCTTCAGGGGCCGAAGCTGCGTATCTCGACCTTCGCCGGGGACAAGGTGACCCTGACGCCGGGGCAGCCCTTCCGTCTGGACCTGGACGTCAAGACGCCGGGCGATGCGACCCGCGTCGGCATGGCGCATCCGGAGATCTTTGAAGCGATCGAGCCGGGCCAGGATCTGCTGCTCGATGACGGCAAGGTGCGCCTGCGTATCGAAGCCTGCGGCAAGGATTTCGCCGATACCCGCGTCATCACCGGCGGGCCTCTGTCGAACCGCAAGGGCGTCAATGTTCCGCATGCCGTGCTGAACCTCGCCGCGCTGACCGAAAAAGATCGCCGCGATCTCGATTTCGCTCTGACGCTGGGCGTTGACTGGGTCGCGCTTTCCTTCGTGCAGCGTGCCGACGATATGGCCGAGGCCCGCAAGCTGGTCCAGGGCCGCGCCGGTGTGCTGGCAAAGCTGGAAAAGCCGTCGGCCATTCAGTGCCTGGACGAGATCATCGAGATGTCGGACGCCCTGATGGTGGCGCGTGGCGATCTGGGTGTCGAAATGCCCCCTGAAGACGTGCCCGCCCTGCAGCGTCGCATCGTCCGCGCCTGCCGCCGTGCCGGTAAGCCGGTGGTGGTGGCGACTCAGATGCTGGAAAGCATGATTACCGCGCCGACCCCGACCCGCGCGGAAGCTTCGGACGTCGCGACCGCCGTTTACGATGGCGCCGATGCGGTGATGCTCTCGGCCGAAACCGCCTCGGGCGATTGGCCCATCGAAGCCGTCTCGATCATGAACCGCATCATCCTGCGTGTGGAAAGCGACGAGCTTTACCGCAAGCTGATGAATGCCGATCCGATCAGCCATGACAGCAGCTCCAGCGACGCCATCTCGGCCGCGGCGTCCCAGGTTGCCGAATCGATCAATGCGGCGGCTATCGTGACCTTCACCTCCTCGGGCCTGACGGCGCTGCGTGTCGCCCACGAGCGTCCGGCGACCCCGATCCTGGCCCTGACCCAGGTGCAGGCGACCGCGCGCCGCCTCTCGCTGGTCTGGGGCATGCATCCGGTGCTGTGCCGCGATTGCACGAACTTCGAGGAAATGGTCCAGATCGCCTGCGACATGGCCCGTCTGAAAGGCTTTGCCGATCCGATGGACAAGATCGTGGTGACGGCGGGTGTGCCGTTCGGCACGCCGGGCGCGACGAATATTTTGCGCGTCGCCCGCGTGGAGGAGTAACATAAGGGGGCGCGTCCCCCTTACCGACTGCCGGAAGATCCGACATGGCCAATCCTCCCAGCGTTCCGCCAAAAAAAGACGAAGCAGATCCGTTGCTGGCGGAGATGGAGATGAAGCTGCGCGGCGTCGATGGGGGTGTTAAAAGCCACCTCGTCGCCAAACTGCGCCAGTTGGTCGACAAGAATCCCGACGCGGTGGTGAAATCCATGCGTCACGGCTGGCTTGCCCAATCCGACGACCATTGATCCTCTCGTATTGATGCCGGTTTCCCCGCGTTTCAGGCCTTCGACCGCGCACGCTACCCTCGGTCCCGATTTCTACGACCCCGTCGCTCCCGCCCGTTTTCCGATGACGCGAGAGGTTTGGCGTGACCAGGCCGCAGCTGCCCGCATGGGGCTCGATAGCCTGACCGAGGCTGAATGGGCTGCCCATTTCGCCCGCTTCGAGCCGCTGCCCGGATCGCATCCGCAGCCGCTGGCGCTGCGCTATCACGGCCATCAGTTCCGCGTGTACAACCCCGACCTTGGCGATGGGCGCGGTTTTCTGTTCGCGCAGGCCTTCGATACGATCGACGGGCGGCTGATGGATTTTGGCACCAAGGGCAGCGGCCAGACCCCCTGGTCGCGCACGGCCGATGGGCGCCTGACCCTGAAGGGCGGGGTGCGCGAGCTGCTGGCAACCAACATGCTGGCGGCCCAGGGCGTGACGACCAGCCGGACCTTTGCCCTGTTCGAGACCGGCGAGGCGTTAGTACGGGGCGACGAGCCGTCGCCCACGCGCTCCAGCGTACTGACCCGGCTGTCCCATGGTCATGTCCGCATCGGCAGCTTCCAGCGGTTTGCCTATCTGGAAGAGCCGGAGAATATCGAAAAGCTGGCCCGCTATAGCCTTGCGACCTATTACCCGGCCTTAAGTGCTGGCGAGAGCGCGGCGAGCGTCATGGAGACGCTGCTCGACGCCGTGGTGTCCGCCTGCGCGCGTCTGGGCGCGCAATGGATGGCCGCAGGCTTCGTGCATGGCGTGCTCAACAGCGACAATATCAACATCACGGGCGAAAGCTTCGATTACGGCCCCTGGCGTTGGCTGCCGATCTATGACCCGGCTTTCACGGCGGCCTATTTCGATCAGAACGGCCTTTATGCCTATGGACGGCAGCCCTCGACACTGGCCTGGAACCTGACGCGTCTTGCCGAATGTTTCCTGGGCTTCTGTCCCGAGGACCGGCTGACCACGATCCTGGCTGAGTTCCAGCCCCGGTTCGAGCGGGCACTGGTGGATGAATTCTTCCGGCGTCTCGGTCTTCAGCGCACGGACGATGAGTCGGCGGATCTGGGGCTTGTGACCTCGCTCTATGCCTTCCTCTATGAGGCGCGCTGCGGGTTTGAGCAGGTGTTCTTCGACTGGTACGGCGGGCGCCTGTCGGCGGATCGCGCTGCGGCGGGGCCGCTCGCCAGCGTCTATGAGATGCATGAATTCCGCCCGGTGCGGCAGCGGATCCTGGATCGCGAGCCGGTTGCGGGCATCAAGCTCGATCATGCCTATTTCAAGCGCCCCTCTCCGGTAACGATGCTGATCGACGAGGTAGAGGCGATCTGGGCGCCGATTGCCGAAAGAGACGATTGGTCTCTGCTGCACGGCAAGCTGGCCGATGTGGCCGAGATGGCGGAGGCCTATGGTGCTGCTTGACCTCAACCGTCTGCAAATGATCTGGTCGAAGCCATGATCGACAAGGGCCATAGACCCGCAACCCGTCGCCCGTCCCGGCGCGAGGTGCAGCGCCAGCGAACCGAAGCCGAACTGGTGGCGGTAGCGGCCGAGGTTTTTGCCGAATTCGGCTATCACGGCGCCTCCACGGCTTTCATCGCGGCGCGGGCCGGGGTGCCGAAGGCCAATCTGCATTACTATTTCAGCACCAAGGAGGCGCTCTATCGCCGGGTGCTGGAGGAAACCATGGCCGGTTGGCTGACCGCTGCCGATCCGCTGGATCCCGCCGCCGATCCGCGTGCCGCCCTGGGCGCCTATATCGCCGACAAGCTGCGCTGGTCGCGCCTGCGCCCCGATGCCAGTCGCGTCTGGGCGCGCGAAGTCATGGATGGCGCTCCCTTCATCAAGGCCGGTCTGGCGCCCAGTCTGCTGCCCTGGTTCGCCCGCACCGTCAATGTGCTGGAAGGCTGGATGGCGGCGGGAAAGCTGCGGCAGGTCGATGCCCGCCATCTGCTGTTCCAGATCTGGGCGGCGACCCAGCATTACGCCGATTTCTCGGCCCAGATGGGGCTTTATCTCGCCAAGCCCGCGCTGGACGAGGAGGATTTCGATGCTGCATCGGCTTTGCTGTCAGCAACGATCCTCGATGGATTGATCGTTAATAAAAACACATAAAGCATGTGAATTGGAAAATTCACCTCAAGCTGCGCTGATATATCCTTTACAGCGGCTTGAGACTCGTGAATACCATGCGTCCTGACCTGTTTTTACAAAAGGGCGTGCAAAATGCGTAAAATACTGTTGGCCGTGACCGGCCTTGCGGCGCTGATTGCCGCCCCTGCGTTCGCTCAGACCAAGATCGAAATCGGCTATATTCCCGTTCTGGGCTCAGCTCAGCTGTTTGTGCTGGAAGGCGAGGGCTGGGCGAAGGAAGCCGGTCTGGACGTCAAGCTGACCAAGTTCGACAGCGGTCCCGCCATGGTGCAGGCGCTGGCATCGGGCAAGATCGACGCCTATTACGGCGGCGTCACCCCGCTGATTGTCGCCAAGGCGCAGGATGTGCCGATCTCCATCGTCGCAGCCGCCGCGACCGAGGAGATCGTGCTGGTCGGCCGTGGCAAATACGCCGAACTCGCCAAGAAGGAAGGCGCGGGTCCCGCGCTGCTGTCCTTTGCAAAGGCCGAAGGCAAGAAGGTCAAGATCTCCTCCCAGCCGTCCGGCTCGGTGCCTGATACCATCACCCGCTACTGGCTGCAGGAAATCGCCAAGGTTCCGGCAGCAGAAGTCGAGATCCTGTCGATGGGCATCGATAAGACTCAGCAGGCACTGCTCTCCAAGGCCGTCGATCTGGCACCGATCCGCGAGCCGCTGATCACCGTGATCCTTCAGCTCGACCCCTCCATCGAAGTGGTGGCCAAGGGTGGCGAGCTGTTCCCCGGCCAGCCGGGTTCGGTCGTCGGTGTGCGCGACGAGTACAAGCAGAAGAACCCGGATGCCATCAAGGCGCTGGTGAAGCTGCATATCCGCGCGACTGACGCCCTGAAGACCGATGCCAAGAAGGTTGCTCCCAGCGTGCATAAGATTTTGGGCGCGGGCCTCAGCGACGTGTCGGTGATCGAGAAGGCGCTGACCTCGCCCTATTCCAACTTTGTGTCGAACCCGGCCGATATTTTCGAATCGACCGACAAGATGCAGAAATTCCAGGTTGGACAAGGGGCTATCGCAAAGCAGGTCGATCTGGCAAAGCTGTTCGACGACAGCTTCTACAAAGCGGCAGGCAAGTAACGTATGTCCAGAGTCCCCCTTTCGCGTGCATCGACATTAGGCCTTGGGGCCGGGGGACTTCTGGTCTTCGTTCTACTGTGGGAGGCGCTGGCGCAATCCGGCCTGCTGCCGACTTTCGTCGCGCCTGCCCCCTCCAGCCTGCCCGCCGCCTTCTGGAAGGAAGTCACCGGCGGCTTCTGGCTGAAAGCGATCAAGGGCAGCGCCGGGCATTATTTCCTGGGTCTGCTCGCGGGCTGCGGCCTTGGGATTTCGTTTGGGATCGCCGCCGGGCTCTCATATCGCTATGAAGCGGCCCAGCAGTGGATCGTGCGCGTGATCCGGCCGATCCCCGGCATCGCCTGGATCCCCTTTGCCATCATCTGGTTCGGCATTTCCGAAGGCGCCGCGGTTTTTATCATCGGCGTCGGTGTCTTCTGGATCACCTATTTCTCGGCCTTTGCCGCTGTGCGCAGTGTCGACCCCGACCTGCTCGAGGTGGCGGAAGCCTTCGGCCATCGCTCCTCCTTCGCCAAGGTCACCAAGATCGTCCTGCCGGCGGCAGCGCCCGGCATTCTGGGCGGCGTGCGCATTGCGTTGGGTCAGGGCTGGATGGCGGTGGTGGCGGCCGAACTCTTCGGCATTCCCGGCATGGGCTCGCGCATGCAGGATGCCAGCGGTCTGCTCCAAACCCAGGTGGTGATCGTCTATATGTTGACGATTGCCGCGCTCTATAGCCTTACCGATATCGTGTTCGGCCTGTTCTCCAAGGTGATTCTCCAATGGCAGCGATAGCCGAGATTAAGGGGCTGAGCCTTGCCTATGGCCCGAACGTGGTGCTGCAGGGGCTGGATCTGACGTTGGAGCGGGGCAGTTTCGTCGCTATCGTCGGCGCCTCGGGCGTCGGCAAATCGACCCTGCTGCGGGTGCTGGCCGATCTCTCCAAGCCGTCGAGCGGCACCGTCACCACCCATTTCACCCAAGGGCGCGGCCATCGACCGACATCGCTGGTGTTCCAGGAAGCCCGCCTGCTGCCCTGGCGCCGGGTGCTGGCAAATATTGAATTCGGTTTGGAAAGCTTAGGCCTGCCCAAGGCCGAGCGGCGGGATATGGCGGAAAAGGCACTGAAACTTGTCGGGCTGGCTGATTTCGGCAAACGCTGGCCCTATCAGCTGTCAGGGGGGCAGCGGCAGCGCGTGGCCCTGGCCCGTGCCTTGGCTTTGAAGCCCGATCTGTTGCTGCTGGACGAACCTTTCGGCGCGCTCGACGCCATCACCCGCGCGGGCATGCAGGATGAATTGCTGCGTCTCTGGCGGGAGACCGGGGCATCGGTGCTGATGGTGACCCATGACCTCGATGAAGCCGTCTATCTGGCCGACAGGGTCATCTTGCTTGGCGGTAGCCCGGCGCGGATCATCAGCGATCTGCAGGTCCCGGAGATGCGCCCGCGCGTGCGCGGCGCCCTGAAGTCCGCCGCTGGAATCCGGGACGAGCTGGAACGCACTATGGCGGGCGGCAGCGGGATCTGAGTTTAGATCTTTAGCGCCTTCATCCTCCGCTTCATGCGGGGGATCTCCTCCGGGAGCATATCCGATTTCGGCCGAGGCCTTTCGGCACCAGCTTGGAGGAGATGCCCCGGATAAACCGGGGCATGACGGTTCATTTTTAAAGCATGTCAGGTCAAAACCCCAACTGCCGCCTGACGTCTTCCGGTGACACTCCTTCGGTCCGTAGCTCCCGCAGGCTCTTTGCGCCGTCGCGCTTGGCGAGGCGCTTGCCGTCTGCACCTTTCAGCAAAGGGAAGTGCCGATAGTCCGGCGTTGGCAGATCCAGCAGCGCTTGCAGCAATCGATGCAGATGGGTCGCGGGCAGAAGATCCTCGGCCCTTGTGACCAGCGTGACACCTTGGGCGGCATCATCGACGGTTACCGCCAGGTGATAGCTGGTCGGGGTTTCTTTGCGGGCCAGGATGGCATCGCCAAATTGTTCCGGATTCGAAACGATTTCGACGCCATGCTCCCGAAAGGTGAGCGGGCGAGCCGTTGCCGCAATAGCCCGCTCCATATCGATGCGTAGGGCATAGGGTCTGTCAGCCGCCAGCTTTTCGGCCCGTTCTTCGGTGCTCAGGTGACGGCAGGTGCCGGGATACAAAGGGCCGTCTGGCCCATGGGGGGCGGCGTCGACACCAGCGATTTCCGCCTGGATTTCTTTGCGGGTGCAGAAGCAGGGATAGAGCAGGCTCTGATCTTCAAGGTGGGCCAGCGCTGCGCGATAGGCATCGAACCGCTCTGACTGACGCCACACCGGCCCCGTCCAACGGATGCCAAGCCAGGCCAGATCTTCGAAGATCGCAGCGTCAAACTCTGGGCGGCAACGGGTGGTGTCGATGTCCTCAACCCGCACGAGCATTTCTTCGCCCGCTGCTTCGGCATAAAGGGCTGCCAGGGCATGGCCTAAATGCAGAAAGCCGGTGGGGCTGGGAGCAAAACGTGTGCGGTTCATGGGCGGAACCCTAGCTACCTCTTGCTCGTTTGTCAGCTTGCTGCCAATGTCGCGCACCTTGCGTTGTGGCCCTCAATTCGTGAGTATTGAGGGAAAGAATTTAGGAGCTGTACTATGCCGCGTTACGAGGCCGCTATTTTTAATCAAGTTGTCGCCCGCGATGTGCAAAGTGGTTTGAAGCCGCGCCAGCTCGACGAAGGTTGGGCCGATACGCGCTATGTTGAGATTACTGCCACTAATGATCTCGATGCTCGCCGTAAGCTGGAAGCGCGTTACCCTTCTTCTCGGGGATTTGTTATCCAAAGTGTCGAGCAGATCGGCGATTAGTTGTTAATTTCATTTGTAATCCGCTAAAAGATGCAGGTTTTCTGCAAAATACCGCCGTTAACTAATTTTTAGCCCTTGCACGCAGAGGCGCTGCCGGTCAAAGAAGGCAGCGTCTTTGTTGGAATTTGTGGGCGGTCATGGATCTGGCGTCGGTTCTATCCTATCTGCTGGTTCTACTTGCCTGCGTCATCGCCTTTACGATTGCAGTTGGCACCGCGACGGCTCAGCCCGATCGGGCCTTCATGGGTTATCGGTTGTCGCTGGCTTTCATGGCAGTTGGAGCTGCCTTGACCATGCTCCGCATGGCAATTCCGATGTTTCTCACCAGTTTCCTGGCAAATCTATTGATCCTGGTGGGGATGGCGCTCTACGTCGATTTCCTGTCGGGCGGAAAGCGGTTGTGGCGGGCTCTGATCGCCGTTGCCTTCCCGATCAGCATGGCGAGCCTCACCTATTTTATCTATTACACCGATTGCTATAGCGGCCGTGGCGTATCAGTGCATCCCTATCACATGATGATTACGCTGCTGTCCGGCCTCGCGATCATGCGGCCGGGTTGGCAGGACCGCAGCCAGACGTTGCGCCAGGGCATCTGCGCGGCGATGTTCTTCCTGACCGCAGTACTATTCAGCTTGCGAGTTTGGATTCTCTGGCAGGAAAGCGCCTGCGCGGACACTTTGCTGACCTCGCCGCTGCATGCGGTCTCGATCCTATCCTTCTCCGTCGCGGTATTGAGCACGCACTTCATGATCGTGCGGGGGCTTGTCCTGGTGGCCCGGAGCCGCGCCTAAGAAAAAAGCCGCCCCGGTTAGGAGGCGGCTTTTCTTCTGTAATGCTTTAAAGCGTCTTAGGCGCTCATGAGCGACCCCCGAGCGCTATGCGCTCATGAGCGAGCGGAGCACATACTGCAGGATGCCGCCGTGGCGGTAGTATTCGACCTCGTCGAGGGTATCGACGCGGCAGAGCACCTTCACGACCTGACGCGAGCCATCGGCCTTGGTGATCGCCACATCGACATCCATGCGGGGCTTCAGGCCCGCAGCGACGCCGATGATGTCGACCACTTCGCTGCCGTCGAGGCCCAGCGACTGGCGGGTCATGCCATCCTTGAACTGCAGCGGCAGGACGCCCATGCCGACGAGGTTCGAGCGGTGGATACGCTCGAAGCTTTCGGCGATGACGGCCTTGACCCCTAAGAGCACGGTGCCCTTGGCCGCCCAGTCACGGGACGAACCGGTGCCATATTCCTTGCCGGCGAAGATCACCAGCGGGGTGCCTTCGGCCTTGTAGCGCATGCAGGCGTCATAGATGAACATCTGCTCGCCCGAGGGCTGATAGCGGGTCCAGCCGCCCGACACGCCTTCGACCATCTCGTTCTTGAGACGGATGTTGGCAAAGGTGCCGCGCATCATGACTTCATGGTTGCCACGGCGCGCGCCATAGCTGTTGAAGTCCAGCGGACGGACCTGATGTTCCAGCAGGTAGGAACCGCCGGGGCTGTCTTTCTTGATCGAACCGGCCGGCGAGATATGGTCGGTGGTGATCGAGTCGCCCAGCAGGGCCAGAACGCGGGCCTGGCTGATGTCCGACAGAGTCTCCGGCGCGGCCTTGGGCATGCCGACGAAGTAGGGCGGGTTCTGCACGTAGGTCGAACCGCTGTCCCACTTGTAGGTTTCGCCCTCGGCAGTCTCGATCGAGCGCCACTGGTCGGGACCATGGAACACGTTGCCGTAGCGGTTCTTGAACATCGCCGGGGTCAGCGCGGCATCGACGGCCTGCTGGATTTCGGCGTTGGTCGGCCACAGGTCCTTCAGATAGACGGCGCGGCCGTCGCTGCCGGTGCCCAGCGGCTCGGTGGTCACATCGACATTCATCGAACCGGCCAGCGCGTAAGCAACGACCAGCGGCGGGGAAGCGAGGTAGTTCGCCTTCACGTGCGGCGAAATGCGGCCTTCGAAGTTGCGGTTGCCCGACAGCACGGCGGCAACCATCAGGTCGCCCTTTTCGACGGCGGCGGCAATCGGCTCGTCCAGCGGACCGGAGTTGCCGATGCAGGTGGTGCAGCCATAGCCGACGAGGTTGAAGCCCAGCTTGTCGAGATACGGGGTCAGGCCAGCGGCAGCCAGATAGTCGGTGACGACCTGGGAGCCCGGTGCCAGCGAGGTCTTGACCCACGGCTTGGCGGTCAGGCCGCGCTCGACTGCCTTCTTGGCAACCAGACCGGCGGCAACCAGAACCGACGGGTTCGAGGTATTGGTGCAGGAGGTGATGGCGGCGATGACGACGTCGCCGTCGGTCAGCTCGTAGTTCTTGCCTTCGACGGGAACCTTACGAGCGGCTGCAACACCGCTTTCGGCGAAGGTCTTGGCGAAGCTGCCCTTGGCATCCTTCAGGACGACACGGTCCTGCGGGCGCTTCGGACCGGCCAGCGAGGGTTCGACCGAACCGAGGTCGAGTTCCAGAACGGTCGAGAAGACGGGGTCGGGGGTCGACTCGTCGCGCCACATGCCTTGCGCCTTGGCATAGGCTTCGACCAGCTTCACGCGGCTCGGATCGCGGCCGGTGAAGGACAGATAACGGATGGTTTCGGCATCGACCGGGAAGAAGCCGCAGGTTGCGCCATATTCCGGGGCCATGTTGGCGATGGTCGCGCGGTCGGCCAGCGACATATTGGCAAGGCCGGGGCCGAAGAATTCGACGAACTTGCCGACGACGCCCAGCTTGCGGAGCATCTGGGTGACGGTCAGCACGATATCGGTGGCGGTCACGCCTTCGGGGGCCTTGCCGGTCAGTTTGAAGCCGACGACTTCGGGCACCAGCATCGAGACGGGCTGACCCAGCATGGAGCTTTCAGCTTCGATACCGCCCACGCCCCAACCCAGAACGGCCAGGCCGTTGACCATGGTGGTGTGGCTGTCGGTGCCGACGCAGGTGTCCGGATAGGCGACGGTCTTGCCCTGCTCGTCCGCGGTCCAGACCACCTGGGCGAGATATTCGACATTCACCTGATGGCAGATGCCGGTGCCGGGCGGCACGACGCGGAAATTGTTGAAGGCGGTCTGGCCCCAGCGCAGGAACGCATAGCGTTCGTTATTGCGCTCGAATTCCAGCTTCACGTTGTCGTCGAACGACTGGGCGGAGCCATAGGCGTCGACCATGACCGAGTGATCGATGACCAGATCGACCGGCGACAGCGGGTTGATCTTCTGCGGATCGCCGCCGAGGTTGTGGATGGCATCGCGCATGGCGGCCAGATCGACGACGGCCGGAACGCCGGTGAAATCCTGCATCAGCACGCGGGCTGGGCGATAGGCGATTTCACGCTCGGCCTGGGCGGGCTGCCAATCGGCCAGCGACTTCACGTCCGACACCGCAACCGTGCGCTCGTCCTGATAGCGCAGCAGGTTTTCCAGCAGCACCTTCAGCGAGAAAGGCAGCTTGGCGACGCCGGGGTGTCCCTGCTCGGCCAGAGCGGCAAGGCTGAAGTAGTCATAGCTCTTGCCATCAATGGTAAGGGAGCGGCGGGTTTTGAGTGTGTCGATGCCGACGGTCACGGTTTTTCTCCGTTGTTGATGCGGCTGGAGGTCTATTCCCCCAACCCTTCCGATGCGCGGACGTTAGCTCCTAAGCGGGACCTACGCCTGTTACCCTGAAGATTATCTATGGACGGGATTCGCACAAGTGCGAAGAGATGGGGAACTTCCCAAGAGAAACTTGGGGATTAGCCAATTTCTTCCATAGATTGGTTAAAGTCGGTCAACCATTGTGAAGCTGCCTGGATCTGGTCATCGCGAAAAACCGCAAGACCTTCAGCCTTGGCAGCCAAGGCAAACAGCCCGTCGCCGTCCGTCAGGCGGCCTTCGAAACTTCCGTCGTAAATTCTGCCCAAACCACAGGACGGGCTTTTGCTTTTAAGGATTACGGCCTTGATCCCTGCGCTCCTGAGAGCCCTGACAGCGCGTTCTGCTCCTGCGACAAATGCGTCCGTCTGATCTTCGCCGCTTTGCGTGACAACACGATTACCCAGACGTTCGGCCGAAGGACGCGGAGTCGGCAGGCCGCCCAAAACTTCCGGACAGACAGCCATCAGCCGCCCTTCTGCCTTCCAGGTATCGAGCAGCTTATCCTCCAGCGTCGCCGCACGCCCGTCATAGCGCACCGGCGCCCCGATAAGGCAGGCGCTGACGCCGATCCGGATCATGACAGCAGCAGCTTCAGGCCAAAGCCTGCCAGAACGGCGCCAAGAACTGCTTCAAGCCCCCGCTTACCCCGTTGATAGAGGCGCTGCACCAGCGGTGCCGTCAGGATATAGGCCAGCGACCAGTGCCAGAGCAGCGACATGATGACCGCGCCGGTCACAGCGACGCTGCCTGTCTGCAGGCTGACATCAGGCCCTAGGATCGCACCGGTCAGCGAGACCCAGAAAACCCCGGCCTTGGGATTCAGCATCATCAACCCGAGGCCGCGCCAGAAGCCGGTTGCGGGGGCCGACGGCGCGATCCCTTCCGAAGCGGCTTGGGGACGTAGAGCCGACTTCAGCGCGCCATAGCCGAGATACAGCAGGAAGAGCCCGCCGCCGATCCGCAGGCACCATTCGATCCAGGGATGATGGGCCGCCAGGGTCGCCACGCCGAAGACGGCGGCAAAGCCCCAGATCGCCTCGCCCAGGCCAAAGCCGCTGGCAACCCGCAAGGCAGGCCCGCGGCCGGCTTTGAGGGAGGTCGAGAGAATGACGGCAAAGTTCGGCCCTGGCGCGAGCAGCGCCACGGCGAAGGTTGCCCAGAAGGCCAGCAGCAAGGGGTCCATGGGATCACCGGAAGGCGAAAACGATCAGCAGGCCGCCAGTTTATCGCGCTGGCGCGGCAGCGTCAGTAGCGAACTCGACGTGAGGGCAGCAAGGCTGCAAACCCGTAGTCGTCCAACATGCCCAGGTCGCGCAACGGGCGACCGAACTCCCGATGTCCGTTCAAGGGGACGATGCAGGGGCCGACGGGCAGAACCTGGGTACCGCTGTCATTGACGAGAGTCACCGCCCCGGTAGGACCGGAGGCTTGCCGTATGATACCGACCGTATCGGGTTCGTCCCCGGCGGCGATCTGGGCGCCCATGGTGGCGTCGGACCAGCTGAGCCAGCCCAGCGGTGTGCGCAGGGTGACCACGGCAGGCGGTGCACCAGTGGGAGAGGCGAGGGAAACCACCGATCCCGTCATCAACGTCAGCTCTATCGAGCCGACCCTGAGGCCGGTCCCGGTGGGGGCGAGGCTGCGGCGATCCAGGCGCAGGCGCGACATGGGGCCGATGCACAGCTTCAGGCTGGTCGCCAGGACCAGCTCGACAATGCTGAAGGCGCCGGTTTCGATCAGATCGCCCGTCTGTAGCAGTTGGCCATTGCGCAAAGGAGTCCGCGTCTCGCCGATCCGTTTGCAGATCGCCGCATTCTCGATAGCCGCGATCTCCGCCATCGGATCGCCGGCTTGAGCGCGATTGAGAGCGCTGGTCGTCAGGACCATGTCCTCGATCAAGGCGGCTGGCAGGCGATAGTCGGGTGGAACCTCGATATCCTCGGGGCGCCGGTCCTTGAAATAATCGTGGAACGTGTGGATCGGCTGCCCGCCCTGGACCAGCATCAGGTCCTCGTCGATCCGCAGATAGTCGGCGCGCAAAAAGCGGTCACGGGCCGCTAGTGCGCCTTCCAAGGCTTCGGATTGATGGACAAACGGGTCGAACATGAATCAACTCTGTCGGGGAAACTCAACCCCGAAAGTATCCTGAAAATATTAGCAAATCATTTCCGGGGAAGTGAAAGTAAAGCGCGGTCGATGGTTTTGGCTTCGGGTGCCTCGGTTGGTAAGAATTCCTTAAGTTTCTGCCAAAGGGTGCGCGCTTTTTCTGGCGCCCCGCTTTCCAAAGCGGCGACACCTCCGAACCAGAGGGCTTCAGGCTGGTCCGGATCGAGAGCTAAGACTCGGCCATATATTTCAATTGCTTGCGGGGTCAAGGGCGCGTTGCCCATTTGGGCGGGCAGCAGCGCGCGGGCATAGGCAAGCTGCACATCGACGCGGCCCGGCGCCCGCTCTGCGGCTGCGGCCAGCGCCTGGGTGGCGCCTAGACCATCGCCCAGCACACCCCTGGCCCGCGCCAGACGCAACCATCCATCGATGTCGTTGGGGTCATTTTCCAGGCGGGCGGATAGGTTGTCGACCATGCCCTTGATGGCAGCGGAGCGCTGTTCGTCGCTCAAAGTCGCCATTCCAGCCATTCCGGCGGCGTCGGGTCCGCGCGGAGCGATATCAAGGCTGGCCGGATCGCGACCGAGGCTGGTGGCAAGCGCGCGGGCCTTTTCGGCCACTCGGGGATACCAGGATGCCCCAGCGGGCGCGGAACGGCCCAGAGTTTCGAGGTCGCTCAAGGCTCCGGTGGGATCGCCGGACTGTTCACGGGCCAGCGCCAGATTATAGCGGGCGCGGGCATCCGACGGATCGTTCTTCAAGGCATCTTCGAACGAAAGCTTGGCCTGGGCCGTTACCAGCCCGTCGGCTTGGCGGGTCAACAGATCGCCTTGCAGGGATGCAAGATCGGATCGCAGGGGCAGATGGCGACGGGCCTCGGCCAGACGTTCCAGGGCTTCTTCCCCCTGGCCGCGTAGGGCGAGCGCTTGGGCCAGTTTTGCCATCGCACCTGCATCTTCCCAATCACGGGCCAGCCGTTCGCGCAGGGCGGCAATCGCCTGATCCAGTTCGCGCAGTTCGCCGGTTTCCTCCGCTCGGCTGGAGAGCGGGATATCCGGCATGCCGGGGGTGCCCAGCGACAGATAAACGCCCAGAGGCCCGGCCAGAACCAGGCAGGCCACCGGCACCAGAACCGCGCGCCGCCCGCTCCAGCCTGCTTCCGAGCGCTGCTGGCGGTCGACGGCCAGCATGCGGCGCTGAATCTCAAGCTTGGCCGCCGTCGCTTCGGTCGGGGCCAGACGTCCGGCCGCCGCTTCGCGTTCGACCTCGCGCAACTGATCGCGATAGACCGCCAGCCGCCCATCCTCGCTGCCTTTGCCGGGGCGGCGGAAGACCGGGGTTGCCAGCAGCAGCAGGGCGGCGGCGGCAAGTGCCAGGAAACCCAGCCAAACCATCAGGAAATATCCTTATCAAGCGCGTCGAGACGCGCCTTTTCATCCGCACTTAAAGGCTTCGGCGCCTCGGTCCTGCGGCGGCGGCTGGCGAGGTAGAGCCCACCGAGAAGACCCGCCAGCAACAGCGGCGGTCCGAACCAGAGCACGGCCGTGGCGCCTTTCACCGGGGGCCGCAGCAGCACGAAATCGCCGTAACGGTCCTGGACATAGGCCAGCACGGCGCTATCGGTGTCACCGGCTACAAGCCGCTCGCGCACCAGCAGGCGCAGGGCACGGGCAAGGTCGGCGTTGCTGTCGTCGATGCTTTCATTCTGGCAGACGAGGCAGCGCAACTCCTTGGACAGGCTGCGCGCGCGTGTCTCCAGCAGAGGATCTTTCAGAACCTCGTCCGGTTGCACGCCAAGGGCGGGCGTGGCGATCAGCGCCAGCAGAATCAGCAGGCGCTTCATGAGGCGGCAAGGCTGCGCAGCAGGGGAAGGATGGTCTTGTCCAGCACAGCGCGGTCCATGGGGCCGACGTGGCGATGGCGGATGCGGCCGGTGCGGTCGATCACAAAGGTCTCCGGCACGCCATAGACACCCCATTCGATGGAGGCACGACCGTCGCGATCCGTCGCGATCCAGGTATAGGGGTCGCCCAGCGCCTTCAGGAAGGTTTTCGCATCTTCCGGTTTATCGCGCTGGTTGATGCCGATCAGCTTCACGCCCTGCTGCTGCAATTCCATCAGCAGCGGATGTTCGGCCCGGCAAGGCAGACACCAGGACGCAAAGACATTGACCAGCAGCGGGCCGCGCTTGGCCAGGGCTACAATATCGGCCGCTTTCACGATCTCATCGCCTTCACGCAACGGCGGCAGGGCGAGGTCGGGGACCGGCCGGTCGATCAGCTGCGAGGGCAGGGCACGATCATCGTCGTTCAGCATCAGGCCGAAGCCGTACCAACCGGCGATGCCAAGGAAAACCAGCAGCGGCAATATGGTCCAGGTGCGGATATTCATGCTCTTTGCCCCACGGCCAAAGCGGATGCCCCCCGTTTTGGTGCGCCGACGCGCAGACGCCGGTCGGCCAGCGAACAACCCGCGCCCAGCACCATCACCAACGCGCCGAGCCAGATGAAGGGCGCCAGCGGATTGTGATAGACGCGCAGGGGAACGGTCTGCGCTCCCGGCGGCGCTTCGCCCAGCACGACATAAAGATCGCTGATGATATTGGTGCGGATCGCGGCTTCGGTCGTCACCATCGGCGGGCTCGCAAAGCGGCGGCGCTCGGGATGCAGGAAGGCGATATCCTTACCGTTCCGCATGACCTTCACTGTCGCGCGCGCTGCCTGATAGTTCGGGCCTGCTGCGGCCTCGACATCCAGCAGCTCCAGCCGGTATCCGGCGATATCGATCTTGCCGCTGATGGGAACGGCCTGGATGGTTTCGGCTTGCCAGAGGGTGCCGACCATACCTAGGACCGACACGCCGAGGCCGGCGTGGGCCAGAGCGGCGCCGATGGCGCTGGCGGGCAGGCGACCGGCGCGGGCCAGGATGACGGCGGGCTTGAAGCTGCCGAGGTTGATGCGTTCGGCGATATCGGTCAGCGACCCGAAAATCAGCCAGAGGCCGAGGGCGAAGCCGAGCGGCGCCATCATCGGCCCGTCGCTTTTGATTGCCCAAGTGGCGGCAAGCCCTAGGGCGGTGAGCAGAATCGCCATCTTGAGGCGCGATAGGACCCCGCGAAGATCCGCGCGCTTCCAGGCCATCAGCGGCCCGGCGGCCATCAGCAGCAGCAGCGGCGTTACCAGCGGCACAAACGTCGCCTGATAATAGGGCGTGCCGACCGAGACCGCGCCTGCGTCCAGGGCCTGCAGGATCATCGGATAGAGGGTGCCGAGCAGCACGGTTGCCAGCGCTGTTGCCAGCAGGACGTTATTGAGGATCAGGGCGCCTTCGCGGCTGATGGGGGCAAACAGCCCGCCGGGCTCCAAATCTGCGGCCCGCCGGGCATAGAGGGCCAGCGCCCCGCCGACCACCAGCACCATCAGGATCAGGATATAGGAGCCGCGGGTGGGATCGACGGCGAAGGCATGGACCGAGGTGATAACGCCCGACCGCACCAGGAAAGTACCCATCAGGCTGAAGGCGAAGGTGATCACGGCCAGCAGGATGGTCCAGCGCTTCAGGGCGTCGCGCTTCTCGACCACGATGGCGGAATGCAGCAGCGCGGTCCCCGACAGCCAGGGCATCAGCGAGGCGTTTTCAACCGGGTCCCAGAACCACCAGCCGCCCCAGCCCAGCTCGTAATAGGCCCACCAGGAGCCGAGCGCGATGCCGCCGGTCAACATCGCCCAGGCCGCCAGCGTCCAGGGCCGTACCCAGCGCGCCCAGGCCGGATCGACGCGCCGCTCCAGCAGGGCCGCGATGGCAAAGCTGAAGGTCAGCGAGAAACCGACATAGCCGAGGTAGAGCATCGGCGGATGAAAGGCGAGGCCGGGGTCCTGCAGCAGCGGATTGAGGCCACGCCCTTCGATGGGGGGCGGGAATACGCGCTCGAACGGGTTCGAGGTGAAAAGGATAAAGCCGTAGAAGCCCAGGGCAACCAGGGCCTGGATACCCAGCACGCGCGCCTTCAGACTATCGGGCAGGCGGCGTCCGAACAGGCCGACCGCGGCGCCGAACAGGGCCATGACGGTGATCCAGAGCAGCAGCGAGCCTTCGTGATTCCCCCAGACGCCGCTGATCTTATAGAGCAGCGGCTTGGCCTGATGGCTGTTCTCCACCACATTGACGACCGAAAAGTCGGAGGTCAGATAGGCATGCATCAGGGCCGCGAAAGCCAGCAGGCAGCAGACCGCCTGACCGATGGAGGCGGGCGTCCCGAAGGCCATCAGGAACCGGTCGCCGCGCGCCGCGCCCCACAGCGGCAGGATCACCTGCACCATGGTGATGAAGGCCGCCAGGATCAGGACAAAATGACCGGCTTCGACGATCATTTCTGAGTTCCTTCCTTCCACTGACCCTGCTTCTTGATGGCGTCGGTCAGTTCCTTGGGCATGTAGTTTTCGTCGTGTTTGGCCAGGATCTCGGTGGCAACGAAGCTGCTACCCTCATTCAGGCGCCCCAATGCCACGACGCCCTGCCCCTCGCGGAAAAGATCCGGCAGGACGCCTTTGTAGCTGACCGGCAGAGTGCTGCCGCCGTCCGTCACGCGGAAGGTAACCGACAGACCGTCCGCCGCCTTGACGACCGATCCCGTTTCGACGAGGCCGCCCAGACGGAATGTCCGCTCCAGCTTTACCTTGCCTGCCGCTATATCACTGGGCGTATGGAAGAAGACGAGATTGTCCGAAAAGGCCGCCAGGATCAGGGCAGTGGCGACCCCAAGGGCGCCCAGGCCCAGCAGCAGGACATAGAGGCGGCGCTGTTTACGGCTGCGCATCAGACGGCTCCCTTGCGGGCGCGGGCAGGTCGGCGGGCATCGAGTTCGGCGACGGCTTTCACAGCGCGGGCATGACGGCGGTGGGTCCAGACGATCAGGCCGACGATCAGCGCGGCGGCCAGCCCATAGGTCGGCCAGACGAAGGCGGCGTAGCCGCCCATGGCAAAAAACGCGCTCATCGTGCGAGGTCCAGTCCTGCCAGCTCGGCCATCCGCAGCTTGCGCTCCAGGAGGGCGCTTTCGATGTTCCGCAGCAGCAGCCAGGCGAAGAGAGCCGAAAAGCCGACGGCCATCAGGGCGAGCGGCAGCAGCATATCGGGATGGATCGACGGGCCGCCCAACTTCATGACCGAAGCGGGCTGATGCAGGGTGTTCCACCAATCGACCGAGAATTTGATGATCGGCACATTCACCGCCCCGACCACCGCCAGCAGGCCAGCGGCCCGGCCCCCGCGCTCGGGATCGTCGAAGGCATCGGCCAGCGCCATATAGCCGAGATAGAGGAAAAACAGCACCAGCACCGACGTCAGCCGGGCGTCCCACACCCACCATGTCCCCCACATCGGCTTGCCCCAAAGCGATCCGGTGACAAGGCACAGCAGGGTGAAGGCGGCACCGATAGGCGCGGCGGAGCGGGCGGCGAGCTCTGCCACAGGATGGCGCCAGACCAGGGCAACCGCACTGGCCACTGCCAGGGTGCTGTAGCCCGCCATGGCCAGCCAAGCCGACGGCACGTGGATATACATGATCCGCACCGTCTCCCCCTGCTGATAGTCGGGGGGCGAGGCCAGCAGGGCAAAATAGAGGCCGGGCAGTAGCGTCAGGATCGCAATCAGCCCGGCAACCGGGCGGACTCGTCCCGCAATTCTCAAGAAGCGGGCGGGATTGGCGAAACGATGCATAGACGTCTTTTATCCTAAAGTTGCCCGCAATATGGAGTGTCTGGTCCTGAATTGCGAGCCGTCTGCCATCCCAGGACGCCGGGTGCGACGGAACCTCGCGCCTCTGCCCCTATACTGCCGGCGGAACCTCGCGGTTGCGGCTGGTTTTACCATCGGCGGGACAGGGGGAGAATGATGCATGTCAAAACTGGCCGACATCCGGATCGGAATTTCCGGTTGGACTTATAAGCCGTGGCGCGGCCATTTCTATCCCAAGGGCCTCGTCCAGCGGCGCGAGCTTGCCTATGCCAGCCGCGCCTTCCGGGTGATCGAGGTGAACGGCACCTTCTATGGTCTGCAGAAACCCGCCAGCTATGCGCGCTGGGCCGAGGAGACGCCGGATGATTTCACCTTCACCCTGAAGGCGCCGCGCGCCATCACCCATGAGAATAGATTAAAGGATCCAGCGGAGCTATTGGCCAATTTCCTGGCCTCGGGGCCTTTGCGCCTGGCAGGCAAGCTGGGGCCGATCCTCTGGCAATTCCCCCCGAGTTTCCGCTTCGATTCGGAGCGTATGGCGGCGTTTTTCCAGATGCTGCCGCGCGACACCGAAGAGGCTTCCCATGCGGCGGGCAAAAGTTCGCTCAAGGACGTCTGGCTGAAGACCGACCGTCACCGTCGTCTGCGCCATGCCATCGAGATCCGCCACGAGAGTTTCCGCGACGCATCCTTCATCGATCTTCTGAAGAAACACGAGCTGGCTTTGGTCCTCGCCGACAGGGTGGAATGGCCGCGCCTGATGGATCTGACATCGGATTTCATCTATTGCCGCCTGCATGGCAGGACCGAGCTTTATCGCAGCGGTTATGAGACAAAGGATCTCGACCGCTGGGAAGAGCGGGTGGCGGCCTGGGCGGGCGGGGAAGAAATGACGGACGGGGATTTCATCGGCGGCGGCTTGAGCCCTGCAAAGCGGCCGGTCTTTCTGTTCTTCGATAATACCGACAAGCTGCATGCGCCGGATAATGCGCGCGTTTTGATGGCGCGGATGCATGAACGCGGCGGGCCGCCGGTACCGGGTCTGCCTGCATGGGAGTGAGGCGCTGGATTCTGTTGATCCTCCTGCTGCTCCTGATGATTGCGGCAGGTGTGCTGGTCTCGGGCCGGGTCAGCATCCCTAACCGCTATAACCCCTGGGCCAATTTCGATGCGCGGGAGGAGCCGGGTGTCCTAACGCGCCTGAAGCTGGCACGCCTCCGGGCCGATTTTCCGCAATGTCTGGTCGCTCTCAAAACCACCGCCCTCAAAGCCAGCCCGCTTCCCGACCGCACCACGGGCGACTGTCCTCTGCTGGCAACCGTGCGGGTCACGGGGTCAGATGTCGCTTTCTCATCGCCCTATACCGCCACCTGTGCCGTGGCCACTGCCTGGGGTGCCTTCGAGCGCCATGCCCTGCAACCGGCGGCTTTGCGGCATTTCGGGCAACGGGTGGTGCGGGTGGAGCATCTCGGCTCCTTTGCCTGCCGCTCGATTGCCGGGCGGGATCGCCTCAGCGAACATGCCTCGGCCAATGCCCTCGATATCGCGGGCTTCGTGCTGGCGGATGGGCGCAGGATCTCGGTCTTAAGCGACTGGAAAGGCGGGGGCGATAAGGCTGCTTTCCTGCGCGATCTGCGCGACGGCGCCTGTCGTTTCTTCAATGTGACCCTGGGGCCGGATTATAATGCCGCCCACGCGAACCACTTTCATCTCGACATGGGAGGCTACCGCATCTGCCGCTAATGGGGCATGGTAGCGCTCTCAGATTTCAGGGGAGGAAAAAATGGCAGAAAAGCCGGTGCTGTGGGGTGTTCTGGGGGCAGCGAAAATCGCGCGCCTGAAAGTCATTCCGGCTATGCAACGAAGTGCGCTCGGCAAGATCCATGGTCTGGCATCGCGCGATGCGGAGCGGGCCAGGGCGACGGCAGCCGACCTGGGTATCCCCAAGAGCTATGGCTCCTATGAGGAGATGCTGGCCGATCCCGAGATCGAAGCCGTCTATAACCCGCTGCCCAACCATCTGCATGTGCCGCTGACGGTGCAGGCGATGGAGGCGGGCAAACATGTGCTGTGCGAAAAGCCGATTGCGCTGACCGCCGACGAGGCGTCGGCCCTGGTGGCGGCTCAGGCGCGGACCGGCAAGATCTGCGCGGAAGCCTTCATGGTCCGCCATCACCCGCAATGGATCCGAGCCCGCGAGCTGGTGCAGGGCGGGGCGCTGGGCATCGTGCGGTCGATGAATGTGCATTTCGCCTATCACCTCACCGACCCGACCAATGTGCGCAACATGGCCGATATCGGCGGCGGCGGTCTTTACGACATCGGCTGTTATGCGGTTGCGACCTCGCGCTACGTGTTCGGGGCCGAACCGACACGGGTGGTTGCCCTGATGGATCGTGACCCGGTGACTAAGGTCGACCGTCTGACCAGCGGCATGCTCGCCTTCCCCGACAACCGTCAATTGACCTTCACCTGCTCGACCCAGGTCGTGCCCTATCAGCGGGCCGTGGTCATGGGCGACAAGGGGCGCCTGGAGGTGCCGGTGCCCTTCAATGCCGATCCCACCAAACCGACACGCATCCTGATCGATGATGGTAGCGATCTTTATGGTGCCGGTATCAAGGTCGAGGAGTTTCCGCCTTCCGATCCTTATCTGAACCAGGGCGATGCTTTTGTGCGGGCGATCCGGGGCGTGGAGCCGCTGGCCTATCCGATCGGCGACGCAGTCCTGAACATGAAAGTCATCGATGCCCTCTTCCGTTCAGCCGACAGCGGACGCTGGGAAGGTCTCTGATCCGATCCCCCTTCCAGGAGGTCCGGGGCGTTGGCCCCGGATCATATGCGTAGCATCGATATGGGAAGCATTGATGCTGCGGGGATGGGGTGGCATAGTGCGCCGGCTTCCCTCGTGTAGAGATTCTATTGGCCATGTTCCGTCGTAAGAAGAAATCAGACCCGACGTCTGAGGCCGAGTCCGTCTCGACCGATGAACCCACCCTTTCGTTGCCGGGGACCGATGGGCCGCAGCTTTCCAAGCCGGAAAGCGCGCCTATCGCGAGCACGCCTGCCGTGCCGCCCGCCCCGCAACCGACCCTGACGCCTCGTTCTGAAGGACCCCGACGCATGCCCGAATACCCGACTCCCAGCGCTGCAGCCATGCCTGCCGTCAGCGGCACCACGCAGTCCCCGCGTCGGGTGGCCATCCCCAACATGCCCATGCTGGGCGGTGCCAAGCCGGAGAATGCGGAAGGCAAGCGTCTGACCGTCGGCAAGGACATCTCGCTGTCGGGCGAGATCAACTCCTGCGATATCCTCGCGGTTGAAGGCAAGGTCGAGGCAACGCTGGTTGGCGGCCGCGCTATCGAGATTGCCGATGGCGGCTATTTCAAGGGCAACGCCGAAATCGACACCGCCGATATTGCCGGTCGTTATGAAGGCGACATCGTCGTCCGCGACCGTCTGACCGTGCGCGCCACCGGCCGTATCGTCGGCAAGGTGCGCTATCGTCGCCTGGAAGTGGAACTGGGCGGCGAGCTGGTCGGCGATATCGCCACCCTCGACGCCTAACCCCGCAGAGTGCCTGTTCGGGTCAAGATCTGCGGCCTGACGCGCCTGGGCGATGCCCTGGAAGCGGCAGGTTTCGGGGCCGATGCCCTTGGCTTCATCGTCTGGCCCGACAGCAAGCGGGCCATGACGGCCGAAGGGGTGCGGGCGATCCGCCTCGAACTACCCCCTCTGATCCAGACGGTCGCGGTGACGGTCAATATGCCCGCCCGCGATCTCGTCGCCCTCTGGCAGGCGACCGGCGTCGGTGCCGTTCAGCTGCATGGGGATGAAAAGCCCGACGACTATCGCGGCCTACCCATGCCGGTGATCAAGGCCTTCCGCGAACCGCCGCCCCTGGCCGAGCTTGAAGACTGGCAGGCGGCTGCTTTTATGGCCGATGGCGCTGCTGCCGGGCATTACGGCGGATCGGGCCATCTGGCCGATACCGAGACGATCGATGCCCTGAGCGCGACCGGGCGCCTGATCCTGGCCGGTGGTTTGACGGTCGAGAATGTGGCCGACCGGGTGCGGGCCGTGAAACCTTACGGAGTCGATGTCGCCTCGGGCACCGAAGCCAAACACGGCATCAAGGATCCGGCGAAGGTGAAGGCCTTCATCGAAGCGGCCAAGGGCGCGTTAATGTAGTGATCCGTCATCCCAGGGCTTGACCCTGGGATCTCGTGTGGCCACACCGCGTAGAGCACTCAACGGATGGAGATCCCCGGATCAAGTCCGGGGATGACAGTCTTAAGTAGGGCAAAGCCCGGTAGGCCGACGCAAACGGCCTCAAGTAGGGCGAAGCCCGGTAGGCCGACACAAAGGGCCTCAAGTAGGGCGAAGCCCGGTAGGCCGACACAAAAGGAACCTACCCCCGCATCGCCGAGGGGCTGATACCGAAGCGGGTCTTGAAGCTGGCGGCGAAATGGGCGGGTGTCGAGAAGCCGCAGGACAGCCCGACCTCCGTGACTGAAACCCCACCCTCCCGCAGACGCTCCTGCGCGGCCATCAGGCGGCGTTCCTGCACGAAACGATGGGGCGTTTCGCCGGTCGATGTCTTGAACATACGCGCGAAGTGATAGGGGCTTAGTCCAGCCTCTGCTGCCAGCCGGTCCAGGCTGAGATCGCCCGCCAGATCCATCTCGATCAGATCGCGGATGCGGCGCAGCACATGGGGTGCCAGGCCTCCGGCGACAGTGAGGCCGCTCTGGCGGACCGGGCCGTTTTTCCGCAAAACCTCGGTCAGGATCAGATCGGCCGCCTGACCCAGCAGCAGCCGGTTGGTGCGGTCGGACCAGTCGTTCGGCAGGATCGCCCGATTGATGATCTCTGCCACCAGCGGATCGGCGACGAAGCTCTTATCCGGCAGGGTCAGGGTGCGGGCATCGCGGTCGAAAATCTCGGTCGCGAGGCGCTGAAAGCGGGCGCGCGAGATATAGAGGTGGCAGAACTGCACCTCCGTCATCGTGTGCCAGGCGCTTTCCCCTTCTGCCGGGACAAGACAGATGGCCCCGGTTGATCCTATGCCCGTATTGCCTGCATCGGTCCGGCGGACCGTGCCGTCGAGATAGAGGCTGATCGTATGGTGGCCGGGGTCGTGATAGAGGATGCGGCTGTTCGGGAAATTACGCCAATGGGCCAAAGCAAGCCCACCGCCGAGGTCGACCTGCCGACGCAGTTCCGCCCCGACGTCCGACAGAGCCAAGGCTACCGGGCGCGTTTCCATGGGCAGAAGCTTAGGCCGTTACCGCGCGCCCGCAAAGAGGCCGCAGCCGAAGACCGCAAGATTTCGATAGTCCCGCAAAACCCCGATAGCGCCGGGTTGCTCCGCCGCGCTAGGGAACGGATCCGATTGTTTCTTCGCAAGGTTTACCCCCATGGCGCCGTTTCTGTTTGTTCTGACTGTCCTCATCTGGGGAACCACCTGGTACGCGATCAAGCTGCAGGGCGGGCCCGTCGCGGCCGAGGTCTCGATCCTTTATCGCTTTGCCCTGGCGGCTGTGATCCTGCTGGCGATCCTGGCGCTGCGCGGGCGTCTGAAGGCACCGCCGATGAAACATTGGGGCAGCGTCGGCGCCCAGGGACTCTGTCTCTTCTGCTGCAACTTCCTCTGTTTCTACTATGCGACCGGCATGTTGCCGAGTGGCGTGGTGTCGGTCGTCTTTGCGATGGCGACCTTGTTCAACGCCGTGAACGGCTGGGTCTTCCAGGGTATGCGCCCGACGGGTCGGGTGGTATTGGCTGGCACCCTGGGGCTTTCGGGCCTGGGGCTGCTGTTCGCCGAACCGCTGATGGCCTTGAGCACCGCGCCCCAGGGCGGGATTGGGCTGCTGCTGGCCCTGGGTGGAACCTATTGCTTCTCGCTGGGGAATTTCCTCTCCGCGCGCCATCAGCGCCTGGGCCTCGATCTGCCCTCGACCACCGGCTTTGCCATGGTGGGCGGTGTGGTTGCCTTGAGCATCATTATCCTGGTCCGCGGGCTGCCGCTGAATTTCGATCCGTCGCCCGCCTATGTCGGGGCGCTGATCTATCTGGCGATCCCCGGCAGCGTCATTGGTTTCGTCGCCTATCTCGCGCTGGTCGGCCGTTGGGGTCCGGCACGTGCCTCCTACGCCACGGTGCTGTTCCCGCTGGTGGCACTGACCGTCTCGACCCTGTTCGAAGGGTACGTGTGGACCTGGGAAGCCGCGCTCGGCCTGACGCTGGCGCTCGGCGGCAACCTCGTGATGTTCGGTAAAGGGCTGGGCCTGAGCCTGCGTCGGCGGTTGGCATTGGCGAGCTGACTGTACCATTGCGTTGTTGCTACACCGTCAAACTGCTGTTTTAATCCGCATCCTTAATAATTGGTTAATTCAAGGATGCGGATCGTGACTTTGAGCGATTTGGCACGGGCCTATCTGGCGTCGATCGAGACGGATGATCAGGAGGCGGTTTTCGCCTTTTATCATCCCGATGTCGTCCAGGAAGAATATCCCAACCGGCTCTTGGCCGTGGGTGCGCGCCGGGACTTTGGCGAGCTGCGTCAGGCTGCCCAGCAGGGCGCGGCGCTGATGGCGGAACAGCGCTATGAAATCAATCATCTGTACGAGTGCGGACAGACCGTCATCATCGAATGCAGCTGGACCGGACGGCTTGCCCAGGTGGTGCCGGGATTGCCCGCAGATCGATCCATGCGGGCGCGATTCGCTGTGGTGCTGGAGTATCGCGACAAGTTGATCTGGCGCCAGCGTAACTATGATTGCTTCGAGGCTTGGTGACCCCTTAGTGTCGCGGCTATGAACCTCGCGACAATCCTGATCCTCCTGGTGGCCGCCGTCGTCGCCGTCCCGCTCTCCAAACGCTTCGGCTTGGGGGCTGTTCTGGGCTATCTGCTGGCCGGGGTGTTGATCGGGCCAAGCGGGTTCAAGCTGATCGGCGATGTGGACACCATGCTCCACGTCTCCGAATTCGGCGTGGTCATGCTGCTGTTCCTGATCGGTCTGGAACTGAAGCCGTCGCGCCTGTGGCTGATGCGCAAAGCCGTCTTCGGCATGGGCAGCGCTCAGGTCGCCCTGAGCGGTCTGGCCATCGGCACGCTCTGTTATTTCTTCGGCTTCTCCTGGCAGGTGGCGGTGGTTGCGGGCTGCGGCCTGGCGCTGTCCTCGACAGCGCTGGTGCTGCCGATGCTGGCCGAACACAAGCAGCTCTCCAGCCAGATGGGCCGCGACAGTTTCGCGATCCTGCTGTTCCAGGATCTCATCATCATCCCCATGGCTTCCCTGCTGCCGCTGCTGGGCGCGCAGGACCTCGAAGCCCATATGAGTGCTGAGAATCCCTGGCTTGCCGTGGGCCGCGCGGTTGCCGCCATCGCCGTCCTGTTCTTAGGCGGGCGCTATCTGATCCGTCCGGTCTTCCGCCTGATCGAAGCGGCCAAGGCCAAGGAAATCTTCACCGCCATGGCGCTGCTGGTGGTGGTGGCGACGGCGGCGCTGGCCGATGCGGTTGGCCTCTCCATGTCGCTGGGGGCGTTCCTGGGCGGGGTCATCCTAGCCGACAGCGAATATCGTCACGAAATCCAGGCAGATATCGAGCCGTTCGAAGGGCTGCTGCTGGGGCTGTTCTTCCTGTCTGTCGGCATGATGGCCGACCTACAGCTTATTCTGCATCAACCGCTGCGCCTGATCGGCTTTGTGCTGGCGATCATGCTGGCCAAGGGGCTGGTGCTCTATGGCCTCGGCCGCTTGATGGGCCATACGGGACCGTCCGCCCGGCGCCTGTCCTTCAGCATGTCCCAGGGTGGCGAGTTCGGCTTTGTCCTGTTCGCCGTGGTGGCGGGCGCAGGGGTTATCGATGCGGGCACCCGCGATTTCCTGGTGCTCGCGGTCACCGTGTCGATGATCCTGACGCCGCTGCTGTTCACCTTGAACGAGAAGGTGATCGGCCGGATGTTCGAACGGCCCACCAAACGCGAATACGACACCATCGACGATACGCAGCACGGCGATTCCGAAGTGATCATCTGCGGCTTCGGGCGCATGGGGCAGATCGTCGGCCGTGTGCTGTCGGTGCGGGGTATCCCTTTCACCGCGCTGGAAAATAGCGCGGCCCAGGTCGACTTCATGCGGCGGTTCGGCGCCAAGGTCTATTACGGCGACCCGACCCGCATGGATCTGCTGCGGGCGGCGGGGGCCGGATCGGCCAAGGCTATCGTGGTGGCGGGCGATGATATCGACAGCTCGATCCAGACGGTCGAACTGGTGCGCCACCATTTTCCCCATCTTGTCGTGATCGCCCGCGCCCGTAACCGCCAGCATGTGTTCAAGCTGATGGATGCCGGTGCCCACCATATCATCCGCGAGACCTTCTATTCCTCGCTGGTGTTGGCGGAAACCCTGCTGGGGCGCCTGGGGTATGAGGCCGAAGAGGCGCACCGCCTGATCAAGCTGTTCCGGAACCACGACGAAAAGGTTCTGAAGAAGCAGTATGAGGTGCGGGATGACGACGCGCAGGTGCTGCAAACCTCCCGTGAGGCAGCGGCTGAACTGCGCACCCTGTTCGAAGAGGATATCGCCCAGCCCGACCGCGCCCCCGAAGCCCGACGGGTGGAAGGGTAAAAAACACTGTCATCCCGGCCTTGAGCCGGGATCTGGCCTGACTGATGAGGCCGACCTCTAACGTCGTTGTTTGGTCTCTGCCATTGGCCGGATCCCGGCTCAAGGCCGGGATGACAACCTCTGCTAATTCAGGCTCTTCAGCCGATAGAGCGCCTCCAGGGCGTCGCGCGGGGTCAGGGCGTCGGGGTCGATCTCGGCCAGGGCGTCGCGCAGCTTATCCTGCACCGCCGGTGTCGCGACCGAAGTCCGCTGAACGACGGCGGCAAACAGCGGCAGATCATCGGCAAGGCGGGTGAGGGCGCTGGACTGTTCGCCGGTTTCCAGTAGGGCCAGCACTTCTTCGGCACGGGTGATCGCGGCGGCGGGTAGGCCCGCCAGACGCGCCACATGGATGCCGTAGGAGCGGTCGGCAGCACCCGAGGCAACCTCGTGCAGGAAGACGACATTGCCCTGCCATTCCTTCACCCGCATCGAATGGCAGGCGATGGTCTCGTGGCGGCCCTGGAGGGCGGTCAGCTCGTGGTAATGGGTGGCAAACAGCGAGCGGCAACGGTTGACGCCCACCAGATGCTCGACAGCGGCCCAGGCGATGGAGAGGCCGTCGAAGGTGGCGGTGCCGCGCCCGATCTCGTCCAGGATGACGAGGCTGCGGTCGGTGGCATTATTCAGGATCGCGGCGGTTTCGACCATTTCGACCATGAAGGTGGATCGCCCGCGCGCCAGATCGTCGGCGGCGCCGACACGGCTGAACAGCCGGTCCACGATACCAACCTTGGCGGAGACCGCCGGGACGAAGCTGCCCATTTGGGCCAGCAGCACGATCAGGGCATTCTGGCGCAGATAAGTGGATTTACCGGCCATATTGGGGCCGGTCAGCAGCCAGAGCTGGCCATCGGACAGGGTGCAGCCATTGGCGACAAAGGCGCTCGGCCCTTCGGGTAGCATGGCCTCCACCACCGGATGGCGCCCGCCGACAATCTCGAAAGCGCGATCCTCGGAAACGATGGGCCGGGCGTAATTGCAATCGATGGCGAGGTCCGCCAGAGCCGCGACCACATCCAGGGTCGCCAGCGCTCGGGCGGCTTCCACCACCACTTCGGCCCGGGCCATCACTTCACCGACCAGATCCTCGAACAGCTTTAGTTCCATCGCCAGCGCGCGGTCGCGTGCCTTGGAGACTTCGCTCTCCAACTCGGCCAGTTCTACCGTGGTGAAGCGGGCGGCACCGGCCAGGGTCTGACGATGGATAAAGGGCTCGCCCAGCTTGTCGGCGTGCTGGGCCGTGACCTCGATATAATAGCCGATGATGTTGTTGTGTTTGATCTTCAGGGTCGAGATATTCGTTTCGTTGACGTAACGAGCCTGAAGGGCGGCGATATGGCGTCGGGCGTCATCGCGCAGCGAGAGCTGATGGTCCAGCTCCACCGCATAATCCTTGGCGATGAAGCCGCCATCGCGCGCCATCAGGGGCAGTTCCTCGGCCAGGGCGCGCTTCAGACGGTCGATCAGGCCGGTTTCCGGGCGCAGGGCATCGAGGGTTGTCGCCAGATCGTCGGGCAGGGGCTTCAGATCCGGTGCCGTCAAAACAAGGCGCAGGTCAGCAGCGGCGGCCAAGCCATCGCGGATAGCAGCCAGATCGCGCGGACCACCCCGGCCCAGGGCAAGGCGCGACAGCGGGCGCTCCAGATCGGGGGCAGCCTTCAGGCGCTCGCGCACGCCAGCCCGGACGGTTGAGCGGTCGGCGAAGAATGCCAGCATATCCTGGCGGCGGCGGATCGCGGCCATATCGGTCAGTGGGGCGACCAGCCAGCCGTGCAGCAGACGGGCGCCGCCCCCGGTCACGGTGCGGTCGATACAAGCCAGCAGGCTGCCTTTGCGCTCACCCGACAGCGTCCGCGTCAGCTCCAAGCTGCGGGCAGTGGCGGCATCGATCTCCAGAATGCCGCTTTCGCCCAGACGCACGGGGGGGGACAGGCGGGGCAGCTTGCCGCGCTGGGTCAGATCCACATAGTCGATGAGGGTGCCGGTCGCCGAAATCTCGGCCCGGCTGAAGGCGCCGAAACCGTCCAGCGTGCCGACGCCATAGACCTGCTCCAGGCGCTTCTTGGCATTGTCCGGATCAAATCGGACGGTCGGCAGCGGCGTGAGCTGGGCCTTCCAATCGGCGAAGATCTCGAAGAGATGCTCCAGCTGCAACAGCCGCTCCGGCACCAGGATTTCCGACGGCTCCAGGCGCTGCAAGGCTGCGGCAAGGCCGCCCTGGCGCACGGGCGCTGCCTGGACCTGACCCGTCGAGAGGTCGAGCGCGGCGAGCGCCATATGGCCACCCGTCTCGGTGATCGCAGCCAGCCAGTTATGGCGGCGCGCATCCAGCAGCGTGTCTTCCGTCAAGGTGCCGGGGGTCAGGATGCGCACCACGTCGCGCCGGACCATGGATTTGCCGCCGCGCTTCTTGGCTTCGGCCGGGTCTTCCATCTGCTCGGCAACCGCAACCCGGATGCCCTGGCGGATCAGGCGCGAGAGATAAGCCTCGGCCGCATGGACCGGCACGCCCGCCATCGGGATATCCTGGTCCTGATATTTCCCGCGCTTGGTCAGCGTGATGTCGAGCGCCCGGGCCGCGAGTTCCGCGTCGGCGAAGAACATCTCGTAGAAATCGCCCATGCGATAGAAGAGCAGACAATCGGGATTCTGCTGCTTCACCACAAGGTAATGCGACATCATCGGGGTGAGGCTGCTATCGGTGGGGTCGGGCGAAGAGATTGTGCTCATAGGGGCAATCTTGTAACGCGAGCCGCGTATGGATGCCAGATGCCGCCGCTTGCCAGTGGGTTTTGAATCGGCTATACCGACGACATATAAAGGTATCTTTATATTGTGATGCCGATCTCGAAGAGGACATGTGATGACCGCTTTCAGCGACTATAAGGTAAAGGACTTCTCGCTGGCCGACTGGGGCCGCAAGGAAATCCGCATTGCCGAAACCGAAATGCCGGGCCTCATGGCCTTGCGCGAAGAATTCGGCGCTTCCCAGCCGCTGAAGGGCGCGCGTATCGCCGGTTCGCTGCATATGACGATCCAGACCGCCGTGCTGATCGAGACGCTGACGGCTCTCGGCGCGGAAGTCCGCTGGTCGTCCTGCAACATCTTCTCGACCCAGGATCAGGCCGCTGCCGCGATTGCCGCCGCCGGTATCCCGGTTTTCGCCTGGAAGGGCATGTCGGAAGAGGAATTCTGGTGGGCAATCGACCAGACCATTGATGGTCCGAACGGCTGGAAGCCGAACATGGTGCTGGACGACGGCGGCGATCTGACCCTCGTTCTGCACGAAAAGCGCCCTGAGCTCCTGAAGGACATCAAGGGCATCTCGGAAGAGACCACCACGGGCGTGCATCGCCTCTATGAAATGGCCCGCGCCGGCAAGCTCGCCGTTCCGGCCATCAATGTGAACGACAGCGTCACCAAGTCGAAGTTCGACAATCTCTATGGTTGCCGCGAATCGCTCGTCGATGGCATCAAGCGCGCCACCGACGTCATGATGGCCGGTAAGGTTGCCGTCGTTGCCGGTTATGGCGACGTGGGCAAGGGCTCGGCTGCTTCGCTGCGTAGCCAGGGCGCCCGCGTCATGGTCACCGAAGTCGACCCCATCTGCGCGCTGCAGGCCGCGATGGAAGGCTATCAGGTCGTCACCATGGAAGAAGCCGCCCCGATCGGCGACATTTTCGTCACCGCGACCGGCAATATCGACGTGCTGACCCTTGATCACATGCGTGTGATGAAGGACCGTGCCATCGTCTCGAACATCGGTCACTTCGACAGCGAGATTCAGATCTCGGCCCTGCGTAACTACACCTGGGAAAACGTCAAGCCGCAGGTTGACGAAGTCGTCTTCCCGGACGGCAAGCGCCTGATCGTTCTGGCCGAAGGCCGTCTGGTTAACCTCGGCTGCGGTACGGGTCACCCCAGCTTCGTGATGTCGGCCAGCTTCACCAACCAGGTGCTGGCGCAGATCGAGCTTTGGCAGAACCACTCGAAGTACGAGCGCAAGGTCTACGTCCTGCCCAAGCACCTCGATGAAAAGGTTGCAGCCCTGCATCTGGCCAAGGTCGGCGCCAAGCTGACCCAGATGACCAAGGCCCAGGCCGAATACATCGGCGTCGCCGAAGCCGGTCCCTACAAGCCGGAACATTATCGCTACTAATAATAGCGGTGACTAAAGCACAAGGGGGGACTAGTCCCCCCTTGTGTCGTTTACAGGCCAGCCTCTATTCTCGGCGGCATCATGAATTGGCCTAATATTCTCCTCACCATTGTCATGCCGCTGGGCTACCTCCTGCTCCTGGGGGTGATGTGGCAATGGCGCAGGCGTCTCAAGGCGATGGAAGTGCGCATGGAGCGCCGCCGTCAGCTGCTCGATGGGCTTTCGACGCCGCTGGCGATGTTCGATGAACAATCGACCCGCCGCTTTGCCAATAATTCCTTCCGCCTGCTCGATGGCGATAAACACGGCACCCTGACCGAGGCGGCGACCGAGCTTGCGCGCCGCGTGCTGCGCACCCGCGGTCCCCATGTGGAAAGCCTGACCGTCATCGTCGACGGCACGCCGAAGGCGCTGACCATCACTGCCTTCCCGGTGCCCGAGGGCGTCGCCTGTCAGGTGGCGGATCTTTCCGAAACGGAGCGGCTGATGGCGGATCTGTCGCGCCATATCGCAGCTCAGGACGAAGTTCTCAATCAGGTTGGGCAGGCGATTGCCATCTTCGGTCCCGACCGCCGCCTGAAATATGCCAATACCGCTTTCCTTGATCTCTGGCAGTTGCCGCCCGAGATCGTGTCCCGCGAACCGTCCATCGTGGAACTGGATGATGATCTGCGGGTGCGCCGTCTGATGCCGGACGAGGCGGATATGGCCGTTGCCCGCCGCCGCACGCTTTCCTATTTCGAAAATCTGGTGGAGCCGCTCGAAAGCCTGCTTCATCTGCCGACCGGGGTGACGCTGCACACCCGGATCGCGCCACATCCGTTCGGCGGATTGATCTTCACCTACGCCGACGTCACCGACAAGCTGGTGCTGGAGCGCAACTACAACACCGCCATCGCGGTCCAGCGCGAGACGCTGGATAACCTGGCCGAAGGTGTCGCCTTCTTCGGGCTCGACCGGCGGCTCGCGCTCTTCAATCCTGCCTTCTGCCGGACCTGGGGCCTCAGCGAAGAAAAGATGGCCGAACAGCCGACGCTGGATGCCATCATCGAACATTGCACCGGCATGACCACCGGCGACGATGCGGCTGCTTCCCGCGACCGGGTGATTGCCGATATCGATCAGCGGCGGGTGCGGCACGGGGTCGATGTGCGCCTGGATGGTCAGCACACGGAATTCACCTGGGTTCCGATGCCCGATGGCGCGACGCTCTTCCTATGCCTGGATGTCACCGACCGTGCACGGGCCGAAGCCGCCTTGCGGGAACGCGCGCGCGCGTTGGAAGAGGCCGATCGCCTCAAGACCGAGTTCATCGCCAACGTCTCGTACGAGCTGCGCACGCCGCTCAATACGATCATCGGCTTTGCGGAAATCCTGTCCCAGGCCTATTTCGGTCCGATCAACGAGCGGCAGCGGGAATATACCGATGGCATCCTGGAAAGTTCGGGCCGTCTGCTGCTGCTGATCAACGATATCCTGGATCTCGCCACCATCGAGGCGGGTTACATGGTCCTCGACCGCGAAATGCTGCCGGTGCAGCCGCTGCTGGAGGCGACGCTGGGGCTGGTGCGCGAACGAGCCCGCGCCCGCGATCTCGCCCTGACCCTCGATATTCCCGCCCAGGAAAACGGCGGGGGTGACCTTCAAGTCTTTGCCGATGGCAAGCGCATGCGCCAGGCTCTGTTCAACCTGCTGTCCAATGCCTGCACCTTCACGCAGCCGGGTGGGGCAGTAGCGCTGGGGGCAACGGTAGAAGACGGTTACATCGAACTGTTTGTGGCCGATACCGGTGTCGGCATCGCCACGGGGGACAAGGACCGCGTGTTCGAGCGGTTCGAGCGCCGGGGCCGCAGCGCCGGGGCAGGCCTAGGACTCAGCCTCGTCAAAAGCATCATCGAGCTGCATGGCGGCACGGTCGACCTGACCTCGCAACCCGGTAAGGGTACCCGCGTTGTGTGCCGCCTGCCGGTCACGGAAGAGCCAGCGCTGCCTGCTGCCTGAACTCCAGGAACAACCCCGAGTTACCTCAGCGCGTCGGAACCGGCTTCTCGCCCCGATAGTCATAGAAGCCGCGACCGGACTTGCGCCCCAGCCAACCGGCTTCGACGTATTTTACCAGCAGTGGGCAGGGGCGGTATTTGCTGTCCGACAGCCCGTCATGGAGCACCTGCATGATCGAGAGGCAGGTGTCGAGGCCGATGAAATCCGCCAGCTCCAGCGGCCCCATCGGATGGTTCGCGCCCAGCTTCATGGCGGTGTCGATGGCGGTGACCGAACCGACGCCTTCGTAGAGCGTATAGATCGCCTCGTTGATCATCGGCAGCAGGATGCGATTGACGATGAAGGCGGGGAAGTCTTCGGATACCGCGACGGTCTTGCCCAGGGCAATAGACAGATCGCGGACCTTGCTGAAAGTGTCTTCGTCGGTGGCGATGCCGCGGATCAGTTCGATCAGTTGCATCACCGGCACCGGATTCATGAAATGCATGCCGATGAATTTGCCCGGACGGTCGGTCGAGGCGGCGAGGCGTGTGATCGAGATCGACGAGGTATTGGTGGCCAGGATGGTGTCCGGCTTCACCTTGGGCACCAGTGTCTTGAAAATCTCGCGCTTGACCGCTTCATTCTCGGTCGCGGCTTCAATGACAAGATCGCAGTCGCCAAAGGCGTCATAGCTGACGTCGGTCGAAATCAACGCAATAGCGGCATCCTTGGCCGCCTGCGTGATCTTTTCCTTGGATACCTGGCGCGACATGTTCTTGTCGATGGCGGCGACGGCTTCGGCCAAGCGGTCGGCGGACAGGTCGCTCAGACGGACCCGATATCCGGCCAATGCAATGACATGGGCGATCCCGCTGCCCATCTGCCCCGCGCCGATAATCCCGATCGTCTTCATTGTCGAACCGCTCCCATCGGCATCCATGCCGCATTGCAAAAACAAGACGCCGAAGCGTGGCGAAGCGCTTCGGCGTTGGCAAGTCCTGAAAGTAAACGACCCTAAGCTTTGTCGAGTTCCGCCTTCAATTCCGGAACTGCCTTGAACAGGTCGGCGACGAGGCCATAGTCGGCGATCTGGAAGATCGGCGCTTCCTCGTCCTTATTGATCGCGACGATGACCTTGCTGTCCTTCATGCCCGCCAGATGCTGGATCGCGCCGGAAATACCGACGGCGATATAAAGGTCCGGGGCGACGATCTTGCCGGTTTGGCCGACCTGATAGTCGTTCGGCACAAAGCCCGCGTCGACGGCGGCGCGAGAGGCGCCGACGGCACCGCCCAGCTTGTCCGCGATCTCTTCGAGCATGTGGAAATTCTCGCCGTTCTGCATGCCGCGACCGCCGGAAATGACGATGCGGGCAGCGGTGAGTTCCGGGCGTTCCGACTTCGACAGTTCGGCACCGACATAGGATGTCTTGTCGGCAGCCGGGGTGGCCGAGACGGTTTCAACGGCAGCCGAACCGCCGGTGGCGGCTGCGACATCGAAAGCCGTGGCGCGGACGGTGATGACCTTCTTGGCGTCGGACGACTTCACGGTCGCCAGCGCATTGCCCGCATAGATCGGGCGCACGAAGGTATCCTTGTCGACGATCTTGACCGCTTCGGAGATCTGCTGAACGTCCAGCAAAGCTGCAACGCGGGGCAGCAGATTCTTGCCGACAGCCGTCGCGGTGGCGACGACAGCGTCGTAATTGGCGGCCAGACCGACGACCAGCGGGGTCACGGCTTCGGCAAGACCGTTTTTATAGGCGGCATCGTCGGCAACCAGCACCTTGGCGACACCGGCAACCTGCTTGGCGGCATCGGCAACGGCGGAGGCGCCGCTGCCCGCGACCAGCACATGCACCTCGCCCAACTGGGCTCCGGCGGTGATGGCATTCAGGGTCGAGGGCTTCAGGGCCGCATTGTCATGTTCGGCGATAACGAGGACGGCCATGGTCAGATCACCTTCGCTTCGGTCTTGAGCTTTGCGACGAGTTCGGCGACGGAACCGACCTTGGCGCCGCCCTGGCGCTTGGCGGGTTCTTCAACCTTCAGCGTGGTCAGACGCGGGGTCACATCGACGCCAAGGGCTGCCGGATCGAGCGCATCGATCGGCTTCTTCTTGGCCTTCATGATGTTCGGCAACGAGGCGTAACGCGGCTCGTTCAGGCGCAGATCGGTGGTGATGACCGCTGGCAGGGTCAGCTCCAGGGTCTCCAGACCGCCGTCGATTTCGCGGGTCACGGCGGCCTTGCCACCATCGACCACGACCTTGGAGGCAAATGTGGCCTGCGGCCAGCCCAAGAGGGCGGCGAGCATCTGGCCGGTCTGGTTGCTGTCGTCGTCGATGGCCTGCTTGCCCAGGATAACGATCTGCGGCTGTTCCTTCTCGACGACAGCCTTCAGCAGCTTGGCGACGGCCAGCGGTTGCAGATCGACGTCAGTCTGGACGTGAATGCCGCGGTCAGCGCCCATGGCAAGCGCGGTGCGGATGGTTTCCTGCGCCTGGGCCACGCCCAGCGAAACGGCAACCACTTCCTCGGCCTTGCCCGCTTCTTTCAGGCGGATCGCCTCTTCGACGGCGATTTCGTCGAACGGGTTCATGGACATTTTGACGTTCGCGAGTTCGACACCCGTGTTGTCCGCCTTGACGCGAACCTTCACGTTGTAGTCGACCACACGCTTAACGGCGACAAGCAGCTTCATGGCTGTTTTCCTCCACCGGCACCCCGTGTGCGGGATGCCCTTTTGCGATCGGGCGGCAGTCTTGAAGCCCCCGCGTCTGCTGTCAAGGAAGTTTACGTGCGCGTCAATTTAGCGCAAGCCGTAAAAATAACACTGTTATTGTTTGTGGAAGTCTAGCGGCTGGCGCCGGGGACCCATTTGACATCCAGGCTGCCCTTGGCATTGGCGAAGCGGCTGGCGACAAAAAGATGGTCGGACAGGCGGTTGAGATACTTCAGCACGGCGGGATTAACCGCCTCATGCCGCAGCAGGGCGACGAGATGGCGTTCGGCCCGCCGGGTAACGGTGCGGGCAAGATGCAGATGGGCCGCGCAAGGCGTTCCGCCGGGCAGGACAAAACTGTCGAGCGGCGATAGGTCAGCGTTCATGGCATCGATTTCGCGCTCCAGCCGGTCGACCTGACCCTGGGTGACCCGCAGTGCCCCTTCGATATCGCCGGGGCAGCAGAGATCGGCACCCAGGTCGAAGAGGTCGTTCTGGATGGTAGAGAGCATGGCATCCAGGTCAGGCGCGGCCGACAGGCGGGCAAGACCGATGGCGGCATTGGCCTCATCGACGGTGCCGTAGGTTTCGACGCGTAAGGAATCCTTATCGACCCGCTCGCCGGTGCCGAGCGAGGTCTGCCCCTTGTCGCCGCCGCGCGTATAGATGCGGGTCAGGGTGACCATGGCTTACGAGGTCAGAACGGTCAGGATGAAGAAGACGACGGCTACACCCTGAAACAGGACACGCGCCTGCATCATCTTGTTGCTCTTGCGGGCAGACCCCTCGGCGCCGCGGGCCATATGGAACAGCCCGACGAACAGCGAGGCCAGCACCGCCAGCATCGCAACACCCATGCAGATGAAAGAAAATGTGCTCATGGGGCTAATGTAGTGCGTCGGGCGTCACGCGGCTAGGGGATCCGAAACGGCGAAGAAACCCACGCGCTCTTATCGGGACCCCCTCTGTCATGCTAGCGTCGCGCCCGATGAGCAGTGAACCCGTCTTTCCGCTGGCGACCCTGGGTTGGGATGCCGATTTCGCCCAGGCTTTCGCAGTCTTGCCCGGCGCGGCGCAGCTGGTGCCTGCCCGCTTGTCGGTGGAACATCGCCAGCATTACGAGGCTCTGACGGAACAGGGGCCGATCGAAGCCATCCTACCCGGCACCTTCCGCCGCACTCTGAACGGATTGGGCGAACATGCGGCGGTCGGCGATTGGGTTGCGGTCGAGATAAAGCCCCAGGGACCGGCGGCGATTGCAGCGTTGCTACCCCGGCGCGGTGCCTTTGTGCGCAAGGTCGCGGGCGAGCGGGCGGAGCGGCAGGTGGTGGCCGCCAATATCGATCTGGCGCTGCTGACCATCGCCCTCGACCAGGATTTCAACGAACGCCGCCTGGAGCGATATCTGGCTGCTGCGCGCGGCGGCGGAGCGGCGGCGGTGGTGCTGCTGACCAAGCTCGACCTCTGCCCCGATCCAAGTCCCATTATCGCAGCCGCCCGCAGCGTGGTGGGCGAAGAGGTACCGGTCATCGCCTGTTCCAGCCGCAGCGGCGCGGGTACGGAGGCGCTGACGGCCTTGCTCAATCCGGGCAAGACGCTGGTGCTGCTGGGATCGTCCGGTATCGGCAAATCCAGCATGGTCAATTTCCTGATGGACTTCGAGCGCATGGCGGTCAGCGGCCTCGATAGTATCGGCAAGGGGCGCCATACCACGACCCGGCGCGAACTGATCCTGCTCCCCTCCGGCGCTATCCTGATCGATACGCCGGGGATGCGCGAGCTGCATCTGTGGGAGGAGGAATCGAGCCTCGCCGATGCATTCGGGGACCTGGATGAGCTGGCGACCGAGTGCCGCTACAACAACTGCGGCCATACAAGCGAGCCGGGGTGCGCGGTGCGGGCGGCTGTCGAGGCCGAAGAGATCGATCCGGCGCGGGTTGCCGCCTGGCAGAAGCTGCTCGGCGAACAGGCCGCCAGCGCGCTGCGGGCACAGGGTCGCGAAAAACATTCCGACATGAAACGTCGGCAGGAAGTGAAGACGATCCACCGGGCCTTGCGCAGCCGATTAAAGGAGAAGGGGCGATGAGCCTCGATACTTATTTTCGCTATATCGAGGCCTGCAATCACTTCGATCCTGCCGATTTTCTTCCCTTCTATATCGCGGGTCGTCTGGTGGGCCGCGTGCCTGCCGCCCATGCATCTGCCTTGGATGGGCGCCCGCAGCTGGAGCGACACGCAGACGGCTTCGCCCTGGTCGCCGGGGACAGTTTTGCCGCCCGCAGTGAGGTGATCGACAGTCTGGTCGGCGATCTGATCGCGGCCGGGCTGCCGCTGCGCCGTCGCAAGGAGAAATTCGCCGTCGTCAACAGCTGGGGCGACGAGCCTTTGGCCGCTCTCGACCGCGGGGCGGTGCCGTTTTTTGGCATCAAGGCGTTCGGCGTGCATCTGAATGTCTTTGTGCGGACGCCCGAAGGGCTGGATATGTGGCTGGGACGGCGGTCCCGTACCAAGCCGGTGGCTCCCGGTCAGTTGGATAATCTTGTGGCAGGCGGCCAGCCGATTGGCCTCACGCTCTGGGAGAATCTGGCCAAGGAAGCGGACGAGGAAGCGGGCATTCCCGCCGATCTGATCAGCTATGCCAAGCCCGTCAGCGCCGTGAGCTATCGGATGAACGCAGACGGTGGCAGCCGGGACGATGTGCTGTTTGCCTATGATCTGGAGGTCGATGAGGCCTTCAAGCCCGTCAGCCACGATGACGAACATGAGGCATTTTTGCGCCTGCCGTTGGCGCGGGTGATCGAGCTGCTGCAGGACCCCCATGAATTTAAGTTTAACGTTACGCTAGTGCTTGTGGATTTCCTGGTGCGCCATGGCTATATCGCGGCCGATTCGCCGGGCTTTCTAGATCTTGTGAAGGCATTGCGGCGATAGCTGTGAGATTGCCGTTACTAAACGTGAATAATAAAATTCCTTCGAAAGTCTAGAAACGTCAATTTTGCAACGCACAATACAAAAGATTGATCGTTTATCGGATATCACCAGCCGATAACAATTAAGTGCCAAGCCTAATCCTGTTGCTTTCCTTATCCTCGGCATCGTGTTCGCCAAAATAATCGGCAGCACGTTCGCATTGCGGTATCCCCGACACTGCCGCGACGGCCTCACGCAGACCGTTGCGGTAATGCCTGTCGATGGTGGTCCGCGGACTCTCAAGGCCGATGCGTCTCGTATCGGCACCACGAGCGATAGAGGATCATATTATGGCTTCACTCGGTTCATTGCTGCGGGCAGGTGCCGTTCTCGGCGCCCTGATCGCCAGTGCGCCTGCTTCGGCAGCCGTCGTCGACGATTGGGGGACACTGGGGTCGAACTCAGTCGGCTCTTATGGTCAGACCGTCGTTTCAGGCGGGACGACCACCACTTTCTCCCATGACTACGCTTTCGAGCTCTCGAGCAACGCCAGCTTGAAATCGGTTGTCCTGAACTTCAACGCCTTCTCCCCGCGTAACATCATCGGGCTGCAGGCGATGCTGTTCCGGAACGACGGCGATACCGACACTCTGCTTGCCTCGACGGCAGTGGGTGACGGCACGCTTTACGAGACCATCAAGCTCGCCTACGCCAACCTGACCTCGGCAACCGACTATTTTATTCGCATCGTCGGTACGGTTACGCGCGGTACGCTTGGAACCTATGCCGGTGTTTATGAGTTGAGCCCCGTACCCCTGCCGCCTGCGGCTTGGCTGTTTGGTACGGCAATTATCGGGCTCGCAGCTATCGGCCGACAGCGCCGGGCTGCGCGTAACAACGGCGCCGCCGGAGCCTGATGCCGATGGGGCGATTGTCAGCGACGCTACGGCATCGGTGGCAATCGCCCCATGGAGCCTCGTGCTTCGCCATAACAGTCATGCGTCTGCTTACGGATATGAGGTATAAGAACGGGTCCGAAACGCGGCCCACGGCCCTGTCTGTTCGGCAGGCCGCCGCCCTAATGATGCGAGATATCCATGAAGCGTTGGCTGGCTCTGATCTGTCTTCTCCTGGCTCCGACCTCTGGCGCCTTGGCGCAGGCGAAGGAATATACCCTCAACCCCGGCGATACCTTGCAGATCATGGTCTGGAAGGAAGACCAGCTCGACCGCGAAACGCTCATTGCGCCCGACGGCACGATCTCGTTTCCGCTGGCCGGACGCTTCTCGGTCAAGGGCATGACGGTCGATCAGGTACGCGATCAGATCGCCTCCCGGATCAAGCCGCTCATTCCAGACGCCGACGTGACGGTTTCGGTCAAGCAAGCCCTGGGCAACCGGGTTTTCGTGACGGGGCAGGTCAACAAGCCGGGCGAGTACGCCATGAATGGGCGTCTCTCGGTCATGCAGGCCTTGAGCTTAGCTGGCGGCCTCACCCCTTATGCGGGCGAGAAGTCGATCCGGATCCTGCGCTCGGCCGATGGTCAGCAGAAGACATTCTCCTTCAACTACGCGGCGGTAGAGAGCGGGGAGTCGCTCGACACCAACGTTATTCTGGAGGCCGGCGACGTCATCGTCGTGCCGAGCGGCGGCCTCTTCTAGGGCCGCGCGATATGAAGGCAGCTGTTCGGGTCGCGGCGCTGGGCGCCGCGACAGTCTCGGCGTTGGCAGGGCCCGCCGAGGCAGAAACCATTTTGCGCGGTCAGTTTCGGACCGGCGTCGAACTCAACGATAATATGCGCCTGCGTGAGGACAACCGCGAGACGGACGCGAAATTCACTGTCTCGCCAGGGCTTCTTTTGACCACGCGCGATGCCGATACGATGCTGGATCTCGGCGCGTCGGTCACCGCCATCCGCTATTGGGACCGCGACGAATTCAACAAGGAAGATTTCAATTTCAGCGCCGCGCTGAAGCAGAAATTCCTGACCGCCGAAGCGGGCATCTCGGCGCGGTATGCGCGCGCAACCCTGCTGGGGAACGAGGAGCAGGACGATCTGGGGGCCGGGGACGGCGACACCCAGAGCGACACGATCTCGATTGCGCCGACCTTGGATTGGCAATTAGGCCTTCTCGACCGGCTCAGCCTTTCCACCAGTGTGACCGACGTAAGCTATTCGGGCGGCGGTGGTTATACCGGCTATCGGCGCTACCAGGGATCGGCCGCCTGGTCGCACAGCGTGTCGCAGCGCCTCGTGCTGATCGGCACGTTGCTGGGCGACCGGTATGAGGGCGACAATGGCTTCGATGCCAATGGCGCGGGCCTGACCGGCGGACTCTCCTACTCTCTGACCCCGCTTGTGGATGTCAAAGCCAGTCTCGGCGGGCGGGCTACCCGGAATTATCCGGCGGTGGGCGAGAATAATACCGAGATGGACTGGCTTGCCTCCGCAGGCATCGAATACCGGCCGCAGATCGGCCGTTATACGCTGGATTTCGACCGTTCCGTCGAACCCAGCAACGGCGGCGGCCTCAAGGTGCGTAATCAGCTGCGGGGAACGGCTGTCATGCCGATCACCCAGCGCCTGTCCTTCGATCCGTCCGCCCGCATTCAATATACGCAAAGCGTGGAAGACGGCGGAGCGGACAGCTCGCGCCTACTGATGGAGATCTCGCCGGCCCTGCGTTACCGGCTTCTTGAAGATTTGTCGGTAATGGGAACTTTGCGGCACCAGCGGCTTAAATATGGGGGCAGTAGCGACGAGCGAGTCTCGAACGCTGCCCTCGTGATGCTCAGCTGGTCGCCCGCTCTCTACGTCGATCGGTAACTGTTCAAGAGGGATGCGATGGAAGGTTTCACGATACGCGATCTGATGGCGATCCTGCGTCGGCGGTTCTGGCACCTCACGGTGCCGGCCGTCCTGCTGATGCTCGGCACCGTCGCGGCCGTGGTCCTTCTGCCGCCCCTCTACCGGTCGACGGCGACGGTGCTGATCGAGCAGCCGGAGATTCCGAAGGACTTCGTTCGGGCGACGGTCTCCAGTCTTGCCGATCAGCGCCTGCGCGCCATTCAGCAGAAGATCACGGCCTCGGGGGATCTCTCCGATCTCGTGACCCGCTTCGATCTCTATCCTGCCGAACGTCGCACCAAGCCGATGAATGAAGTCGTCGACAAGATGCGCGACAACATCAAGCTGATGGAGGTCAGCCCCGACCTGTCGGGCAAGCCGCTGCGTCCCAACCAGACGGCCATCGGCTTTACCTTGAGCTTCGACTATGGTGACCCGGTGCTGGCGCAACGGGTGGCGAACGAGCTGGTCTCCCGCTTCTTGAGCGAAAACCTGAAGACCCGGCGCGAGCAATCCTCGCAGACCGCGCAGTTCCTGGGCGCGGAAACCAAGCGCGTCGAAGACCGCATGAAGACGCTGGAATCGGAGATCGCGGTCTTCAAGAACCAGCACGCGGGCGCCCTGCCGGAAGACCTCACCTACAATATGCAGCTCGCCGAAAAGAACGAGCGCGACCTTACCGAATTGGTGCGCCAGATCCAGATTGCCGAGCAGCGCCGCACGGCGCTCAAAGGGCAGCTTGCCGTCGTTTCCCCGACCACCACGGTGGATGGGCGCGGCCGGGATCTTGGCCCGGCGGGCAAGCTGCAGGTGGCGCAGACCGAACTTGCCGAACTATCGGGGCGTTACGGCGCGCGTCACCCGGACGTGTTGAAGAAGCGGCGCGAGGTTGCCTCGCTTCAGGTGGCTGCCCGTGCCCAGCCGATCCAGGCCGCGGTGCGCGGCGACGCCAATCCGGCTTATCTGCAGATCCAGGCGCAGCTTGAGGGCATTGATGCCGAAATGCGCTCCCTCACGGTCCAGCGTGACGCGGTGCGGGCTCAGTTGCAGGCCTATCAGGCCAAGGTGCAGAAGACGCCGGATGTGGAGCGCGATTACCTCGCCCTGCGCCGTGATTATGACAATGTCGCTGCCCGCTATAACGACCTGAAGACCAAAGCGACCGAGGCGGACATGGCCCAAGCGGTGGAGCGCGACAGCAAGTCGGAACGCTTCACCCTGGTCGAGCCTGCCGACCTGCCCGGTGCTCCGGTCAAACCTCAGCGGATGATGCTGCTGGCCATCGGCATGGTGCTTGCCGCCGGTGCAGGCGTCGGAACCGTTGTCGGGGCAGAAGCGTTGAGTAGTGCCGTCTATGACCCGCGACAGGTGCGGGGCATTACCGGTGCCTTGCCCCTGGTGGCGATCCCGTATCTGTCAACGCCATCGGAAAAACGGGGCCGATGGCAGTGGCGATGGGCCTGGGTGGGCCTGGGGATAGCCGCCATTCTGGGGGCGCTTCTGGCGATTGATCGCCTCTGGATGCCATTGGACGTGCTGACCGCCGTCCTCTCCCGGTCCGCCGGTCTGAACTAAAGGAGCAGCGTCGATGGAAAAGCTTGAACGTGCCTTGGAAAAGGCGCGAGCCCAGCGTGTTGACGCTTTGCGGACCTCGACCCGGCCGACTCTGGTCGCCGATCCGGATCGATTGGAGCCCGTGGATGCCGCAAAACCCGAGGGAATCACCTATCAACAGACCCGCACGGTCCGCCCGGATCGCGCGGCCTTGCTGGCGAACCGCATAGTGGCCGCCGACGGTCATGAGGCGGGCGCGCAGATGTTCCGCGTCCTGCGGACCAAGATCCTGCAGCAGATGGCGCGGTCGGGACAGAAGACCCTCGGCATCACCTCGGCCAATGCAGGGGACGGCAAGACCTTCGTCGCCGTCAACCTCGCGATTGCCCTGTCGCTGGACGTCAAGCAGACGGTGCTGCTGGTCGACCTCAACCTGATGAACCCGTCGGTCCATCAGCAGTTCGGCATCACGCCGCAACTGGGCCTCGACGATCATCTCAAAGACGGCACGCCGATCTCGCAATGCCTGGTGCAGCCGGGGTTCGAGCGTCTGGTCCTGCTGCCGACCCGTCGTCCGATGGAGGGGTCTTCGGAGTTCCTGGGGGCGCCGCGCATGGCGGCCCTGGCGCGCGAGCTGCGCGACCGCTACCCCGACCGGATTGTCGTCTATGACATGCCGCCGATCTTCGGCAGCGACGATACGCTGGTGTTCCTGCCCAATGTGGAGGCCAGCCTGCTGGTGGTCCGCGAGGGGCAGACCGGGTCGGAGGATCTGGCCCGGGCGACGGAATATCTTGCGGAAACCACGATGCTGCTCGGTTCGGTGCTGAATAGCGCCGGCAACCGCGACGCCGCTTAAGGGAGCGCCCATGTACGAGGCCCATTTCGGTCTGTCGGGCAAGCCCTTCGCCCTGGTGCCGGACCCCGACCTGCTCTACCCCAGCCGCCGCCATCGCCGGGCGCTGGCCCTGCTGGAATATGGCCTGTCGTCGGGGGCGGCCTTTGCCGTCATCACCGGCGAGGTCGGGGCGGGCAAGACGACGCTGCTGAAACATTTCCTGCGCACCATCGGCCCGGAAGTGACGGTCGGCCTGATCAGCAATACCCATGCGTCCCTGGGGGATGTGCTGGATTGGGTGACGAGCGCCTTCGATTTGTCGCCGCCCGCCCGGGACCCTGCGACGCTCTATAATCACTTCGTCGACTTCGTGTTGCAGCAATATGCCGAAGGGCGCCGCACCATGCTGTTTGTCGACGAGGCGCAGAATATCGGGCCGCAGATGCTCGAAAAGCTGCGCATGCTGTCGAACATCAACAGCGGCAAGGATTTGCTGCTGCAGATCGTGCTGATCGGCCAGCCGGAGCTGCTGGCGGAACTGAACCGGCCCGATCTGCGCCAGTTCGCCCAGCGCATCTCCATCTCCTATCACCTGGGCGCCCTGGATGCCGAGGAGACGGCGGGGTACGTGCTGCATCGCCTGTCCAAGGTCGGCGGGCGCCGGGATATCTTCACGGCCGATGCGCTGGCGATCCTGCATTATTTTACCGGCGGCGTGCCGCGCCTGATCAATAACCTTGCCGATCTGGCGCTGGTCTATGCCTTCGGGGCGGAATCGGCCCATGTGGACGGTCGCCAGATCATTGAAGTGGTCGCGGATCGTCAGGCGACGGGCCTGTCCCCCTTCCTCGACCTGCCAATGCCGTCGCGGGACGACTCCCTGCGCGTCATCCTGCGCGGAGAAGCGGCGTGACCGGCGCCACCAGTCGGCAGTTTCCGGGCGGCCAGCTGCTGCTCTGGGCCGGGCTTGCCGGGGCTATCGCGCTGCTGTTCGCCTTCAAATCCAGCGTCGGCGCAATGGTCGATGCCTGGGATCAGGAGGAATATAGCCATGGCTGGATCATCCCGGTCCTGGCCCTGCTGATCGCGGGCAGCCGCCTCGATGCCTTGCCGGATGACGGCAAGGTCGTGCGCGGTTTCGGCGGGCTGGCCTGCATCGGGGTGGCGCTGGCGCTGCTGATGATCGGGGATCTCTCGACCATCTATACCCTGTCCCAATATGGGCTGCTGCTGGCGGTGGTCGGGCTGGTCTGGGCCGCGCTGGGCGTGCGGGCGGTGCTGGTCCTGGCGGGGCCGCTGATCTACCTCGCCTTCATGGTGCCGCTGCCGCAGTTCCTGTATCAGGGGCTGTCGGCAAAGCTGCAGCTGATCTCCTCCGAACTGGGCGTTGCCGCCATGCGGATGATGGGCATCGGGGTCTTCCTCGAAGGCAATATCATCGACCTCGGGCGGTACAAGCTGGAGGTGGCGGAGGCCTGCAGCGGGCTGCGCTACCTCTTCCCGCTGATCAGCTTCTCCTACCTCGGCATGCTGCTGATGAAGGATGCCTGGTGGAAGCGGGCGGTGGTGCTGCTGTCGGCGGTGCCGATCACCATCGTCATGAATTCCGCCCGCATCGCCGTGATCGGCCTGCTGGTGGACCGCCAGGGCATCGCGGCAGCCGAAGGCTTCATCCATCTCTTCGAAGGCTGGGTCGTCTTCGTCATCTGCGTGGCGCTGCTGCTGCTGGAAATCCATCTGCTGCTGAAAATCGGCACACCGGGCCGGTTCGAGCCGCTGTCGACCCTCTGGCCGCGCTCGGAAAGTCTGGCGCGCATCTCCCGTGGGAAAGTCTCGCGCAGCCTGCTGATCGGCATCGCTGCCCTGGCGCTGGCCGGTGTCGCGGTTCTGCTGGTGGCAGGGCGGGTGGAAACGCCGCCTGCCCACAAGCCGCTGATCGATTTCCCGACCCAGATGGGCAGCGACTGGAAAGGTCAGGAGCGGGGCCTGCCGCCGGAAGCCCTGCGTGTGCTGCATCTGACCGACTATGCCCAGATCGACTACCGGCGGCCGGGCGATGGCGGGTTCGTCAATTTCTACCTCGCCTATTACGCCTCCCAGCGCTCGGGTCAGGCGGCCCATTCGCCCCAGGCCTGTATCCCCGGCGGCGGCTGGACCATCGACCGGATGGAGAAACGTGAGCTGGCGGATATTCCGGCAGCGGCAGGCGGGGCGCTGACGGTCAATGAGGTGCTGATCGTGCGCGGCGGCGAACGCCAGCTCGTCTTCTATTGGTTCGAGCAGCGCGGCACCGCCATGACCAGCGAATATACGGTCAAAGCCTCGATCCTGATGGATGCCCTGACCCGGAACCGGACCGATGGGGCGCTGGTGCGCCTCAATAGTCTGATCCTGCCCGACGAGACGGAGCAGGACGCCCGGAACCGGCTGACGGCCTTCGTGAAAGACGCATACCCACGCATCGCGGCCCATGTCCCGCGTTGATCGTATGACCCATTTTTAAAGCGGAGGGCCAAGCCATGTTCCTGGTCTTCATTCTGATCGTAGCCATTCTGCTGACCATCTGCGCGATGCCGGCGCTGATCCGCGTTGCGCCGCGCCTGGGCCTCATCGATCAGCCCGACGCCCGCAAAGTCCATGCGATCCCGGTTCCCCGCTGCGGCGGCATCGGTCTTGCCATCGGCGCGCTGGCACCGCTGCTGATCTGGGGCGAGCGCGATCCGTTCCTGATCGGCCTGCTCGCCGGGATGGGTATCATCCTGCTGTTCGGTATCTGGGACGATATCGTGACGCTGGATTTCCGCTGGAAATTCTTCGGTCAGATCCTGGCGATCATGCCGGTGATGGCGACGGGCACGGTCCTGACCCATCTGCCGCTGCTGGGCGAAGCGACACCGATGTGGCTCGCCATGGGGGTGACCTTCATCCTGCTGCTGGGGGTCACCAACGCGGTCAATCTCTTCGACGGCCTCGATGGGATGGCGGGCGGCTGTGCCCTGCTATCGCTGGCCGCCATCGCTGTCATCGCCTTCATCGGCGGCAATACCCAGGTGCCGATGCTGTGCCTTGCCATCATCGGCGGGATCATCGGCTTCCTGCGCTTCAATACCTGGCCCGCGATCATCTTCATGGGCGACGCGGGCAGTCAGCTGCTGGGCTTTGCCACGGCGGTGCTGTCGATCCGTCTGGTGACCGACGCCAATACCGCCGTCTCGCCCGCCATCGTCGGGTTGCTGCTGGGCCTGCCGATCCTCGATACGCTGATGGTGATGATCCAGCGCAAGCTGGAAGGCCGGTCGATGTTCGCGCCGGACAAGTCCCATATCCATCACAAATTCCTGCGTATCGGTCTACATCATTACGAGACCGTATCGATTGTCTATCTTGTTCAGGCGGCGATGGTCGGCGGGGCGATTCTGCTGCGGTACGAGGCGGACATCACCATTCTCTCGCTGCATCTGTTGCTGGCAGCGATCATCGTCGGGCCGCTGACGATTGCGGTCTACAAGGGCTGGCAGGTGCGGATCCCAGCCGAACAGCGGGTAGAGCGGCGCAATCCGTCCCTGCGGCGCCTTGGCTGGTTGCCGAATGTCAGTGCGAATATTCTGATGGTGCTGGCGGCGACCGCTATGACGGCCGGATCTATTCTGGTGCCTGCCAGCGTGGTCAGCCCCTTCTCGCTGACGCTTGCGGCGGTGGTTCCCTTGAGCCTCTGGGCGCAGACGCTGGCGCCCTGGCCGCGCCGTCTGATTTCAACCCTGGCGGCTTTCCTGGCCGGGGGCTTCGCGGCCTATGCCGTTCCTGCCGCCATCCAGGATCAGCCCGCCCTGCGCACCCTGCTCTGGGCCACCATGACGGCGGTCATTCCCCTGCTGGTGCTGGCGATCCGGGTGACCCGCCGCGACGTTTTCCGGGTGACGCCCCAGGATGTGCTGATCGGCGCCATCGTGCTGGTCGCGCCGAACCTGATCCCGGCCACCCTGATGCCGATCCATGCGGCCCAGAGCCTGATGCTCGGCGTGCTGCTGTTCTACGCCTGCGAATTTGTGCTGTCGCGTCCGGGCAAATCGGCCCGGATGCTGGCCATTCTTTTGTCGAGCCTGCTGACCCTGCTGGCGGTCCGCGGCCTGCTCGCCGTCTAAGGAGACACTCCATGCGACGCTATCTTCTGGTTCTGACCGCCCTGACGCCGCTGGTGCTTGCCGCCTGCGACGGGGCGGAGGAGCGCGAGTCGAAATATCTTGGCCGGGGCAAGGACCTCTTCACCACGGGGGATTATGTCAAGGCGCGGCTGGAATTCCGCAATGCCCTGCAGATCAATCCAAAAGGGGTCGAGGGTCGCTATTACCTGGGGCTGATCGACGAAGCCCAGGGAGACCTGCGCAATGCCTTCGTGAATTTCACCAAGGTCGAACAGCAGGACCCCACCATGACCCCGGCCCAGATGAAGTTGGGGAATTATTATTTCGCCTCCAACGATATGGAGCAGGCGCAACGCCGCGCCGATGCGATCCTGGGGCGCGAGCCGGATAACGCCAACGCCCTGGCTCTGCGCGCCGCCATCCGTCTCCGTCTGGGTCAGGCCGGGCTGGCGGTCACCGATGCCAGCCGCGCGCTCGATCTGTCGCCGGGCAATGTCGGCGCGATCTCCGTCCTGACAGGCGTCAAGCTGCAGGAGGGCGATGTGGCGGCGGCTTTCATGCTGCTGGACGGCGGGCTGGCCGCCGATGGCGACAATATTGCCCTCCTGGAGCTCAAAGCCCGCCTGCAGGCTGACCAGAAGGATCGCAAGGCGGTTATCGAGACCTATCGCAAGATCCTGGAAAGCAAGCCAGGGTCGGTCTCCTACCGGGCTGAACTGGCGCGCCTGCTGATCGGTGGCGAGCAGTTCGATCTGGCCGAACAGGTGCTGCGCGAAGGGGTGACGGCGGCGCCAAACGATGGGCAGATGCATAATCTGCTGGTTGCCTTCCTCGCCCGCCATCACGGCCTGGAAGTGGCGGCAGCCGAGATGCGCGCCCGCATCGAGAAGGCCCCGGATGAGGCCGGGCTCTATTTCACGCTCGCCGACCTTTACGAACAGGCCGGGCGCCTGGACAAGGCCGAAGAGACGATCCAGGGTCTGTCCAATCGGGCCGGAACCAAACCGGCAGGCCTGACTGCGAAAGCCGCCCTCGCGCGCCTCGCCTCACTGCGCGGCAACGCCGATGTGGCCGACAAGCTGGTGGCCGAGGTGACGGCGGAGGATCCGCAGAACAGCGAGGCTCTGCTGGTGCGGGCTGGTATCCGCCTGAACCGGGGCGAGGCGCGCGACGCTGTCATCGATCTGCGCACCCTCCTGCGGAACAAGCCGACCCAGCGTGACGCCCTGGGCCTGCTGGCCGAAGCGCACTACCGCCTGGGCGAGCGGGATCTGGCCATCGATACGCTGAAACGTCAGGCGCAGCTGACGCCTGACAATGATGCCTTGCGCCTGCGCATTGCCTCCATGCTTCAAGAAGCTGGCTCCCCCGACGCCGCCCGCGATCTGGTGGCGGATATCGAGGCCCGTCGGGGTACCGACGCGCCGGTGCTGGGCGGCCTGACCCGCCTTGCCATTCAGCGCAAGGACTGGCCGGAAGCCGAGAAGCTGATTGCGCGCCTGGAAAAGGCGCCGGGCGGCGTTTATGAGCTGCACCGCAGCCGGGGCGATCTCTATGCCGCCCAGGACAAGCCAGCCGAGGCAATGGCGCAGTTCGCGGCCATCCTGCGCCCGAACCCCGACCAGCCCTATGACCCGCGCGCGGCCATGGCCTATGCCGAAACTGCGAAGCGTGCAGGCAAGGCCAGCGAGGCGGCGGCCACCCTCGATCAATTGGCGGGCGAGAAAGGCGAGGGGCTGCTCAGCCTGCTGTCCGGACGCCTGTTGCTGGTCGACAAGCGCATCCCCGAAGCCCAGGTCGCCTATGGCAAGGCCATCAAGAACAAGCCCGGACTGACCGAAGCCTATGTGGAACTGGCCGAAGGACTGGCACGGAACAAGCAGTTCGAACAGGCCCACACGCTGCTGAACGGTGGCCTCGACACGGCGGCGCGGCGCGAATCGCTGCTGCTGGCGCGGGCGCAGGTCGAACTGATGATGGGCAAGGCCGATTCGGCGATGGCGACTTACGAGGCCGTGCTGGCCAGGGCGCCCGGCAACGACAGCGCCGCCAATAATCTGGCAGCCCTGCTGGCCGACACCTATCCGACCGATACCCAGCGTCTCAACCGCGCCTTGCAGCTTGCCGAACGGTTCCGCTCGTCGGGCAATCCCGGCCATATCGACACCCTGGCCTGGGTGCAATATCGCCTGGGCCAGACCGAGCAGGCGGCAGAACTGCTCAACCGCATCGACGGCGCCAATCAGGACGATCCGACGATCCGCCTGCATTGGGCGGTGGTGAATGCACGGCGCGGCGATGCCGAACGGATCCGACCCGTGCTTTCCGCGTTGACCAAGGAAGACTTCCCCGGCCGCGCCGAAGCAGCCCGTCTGTTCGCGACGCTGGAAAACGGCGGTTAAGCAGGAGCATCCCATGACCTCGACCATCGATCTCTTTGGCTATCGCATCTCCTCCCAGCCTTTGGCCCCCACGGTGGCGGCCGCGCTGGAGGCTGTCGACGACAAGCGCACCTGCTCCTATCTCGCCTGCGCCAATCCCCATTCGGTGGTGGAGGCGGATCATGATCCGGCCTTTCGCCGCGCCCTGTGCGAGGCCGATATGCTGGTGCCGGATGGGGCGGGCATCGTGCTGGCGGCAAAGCTGCTGAAGCTGGCGCCGCTGGAACGGCTGGCAGGCCATGACGTCTTCACCGGCGTCATGTCTGCGCTGAACGCGCGGGGCCGGGGCCGCATCTTCTTCCTGGGCTCCACCCCCGCCGTGCTGGCGAAGATCCGCGCCCAGGTGGCCAAGGATTATCCGAACCTCAGCGTCGTCGGCGTCTATTCCCCGCCCTTCCGCGAGCGTTTCTCGGACGACGATAACGACGCCATGATCTCGGCCATCAACGACAGTGCGCCGGACGTGCTGTGGGTCGGCATGACTGCGCCCAAGCAGGAGAAATGGCTCCACGAGCATCGCGATCGGCTAGCGGTTCCCTTCGCGGGCGCCATCGGGGCGGTGTTCGACTTCTATGCCGGAACCAAGAAGCGGTCGCCGGAATGGTCGCAGAAGATGGGGCTGGAATGGCTGCCGCGCCTGATGCGGGAACCGCGTCGCCTCTGGCGCCGTAACTTCGTCTCCTCGCCGCTGTTTCTGGCCAAGGTCGCGGGGCAGATGGTCCGCTCGCCCGCCAGCCGATGAGCGCAGAAACCACGGCTGTTCTAGCCAAACCGCCGAGGCTGCGGACGGATCTTCTGTTCGGGCTGGCCGATCAGGCGGTGGTGAGCGGCGGCAATTTCGCGATTGGTGCCGCTCTTCTCTATACCGCCAGCAAGTCCGACTACGGCCATTATGGTCTCGGCTATACGACGATCCTGCTGGTGGCGGGATTGGCCGGGGCTGGCGTGCGCGCGCCCCTGACCAGCGGCATCCTGCATCGTCCCCAGGGCGAGCGCGCATCCTATGCCGCTGCCATGCTGATCCTTCAGCTTCTGTGCCTGCTGCCGGTGCTGGCGCTGGGGGGCGGGTTGCTGGCCTCACCCTGGAGTTTCTATGGCCTCGCCATCCTGGCCGGCTGCGGGGCCTGTATCCATGAATTCGCCCGTGCCCTGCTGCTGACCGAACGGGCGGCCGGAGTCTTCTGGGCGGACCTTGTGCAGGTGCTGCTCTGGGGCGCCCTCGTCATGGTCGGGCGGGACTATTTCCCCGTGCCGGAGGCGGCGGTGGGCGCCTATGGGCTGGCCGGTTTCCTGGTGGGGTCGGCAATTCTGCTGCAGCGGACCGGCTGGGCGGCGGGCTGGCGGGTGCGCCGGGAGGTCTGGCATGACGCGCGCCTGCATGGCGGCTGGGTTGCCCTGGGGGTGCTGGTGATCTTTGCCCAGAGCCATGGGTTTCTCTATCTGCTGGCCGCTTTTGCCGGGGCAGCGGCGGTGGCGGAGGTCAATGCCGCCCGCCTGCTGATGGCGCCGCTGGGTCTTGCCATCGGCGGGGTCGGCCGGGTGTTGGTGCCGCATTATACCCGCCTCGTCACCCGTGACGGGTTGGGGGCGGCCCGGCGTCTCGCGCGGAAAGTCGCCGTGTCCCTGGCGGTGCTGATTGCAGGATATGGCGCGGCGCTGGCGGCAGTGCTGACGAGCCCGCTGCAGACCTATCTGCCCCCTGGGTACGAGGGCATCGCGCTGCTGGTGTTGCTCTGGGGTCTGATCTTTATCGGTCAGGCGGCGCGGACCAATGTGGCGGCCCTGTTGCAGGCGGTGCAGCGCTATCGCGTGTTGACCCTGATGAACGCCTGGACGGCGGCGGCCAGCCTGGGGTCGGTGATCGCGGTGGCGGGTGAGCTTGGCCCGGCGGGTTGCCTCGCCGCCATCGCGATCTGCGAGATCCTGCTATGGCTGCTGCTGGTGTGGGCTCTGCGCCGTCCGGCTCCCCTTCAACAGACGCGATAGCGGGCTGAGCAGGCGGGTCCGCCAATAAGCGCGGCGGAAGCGACCCGCCCGTGCCTGGATGGCGCGGCGCAGATCCGGCGAGACGCTATCGCCGATGGTCTCGTGGAGCCGGTCCATCGCGCTGGCGACGAGGTGCAGGTTGCGGGCGCCGCCAGCGGTGGCCGAGACATGGCCGCGCCGGTAGCGATAGAAGGGCTCCGACAGGTAATAGGCCTTGGCTCCGGCGGCGAAGCAGCGGGCGTAGAGGTCGAAATCCTCGGCCATCCGCATGTCGGTGTCATAGCGCAGGCCATTATCGTCCAGGAAACTGCGGCGGATCATCGGCTTCAGATAGCCAAGCGACAGGCGTCCTGCCGGAAACCGCCGGTCGTCCAGCAGCCCGTCGAGGTTCAGCAGGATCGGCCCCTCGGCCTCGGCAAAGGCGATCTCGCCTTCATCGGTGGCCGGGTCCAGCACCAGGCGCTGATTATCGGCGACGAAATCGGCATCCAGCGATTTGGCGGCTTTCAGCAGATAGGCGAGGCGTCCGGGCGAGAAGGCATCATCGGCATCGAGCAGCGCGATCCAGGTGCCGCGCGCGGCATCCAGCCCGTCGTTGCGGGCTGCCGACGGGCCGCCATTGCGGCTGCGGCCGATGATGCGAACCCGGCTGTCGCCGTCGTACCGCGCCGTCAACTGCGCCAGGCTGTCATCCGGCGACGCATCGTCGATGACCAGCACCTCGACCGGGACATCCTGGGTCAAGGCGCTCTCGATGGCGAGAGGGGCGAGATCGGCGGCCTTATAGGCGCAGATAATAACGGAAACCTCTGGCTGCATGATGTCGCCTCCATCGTAAAAGAGTTCGCAAGAGCGTTTATCTCATATTCATAAAACGCAAACTTGACGAATTCAGGACACAATCAAAAGCGATATATAAATCTGTCGCCGTTGCCAAAAGTAAATTGGCGAATACTTGTGGTATTTCTGTTTTATTCCTGTGACAGGAATGGGAGCGCGATATGAGTCCGCATTCTGCTGTTGTCGATGTCTGTGTCGCGACCTTCCGCCGACCCGAGATGCTGCGGGCGCTGCTCGCCGGGTTACAAGCCCAGCGCCTGCCCCCGCACGCGACCGCGCGGCTGATCGTGATCGACAACGACAGCGCTGGATCGGCGCGCGAAGAGGTATTGGCGGCCGCCATCGCCGGTCCCTATCCCGTCACCTATGCCATCGAGAGCAAGCAGGGCATTTCCCATGCCCGCAATCATGCGCTGCGACTGGCGACCGGGACGCATCGCGCCTTCATCGATGATGACGAGGTTCCGGCGGTCGATTGGCTGTCCAGCCTGTTGGATGTGCAGGCGGCAAGTGGTGGCGACGCCGTTTTCGGTCCCGTGCTGCCGGATCTGCCTGTCGATGCCCCGGCCTGGGTGGCGGCGGGCGGTTTCTTCGACCGACCGCGCCATGTCACGGGGACGCGCCTGCCCCATGGGGCGACCAACAATTGCCTGATGACCGCCGGTGCCATCGAGAAGGCGGGCGGCGGCTTCAATCCGGACTATGCGCTGACCGGCGGCGAGGATACCGAGTTTTTCCTGCGCCTCAAGGCGGCGGGCGGGATTCTCGTCTGGTGTGACGAGGCCGTGGTGCGGGAAACGGTGCCGACAGACCGCGCCCGCCTGGGCTGGCTGCTGCGTCGCCATTTCCGGGGCGGCCAGACCTTCTCGCGCCTGACCGTGCCGCGTCTCAGCCCGATCGGTAAGGCCGGTTGGGCGGCCAAGCGACTGGCGATCCTGGGCGGGGCGACCGTGCTGGCGGCGCCGCTCTGGTTCGGCGGGCGCGTGGTCGGCACCAAGGGGCTGCTGGCGCTGGCGCGGCAGGCGGGTCAGCTGACGGCCTTCACCTTCCGCTTCCAGGAATATCGCACGCCGCGGTCGCGGGGTCTTTGATGCGCGACGGGACTGAGATGGAGACGCGGCGATATCAGCGCCTGGAGACGTTTCGCCCGGCGGATCGTGGCCGGTCGCGCTGGGTGGCGTTGCTCTGGCAGATGGTGCAGGCGCTGCTGCTGGCCCCCAGTCCGCACTTCTGCCACGGCTGGCGCCGGTTCTGGCTGCGGCTGTTCGGGGCGAAGATCGGCAAGGATGTGGTGATCCGTCCCTCGGCCAGTGTGCATTTCCCCTGGCGCCTGACGTTGGGCGACCGGGTGTGGATCGGCGACGAGGTCCGGCTTTATAGCCTGGGCGAGATTTCCATCGGTTCGGACAGTGTCATCTCGCAGCAGGCCTATCTCTGCGCCGGAACCCATGATCCCTCGGACCCGAGTTTCCCGACCCTGTTGCCGCCGATCCATATCGGGTCGGAGGTCTGGATCGGCGCCCGCGCCTTCATCGGTCCCGGCGCCAGTGTCGGCGATGGAGCGGTCGTCGGCGCGCTCTCCGGCGTTTTCAAACATCTCCCCGGCGGACGGATCTATCGCGGCAATCCCGCGCGCGACGCCGGAGCAAGGCCTACAGGTGCGTTTCGTGAATGAAGATCTTACTGCTGCCGCCCCTCGGGTTGGTGCTGGTTCTGGCTGCCCTGGCAATGGTCGGGGCGGGGTGGCGTCGTCGCTTGTTGGCTGTGGCCGTGACCTGTCTGATCTGCGCGCTGCATCTGCCGTTGGTGGCCGATGGCTTGGCGCGGATACCGGGAGTGCTGACCCCCGATTTTATCGAGAAGACTCCCGAAGCCATCATCGTACCGTCCGCCGGTTTCCAGGATGGGGAGCCGGTGCGCAGCATCGATGCACTTACCCTGGAGCGCTTGGCCAAGGCAGCCGAGTTGGCGCGCGCCACTGGATTGCCGGTGCTGGTCTCGGGCGGACAGGATGGGACGGAGGGGCCGTCCTTGGCCGATCTGATGGCCCAGCGGCTGATTTTCCAGTTCGAAGTGCCGGAGCCCTGGATCGAGGGGCGGTCGCTCAATACAGCGCAGAATGCGGAATTCAGCGCCCGGATGCTGAAGCTGCGGGGGATCGAGGCCGCTTATCTCGTCACCCAGGACTGGCACATGGCCCGGGCGCGCACCGCCTTTGCCGCGCAGGGACTATCGACGACACCCGCCGCGATCCTGACCGGCAGTATCTCGGCGCCGCTCGCCGCCCGGCTCACACCGTCGATTTCGGCGGCCGGGCGCTCGGCCTGGGCCATACACGAGATCGTGGGATTGCTCTGGTATCGGCTGACCTTGCCCGGTGTCTGACAGCATGAAGCGCCAGGGAAGTTTTAAAGCGTGGGTGCTGGGAAGCATCAGCGCCACGATCATCCTGGTTGGTGGCGCCATCACCTACGACCGCCGGTCCGTCGAACCCGAGCCTTTGTGCGAGGCGCCGCGACCGGTCACCGCTGATGCGGGCGATCTGCTGGTTGTCGTCGGCGACAGCTGGGCCAGTTGGGGCAAGCTCGACGATGGTCTGCGATCCGCTTTTGCCGAGGCGGGACGGCCTATCCTGGTGAAAAGCCACGGCTTCCCCGGCGAAACCTCCCGCAGCGTGCTGGAGCGTTTTGCCGGTCCCGGTGGTTTGGCGGCCCTGATGGCCAAGGAATATCCGGGTCGGCGGGTGACCTTGCTGGTGCTGGTCGGGATCAATGACGTCTTCAGCCACAGCGGCCCGATGAGCTATGCGACCCATACCGCCCGTTTCCTCGGCCTTGCAACCGGCTGCGGCGTTCGCGCGTTTGTGGTCGAAATCCCGCCGGTCGATTTTGGCGAGGTGGCGCCGCTCAGCCCCGGCGGCTTGCGGCGGACCTTCTATCGCTGGGTCATCGATGGCGGCAAGACGGATGCTGCTCCCTATCGGGCGGCTTTGCGGTCGATTGCGTCTCCCGGCGTACTGATCGATCCGGCGCCCTATGTCGATGCCCGCCGCAGTGCGCTCTACGACGGGCGGCATTTCACCGCCGCCGCCTATGACGAGTTCGGACATCAGCTGGGCGAGACCCTGCTGGCGCGCCTGACAGGAGAAGGCAAATGAGGGCAGTCATAGAGAAGGCAGGGAAGAAGCCTGCCGGGATCGTCTATTTCCTGCCGTTCCTGCTGGCGCTGATCGCGGCCATCGTGCCGCTGACGGCGGAAAAGACGGTGGATCTGGGCGGGGGCAGCGGCAGTCTGGACGATCCGACCCGCATGATGGTGTTCGGCACCGCCTACCTTTGGGGCGCCATCCTCTGCCTGATGCGCAGCGGCGACGCCATAGGTGTGCTGGGGCGCGCCAAGGGTGTGCTGCTGCTGATCCTGTTTGTCGCCGCCTCGGCCCTCTGGTCCAGCTTTCCGATGAAGGTGATCCTGGTCGCGATCCATTTGGTGGGGCTGCTGGCCACTACCATTGCGGCGGGTCTTTATATCGAGGCGCGGGGACGGTTTCCGTATCTCTTCTTCGCGGTCGCGCTTGGGGTGCTGCTGTTCCTGTCAGTCGCCATGGCGGTCTTCCTACCGGATCAAGGCATCCATAACGTCACCTATCGCTGGAAGGGGATCACCACGAACCCCAACCATCTGGGCATGGTGACGGTGTTGGCGGTCTGGGCGGCGCTGGCGAGTTTCTGGGATAGGCATGGCTGGTTCGGCAAGCTGCTGGCGCTGGGGGTGCTGGCGACGGCCTTCCTGACCCTGCGCGGATCGGGCAGCATGACCTCCACGGCGCTCTGCGGTCTGGTCATTCTGGGCGTGCCGGTGCTGGCCCACATGCGGAACAACAAGTCCGGTGTGCGCAAGGCCAAGCTGACCAGCGTCGTCTTCGTCGGCTTCCTCGGCATCATCGTGCTGCTGGCCGCCAAGCCGGAACTCTTCAGCCTTGCCGGTGTGGCAGGCGCTGCCGGGCGCGATCCGACCCTGACGGGCCGCACCGAGCTGTGGGACATCGCCCTCATGGCTTTTTCCGAAAAGCTGATGGTGGGCTGGAGCTTCGACAGTCTGGCCTCGGTTCTCTCCATCCACACCATGAAGTTCGGCCAGTTCCACAATGGCTTCATCGATCTGGGTGTGCGCGGTGGTCTGGTGGGGATCGCGCTGTTCCTGTTTTTCTGGCTGGAACTCACCTTCCGCCTGCTGCGCCGGTTCCGTGCCGACTGGCTCGATGCCAGCGCCTTCTTTGTGCTCTGCACGGTCGTTCTGATCTGGAACATGACCGAAAGCTCGTTCGTCCGCGAAACCCACGAGCTGTGGCAGATGCTGACCCTGGTTTCCATCGCGCTGGCCGCCCATGCCGCCAAGGCACCGGCGCCCGCCGCCCGCTATGCCCGGCCGCTCGCCGCGCAATCCCCCGTTAGCCGTCGTCCTATGGAGGTCGCCCTATGAGCAATCCCCGCAAACAGGTCCTGCTGGTTCAGCATCGCCTTTTCCAATATCGCGTGCCGTTGTTCGAGCGGATGCGGGAACTGGCCGAAGATCGCAATATCGATCTGCGCGTCATCCACGGGCAGCCGACCGATGCCGAACTGGTGCGCAAGGACCAGGGGCATCTCGACTGGGCCGATCAGGTCCGCAACCGCTATATCAGCCTGGGCGGCAGCGATCTCGTCTGGCAGCCGCTGCCCCAGGAACTGGCCAATCCCGACCTCTGCGTGATTCTGCAGCTCAATCGGGTGATCTCCAATTATCCCTGGCTGCTGCGCCGTAAGTTCGGCCGCACCAAGGTCGGCTATTGGGGGCATGGCGCCAATCTTCAGGCCGAGGATTCCGATAGTCTGCGCGAGCGCTGGAAACGGGCGCTCAGCCATCAGGTCGACCATTGGTTCGCCTATACCGATGCCACGGTCGATCTGCTGGTCGGGTCGGGCTATCCCGCCAATCAGATCACCGCCCTCAACAACGCCATCGACACCAACGGCTTCCGGGCTCAGTGCGATGCGGTCACGGTTGAGGAGATCGCCGATCTGCGGACCGAACTGCGGGTGCCCGACGGCGGGCATCTGGGTATCTTCTGCGGCTCGCTCTATGCCGAAAAGCGCCTGGATCTGCTGCTGGAGGCGGGCGATATCCTGGCCGAGCGTTTCCCCGGCTTCACGGTGGCGGTCGTCGGTGACGGTCCAGGCCGGGCGATGCTGGATGCGGCGGCAAAACCCTGGATGCGCACGGTCGGCGTGAAGTTCGGGGCCGAGAAGGCGCGCTACTTCCGGGCCGGATCGGTGATGCTCAATCCGGGCCTCGTCGGGCTGCATATCCTCGATAGTTTCTGCGCGGGCCTGCCGATGGTTTCCACCCGCAATGCCAAACATTCGCCCGAGATCGCCTACCTGCGCGATGGCGAGAACGGCATTCTGGCCGGAGACGGCGCTGAGGCCTATGCCGAGGCGGTGGCGCGCCTGCTGGCCGATGGCGAATTCCGCCAGCGTCTGGCAGCCCAGGCCCGCGCCGATGGTCGGGCTTATACCATCGAGGCGATGGCGGATAATTTCATGGGTGGGATCGACAGATGCCTCGCAGCCTGATCGCATCGGCCCTGGCTCTCGGGCTGGTGGCAGGTTCCGCTGCTGCCGCCGAAGCCGAGGCGGCGGGCGTGCAGGAGGTGATGGCGCCGGTCGCGGTGGCAGGCAATCTCAATGTCTTTGCCACCCAGGTCGCCTATGACAAGGGTACCATCTACACGGTGAATGTGGAGCCTGCCCAGGGCGTGGCCACCGGGATCAATCTGCGGACGGTGGTTCGCAAGGGGACACCGATTGCGGGCGATGGTTATCGCTGGACGTCGTCTGTCGTGGAATCGCGCACGATGGACGACAATTACCACACCCAGCCGTCCATCGCGGTCGACAAGGCGGGCTACATCCACATCGTCTACAACATGCATAATATGCCCTGGCAATATGTGGTCTCGACCAGGCCGGGCGATATAACCGAGTTCACCTTCCGGGGCGAACCTGTGGGGACCACGGTCCTGGGCCTTGTGAAATTCAAGAGCCAGACGCCTTTTCCCAGCCTGGGCAGCGCCGCCATCCCCGGCAACCAGATCACCTATCCGGCCTTCTTCAAGGATCGGAATGGCGAGCTATACGTCACCTATCGCCATGCGGTCCGGCCCAAGCGCCCGTTCAAGGAGCGGGAATATGCCTGCGGGATTGCCAAATATAACGCTGCGACCCAGCTCTGGAATCCGTTAGGCGGTAAGATCGCGGTCAGCGACGCTGATGCGGAACGGGCAGGGACCGTCACGGCCTTCTGTTCGCAGAGCGGCTGGTGGGGCTATCAGCCGCGCCTCTGGTTCGATAAGCAGAACCATATGCATGTCAGCTGGGCCTGGCGCCAGGGCAGCGCGGGCGGCGATTGCACGAACCTCAGCTATGCCGTCTCGACCGATGGCGGCCGGACGTTCAAACGTTCGGACGGTTCGGCCTATAGCCTGCCGATCAAGGTCTATGAGGGCGAAAGCGTCCTGCCCGACCGCAACACCAGGGTGGCCTGCCGCTCGAACCTCTCCGGCGACGCCACGGGTGCCAATCCCATGGTGTCCTTCCAGTATTTCGCCAAAGGCTTTGCCGCGACACCGCGGGTCAGGGGCGCCTGGGCCAAGCCCTTAGGCGCGCCCTATGGCGGCCAGATCGTCTCCAGCGATGAACAGGGCGGCCTTTGGGCCTTTGCGTCGAGCGGACGGGTCGCGACAGGGAGTTCGTTGTCGCGTGTTCCCTGGCGGCTGGTCACTCAAAGTGCGGGATATTGCGTGTCGAAAGTGCAACCTGTCCCTGAGCGCAAAGCATTCCTGGTACATACCCAAAGCTGCGATAATACCAAGGTCAAGCTCGTCTGGGTTCCTTGGTCCTGATAGCGAGGGGTAGCGTATGGCACGACGTCACCGGGTTGTGATCGTGGGCGCCGGTTTTGGCGGTCTGAGTGCGGCCAAGGCCCTGTCCGGAGCGGATATCGATGTTCTGGTGATCGACCGCCGCAACCATCATCTGTTTCAGCCGCTGCTGTATCAGGTCGCCTCCGCCGCGCTGTCGCCCGCCGATATCGCGGTGCCGATCCGCTCTATTCTGGCGGGGCAGAAAAACGTCACGGTCCTGCTGGGCAAGGTGACAGGGGTCGATACGGCGGCCAAGAGTGTGCAACTGGCGGACGGTCCAGTTCCCTATGACACGCTGATCCTGGGGACCGGCGCGCGGCACGCCTATTTTGGCCATCCCGAATGGGAAGCGGATGCACCCGGCCTCAAGACTCTGGGTGATGCCACGGCGATCCGCCATCGGCTGCTGGCAGCGTTCGAGCGGGCGGAAGCGACCGATGATCCTGCAGCGCGGCGACGCCTGATGACCGTGGCGGTGATCGGCGGCGGCCCTACCGGCGTTGAAATGGCGGGCGCGGTGGCAGAACTGGCGAAGACCACGCTGAAGGGCGAATTCCGCAAGATCGACCCGCGCGAAACCCGGATCCTGCTGGTCGAGGCTGGCCCGCGTATCCTGACCAGCTTCCCTGAAGCTCTGTCGGTGAAGGCCGCCAAGCAGTTGGCGCGGCTGGGGGTGGAAGTCCACCTCGGCACCCCCGTCAGCTTATGCGACGAAGACGGCATCGTGGTGGGGGAGGAGCGGATCCCGGCGGCCACGGTCATCTGGGGCGCAGGCGTGCAGGCCTCGCCGGTTGGCAAATGGCTGGGCGTCGAAACCGACCGGGCGGGCCGTGTGCCGGTTCAGGGCGATTTCAGTGTGGCGGGCCAGCCCGACATCTTTGTCGTCGGCGATGTCGCCACCTTGAAGGATCGCGACGGTACGTTGCTGCCCGGTGTTGCGCCTGCCGCCAAGCAGGCGGGCGCCTATGTCGCCGATGTGATCAAGGCACGTCTAGCCGGAAAATCCACCCCAAAACCATTTCGATATCGAAACTATGGCAATGTCGCCACAATCGGTCGGGGCGCGGCGGTGGCGGATTTTGGCTGGGCAAAGTTCAGCGGCATGATCGCCTGGTGGCTGTGGGGGATCGTCCACATCTTCTTCCTGATCGGCTTCCGCAACCGCATCGTGGTGGCGATCAACTGGCTCTGGTCCTATCTCACCTTCAAACGCGGCGCCCGCTTGATCACCGAGGATAAGACGCCTTAAGCTTTCTCTGGGCACCGTCCCTCCGGCCTGTTGCGGCACCGTCCGCTAGGGCGTTTCAAACTTACGAGTTGGACGATGACCGATCTTCGTTTCGGCCGGGTGGCCACCATGCTGCCGGTCAAGGACATGGCGCGGGCCTGTGCCTTCTATATCGACGTGCTGGGGTTCCAGAAGACCTTCGAGAACGGGAACCCCGTGGGCTTCATGATCCTGAAGAAGGATGCGGCGGAGCTGCATCTGACCCTCCAGCCCCAGCATACGGCCGCTCCCTTCAATGTCGCCCATATGATGGTCGGCGATGTCGATGGGATGCATGCCCTCTGCAAAGCCCATGGCTTGCGCATCATCAAGGGGCTGAAGGACCAGGAGTATGGTCTGCGGGCCTTTGTCTTCGAGGATCCGGACGGCAATCGCATTGATGTCGGGATGCCGATCTAGGGTCACTACTTTATCCCCGACATGCCCCGATCCTTCGGGGCATGTCTACCCCCAGACGAAGATCGACCGCACCACTCCAAAAGCGACGGCGAGGCAGATCAGGGCACGCCAGAGGGCGGGTGCGCGATCTTCAAGCGGGGTCAGGGTCGCTTCGTCGATGCCCTTCTTGCGGCCGGTCACCATGGCGCCGATCAGGTTCTGGCGTTTCCAGATCAGATAGGTGAAGACGGCCAGGATATGGGCCAGCACCGCGATCTCGATCACGGTGAAGTTCAGCCGGTGGATCCGGCCCATTAGTTTTGCAGTGGCTTCGCCGACCCGGTCATAGAGCGGCGCATCGAACAGCACGCCATCGCTCATGAAAAGCCCGGTCGTCGCCTGCAGGCCGATCAGCCCCAGCAGGGCGACCACCATCCAGCCGCCCGCCGCATTGTGACCGGCATCATGGGTCGGGTTCGGGCCGCGCAGCTCGTTCAGATGCTGGAAGGCGGCGCGGGGGTGTTTGATGAAATCGGTGAAGCGCGCATGGCGCCCGCCGACAAACCCCCAGAGGATGCGGAACAGCACCAGCGTCAGGATCGCCTGCCCGACGAGCGCATGACGCTCCAGGTTCTCCTGAATCTCGGCCGTGACCCAGGCCATGAGGATCAGAATCGCCAGCGCCCAGTGGAACAGGCGGGTGGGCAGATCCCAGACCAGCGGTGTCTTTTTCATATCGCGCCCTTCCTTATCTCTTTTGGCAAAGAGGTTCGCGATTTCAGCCGGTCAGATCAAGGGTTTGCTCTGACAGGATCACCCCGCCGCGCTACACAGATTGGCAAGGGCATAAAGGCTGATGGCGGTGATCGCCCAATTGACGAAAGTGAAGATCATCCCGGCATACATCCCGCCGTACCCCAGCAGCGGAGAGGCCACCGCCATGATGGCCGAGGCAACGGTCCCCATGGTGCAGAGACTGCGGGCGGTATGCAGGCGCTTGCGAAGCTGGAAATGCGGAGTCATGGGCTGCCTCTCATCTGCTCGGTTGATTGATCTATCAGATAGATCAATCGGGCAGATTTGTGGGTAGATCCATGAGTTAAATCGATGAGTCAGGAGGCGACGATTTGGCGTTAGTTTTTTGGGCCCGCCAGTTCTTCAATTCTGATGCCGTCAGGCAGGACGGTGCTCGACAAATCCAGCCCGTCCATCGTGATTGGAATGAATACGCTGACACCGGCCTCAGACCACGAAAGCTTCAAGGCTAAAGGGCGTTCTTGAATGGTCTTTTCAGATGACCAGCTTACGGTTGGGCTACCAGCTTTGCGCTCAACGAAACTGACGGTCCAGGACTCATCCCAATAACTTGTCATAGCTCGTACGACCTGTGGATCATCATGTGTCAGATGAAAGCGCCGAACCATTGAGCCATGCGCCAGGGTCATTATCCCCAGACTATTTATTGTGAACAGGTTCCCTTTTAGGTCGTCGTCGTCGGGGACGTGGAAGCCATAGATAAAGCTGCAATCACGAACGAAGGGCTGATCGTTGGGTTTTGAAGCGAGGCAGAATTTTTGGGGCCGAAGCATCGACTTCAGGAGTGGGAGACTCGTGTTGAGATCATGAACAAGCCACCACTTCAGATCCTCCCGTTCGAGGGTCGCGGTCATCCGGCAATTATAAAGATCGAAGTCCGCAGCAACGCCGTCTTGGAGCTCAATGGTGCGGGATGGTTGGGTCTCGTGCGGTCGGAAGATATCGAGGCGCAATAGTGCCTCTGATCCTTTCATCTGTTCGGTCCAGGTCTGTGTCGTTCTGGTTTTCAACAGCCATCGCTCTTTATTGCAGAAAGCAAAATCAAAGCGAGTGTTATCCAGGGTGAATCTATTGCCCTCTTGCATCGCCCGTGACGTTCCCTCAATGGATTGAGCGCTTGCCGTAGCGGAAAAACATAAGGCCACGGCAAGGCGAATTAGGAAGTGCATGGGTGCTCTCTTTGGGAGGTTTTTATCTTTGAGACACTATCGTGGATTGTGACGCATGGCGCGATACCAAAACAAAAACCCTCGGTGTTTCCACCGAGGGTCTCTGTTGCTTTGCGTTGGCCTACCGCCCTTCGGGCTACTTGAGGCCGTGTCGCTAGCTCTTTTAGGAAGCGATACCGCGCGGCGCGGTTAGAAGTCCATGCCGCCCATACCGCCCATGCCGCCGCCGGGCATGGCCGGACCGGCGTCTTTCTTCGG
>NZ_JBHUIP010000018.1:0-1171 GCF_042683105.1 Lacibacterium aquatile
AGCCACGATGCCTTCTTCAACCGCAGCGCGGGTTGCATGCATCGCGTCATCAACGCGATCCTTGCGTTCCTTCACTTCGATTTCCGACGAGCCGCCGACGCGGATCACGGCAACACCGCCCGCCAGCTTGGCCAGACGTTCCTGCAGCTTCTCGCGGTCGTAGTCCGACGAGGTCTCTTCGACCTGCGCGCGGATCTGGGCGCAACGGGCTTCGATGTCGGCCTTCACGCCAGCGCCATCGACGATGGTGGTCTCGTCCTTCGAGATCGTGACCTTCTTCGCCGTGCCCAGCATCTCGAGCGAGACGTTCTCGAGCTTAATGCCCAGGTCTTCGGAGACAACCTGACCGCCGGTCAGGATCGCCATGTCTTCCAGCATCGCCTTGCGACGATCGCCAAAGCCCGGTGCCTTCACGGCAGCGATCTTCAGACCGCCGCGCAGCTTGTTGACGACCAGGGTGGCCAGAGCCTCGCCTTCGACGTCTTCAGCGATGATCAGCAGCGGACGGCCCGACTGCACCACGGCTTCCAGCACCGGCAGCATGGCCTGCAGACCCGACAGCTTCTTTTCGAACAGCAGGATGTAGGGGCTGTCGAGTTCAGCGACCATCTTCTCGGCGTTGGTCACGAAGTAGGGCGAGATATAGCCGCGGTCGAACTGCATGCCTTCGACGACGTCCAGCTCGGTGTCGATGCCCTTGGCTTCTTCGACGGTGATGACGCCTTCGTTACCGACGCGTTCCATCGCCTTGGCGATCATCTCGCCGATCTCGCGCTCGCCATTGGCCGAAATGGTGCCGACCTGGGCGACTTCGCCATTGGTCGAAACCTTCTTGGCCTTGCCCTTCAGGTCCGAAATCACCGCAGCAACGGCCATGTCGATACCGCGCTTCAGATCCATCGGGTTGAGACCGGCAGCAACCGCCTTCACGCCTTCACGAACGATGGCCTGGGCCAGAACGGTCGCGGTCGTGGTGCCGTCACCGGCGCGGTCGGCAGTCTTCGAGGCCACTTCGCGCAGCATCTGCGCGCCCATGTTCTCGAACTTGTCCGAAAGCTCGATTTCCTTGGCAACCGAAACGCCGTCCTTGGTGATGCGCGGCGCGCCGAACGACTTCTCGATCACGACATTGCGGCCCTTCGGACCCAACGTCACCTTCACTGCATTCGCA
>NZ_JBHUIP010000020.1:0-2513 GCF_042683105.1 Lacibacterium aquatile
GACGCCTGGCTGCGGTCAGGTGGGTGGTAACGATGATAATGCAGGATGTTTGGGACACAGTTCCTGATCTAACGATCAGGTTTCCTCGAAGCTATTTGACATTGTGAATAGGTGTGAAGCTGTGACGATTATCCTCCTGGGTAATCGTTGCAAGGTAAGTATCTTCATGGCGAGGCTCGATGTGTGGGGTTTGTCCCTGCGCGCGAGGTTCGTGATCAAGCGTTTTAAGGGCATCTGGTGGATGCCTTGGCTGCTAGAGGCGATGAAGGACGTGGCACGCTGCGATAAGCTGCGGGGAGGGGCGAGCACCCTTTGATCCGCAGATTTCCGAATGGGGAAACCCACCGCGTATGCGGTATCTGTACCTGAATCCATAGGGTGCAGAGGCGAACCTGGGGAACTGAAACATCTAAGTACCCAGAGGAAAGGACATCAACAGAGACTCCGAAAGTAGTGGCGAGCGAAATCGGACCAGGCCAGTGGCCTACATGTAAGAACCAGAACGGTCTGGAAAGGCCGGCCATAGTGGGTGATAGCCCCGTATGGGTAGAAAGCATGTAGGTCCTTGAGTAAGGCGGGACACGTGAAATCCTGTCTGAACGTAGGGGGACCACCCTCTAAGCCTAAGTACTCCTAGCAGACCGATAGTGCACCAGTACCGTGAGGGAAAGGTGAAAAGCACCCCGACGAGGGGAGTGAAACAGACCTGAAACCGGATGCCTACAAGCAGTAGGAGCTCAAGGTTCGTCCTGAGTGACTGCGTACCTTTTGTATAATGGGTCAGCGAGTTCGTGTGTGCAGCAAGCTTAAGCCGATAGGTGTAGGCGCAGCGAAAGCGAGTCTGAATAGGGCGACTGAGTTGCACGCATGAGACCCGAAACCGGGTGATCTAGCCATGGGCAGGTTGAAGGTGCAGTAACATGCACTGGAGGACCGAACCCACGTCTGTTGAAAAAGACGGGGATGACCTGTGGCTAGGGGTGAAAGGCCAATCAAACTCGGAAATAGCTGGTTCTCCGCGAAAGCTATTTAGGTAGCGCGTCGGATGATTGCCTCGGGGGGTAGAGCACTGGATGGGCTAGGGGGTCGCGAGACTTACCAAACCCAACCAAACTCCGAATACCCGAGAGTACAGTCCGGCAGACAGTCCTAGGGTGCTAAGGTCCTAGGACAAGAGGGAAACAGCCCAGACCACCAGCTAAGGCCCCTAATTCGTGGCTAAGTGGGAAAGGATGTGGGAAGGCCAAGACAACCAGGAGGTTGGCTTAGAAGCAGCCATCCTTTAAAGAAAGCGTAATAGCTCACTGGTCTAGATAAGCAATCCTGCGCCGAAAATGTAACGGGGCTCAAGCCACGAGCCGAAGCTGTGGGTGCATCGCAAGATGCGCGGTAGCGGAGCGTTCCGTAAGCCTGCGAAGGGATAGGGGTGACCCGTCCTGGAGGTATCGGAAGTGCGAATGCTGACATGAGTAGCGACAAACAGTGCGAGAAACACTGTCGCCGAAAGTCCAAGGGTTCCTGCGCAAGGTTAATCCCCGCAGGGTTAGTCGGCCCCTAAGGCGAGGGCGAAAGCCGTAGTCGATGGGAAACGGGTTAATATTCCCGTACCTGCTAGAAGTGACGGACGCCGAAAGCAGTATGTCCTTATCGGATTGGATGTGCTGCCTGGGAGTTCCAGGAAATAGCTCTAGCGTATAGACCGTACCCCAAACCGACACAGGTGGACTGGTAGAGTATACCAAGGCGCTTGAGAGAATGGTGTTGAAGGAACTCGGCAAAATGCTCCCGTAACTTCGGAAGAAGGGAGACCTCCATCGACGCAAGTCTTTGGGGGTGGCACAGACCAGGGGGTAGCGACTGTTTAACAAAAACACAGGGCTCTGCGAAGTCGCAAGACGACGTATAGGGTCTGACGCCTGCCCGGTGCCGGAAGGTTAAAAGGAGGGGTGCAAGCTCTGAATTGAAGCCCCGGTAAACGGCGGCCGTAACTATAACGGTCCTAAGGTAGCGAAATTCCTTGTCGGGTAAGTTCCGACCTGCACGAATGGCGTAACGACTTCCCCGCTGTCTCCAACACCAACTCAGCGAAATTGAACTCTCCGTGAAGATGCGGAGTACCCGCGGTTAGACGGAAAGACCCCGTGCACCTTTACTACAGCTTTGCAGTGGCATTAGAGACGATATGTGTAGGATAGGCGGGAGCCTTTGAAACCAGGGCGCCAGTTCTGGTGGAGGCATCCTTGAAATACCGCCCTTATCCTCTCTGATGTCTAACCGCGACCCGTTATCCGGGTCCGGGACCCTGCATGGTGGGTAGTTTGACTGGGGCGGTCGCCTCCCAAAGAGTAACGGAGGCGCGCGATGGTAGGCTCAAGCTGGTCGGAAATCAGCTGACGAGTGCAATGGCATAAGCCTGCCTGACTGCGAGACTGACAAGTCGAGCAGAGACGAAAGTCGGCCATAGTGATCCGGTGGTTCCATGTGGACGGGCCATCGCTCAACGGATAAAAGGT
>NZ_JBHUIP010000021.1:0-837 GCF_042683105.1 Lacibacterium aquatile
CTTGGGTGGCTTTCCGGCGTCTTTGAGTTTCTGGTAGACGGCTTTGAAGGGGCCGCGTCTGGTGGCGGCGAGGGCAGCCATATAGAGGGCGTCGCGCACGCGTTTGCGGCCTCCCCAGATCCGTCTTTTGCCGCGCATGGTGCCGCTGTCGCAGGCGATGGGAGCCAGGCCTGCCAAGGCGCTGATGGCCCGGCGGTCGATGGTGCCGAGTTCGGGCAGGCGGGCCAATAAGACGCTGGCCGTTACCGATCCTATGCCCGGTGCCGAGGTGAGGATCCGGCTGTCCCGGTCGAGCGCGCCCGAGGAAGCGACCAGAGCCTTGATCCGCTTCTCCATGTCGGCGATCTCGGCTGTCAGGCTGTTGATCATCCGGGTCAGACTGTCCGCCAGCCAGGGAACCGGCCGAGCCTTGAGGCGGGTGCGCTCGGCCTTGCGCATCTCGACCAGTTCGTCCCGGCGAGCCACCAGAAACTGCAGCTCCTCGCGCTCGGGCGGCAGCGGGTCGGTCGGCAGCGGGTCGGGCGGCCGCAACGACAAAGCCGAGCCATAGGCCGCCAGCATGCGTGCATCGACCCGGTCTGTCTTGGCCAGAAAGCCTGCCGAGCGAGCAAACTCCCTGGCTTTGCGCGGGTTGGCCCGGTGATAGCGCACGCTCGCCTCCGACAGCCCCTTCATCAGGGGCGTGTCGAAAGGAGAGGTCGCCTCCAAAACCACAAAACTCTCAACCTCCTGGCTTAAGGCGACAACCGCTGCCACCCCAGCCTCATCATTACAAAAACGCAGCACACGGCCTGCGCCGGAAACCGCCACATCCAGGTGGGTCGATGAGATATCGAC
>NZ_JBHUIP010000022.1:0-28687 GCF_042683105.1 Lacibacterium aquatile
CGGTTTCTTGGCGGGTCACCTCGCTGTTTTCTGGAATGCCGTCGATGAACGCCTGAAGGGGCGTCCTGCCCCCCATTCCCCGGCCCTGATGGGGCCTCTGGCGGTTGTAAGTTTCCAAGTAGCCATCGAGGCACGTCTGCATCTCGTCGAGGGTCTCGAACCAAGTGCGGCGTCCCTCGACGCGGAAGTGCTCGTCCAGCAGCGTACGATGCAGGCGTTCGACGATGCCGTTGGATTGCGGACGCTTGACCCTGGTGGTCTTGTGCTCGATGCCCTCCAGTTGCAGGAACAGCTCGTAGGGGTGCTGGTCCATGCGGCCGCAGAACTCTCGGCCGTTGTCGGAAAGCACGTTGTCGATGACGGCGCCGTACTCCTCGAAGGTGGGCAGCACGTCGTTGTTCATCACAGCGACGGCGGTCAGCGGCAGCTTGTTGGGGAACAGCCTGGCCCAGGCATAGCGGGAATGGCAGTCGATGGCGGTCTGGAGATAGACCTTGCCGACGCCCTTGAGCGCGCCGACGAAGAAGGTATCCACCGCCACCAGGGCGCCGGTGTAGTGCGCTTCGATGTGGCGCGAGCGGAATTCCGGGCTGAAACGCTCCAGCAGGCGGGTCTGCTCTTCGGTCAGTTCGATGGTGCGCTCGGCGGTAGCCTTCTCCAGGCGCAGCAAGCGCTCGTGCTTCGTCAGCAGGCCATGGCGGCTCCACACGCCGCGCACACCGCCCGACGACACGGTGATGCCGCGCAACGCCAATTCGTGAGACACCCGCACCGGGCCATGACAGGGATGATCCAGGCTGTGGGCCAGCACCGCCTCCTCGATCTCGGGCGGCACCCGGTTGGGGTGCGGCCCCTTGGCCCCGGGCAGCCGGTCCAGCAAACCCTCGGCGCCATAGGTCTGGAAATTGCGCCGGATCTCGTAAAACTGTTGGCGCGAATAGCCCATGATCTTGCAGGCCTTGCTGACATTCGATAGCTCGCCCGCCAATTCCAGCAAGCTCAGCTTGCGGCGTGCTACTTTCTTCTCCGTGGTCATGTCGTCCTCTGTGGTCAAGGTTGAAGGGTCGCAACTCCATCCTAACCGCCAGAAGCGGCATGGCCACACCGACCCCCACGCGTGGGGGCCGGTGTGGCCATAACTGTCAGGTGATATCCCTCTCAGCACACCCTATCGACTGCGCGGCAATGCTATTTCGGAAGGCGGGCGGATTGCCGCCTGCGCCGATGTCTATGACGCCTTGCGTTCTCCCCGGGTTTACAAGCCGGGCCTCACTCACGATCAGGCGCTGGAGATCATGCTGAAGGGGGACGGGCGCACCTGGCCCGATCAGTTCGACCCCCGCCTCATCGATGTTTTGCGGCGTGATGGTGATCGCCTGGGGAAGCTCTACCAGACTTTCCCCTTCGTATGAGGCAAACAAAAAGGCCGGTGTTTCCACCGGCCTTCTCGTGATCCAGATAGGGATGCTTACTTCTTCGCAGCCGACATCTGATAGAGGAAGCTGTCGTTGGTGTATTCGGCAACGCGGAACCAGAGGTGCTGGTCGTCGCGGAACTTCTTCCACTCGGTGTAGATCTTGGCGAACTTCGGATTGGTCTTGGAGAGTTCGTCATACAGCTCGTGGGTCGCCTTGTGGCAAGCCTCCAGGATTTCCTTGCTGTAGGGGCGCAACTGCACGCCGTTGGCAACCAGACGGCGCAGCGCCAGGGTGTTTTCGACGTCGTACTTGGCCATCATGACGTTGTTGGCTTCGGCCGTCGCTGCCTGCAGGATCGACTGATAGTGCTTGGGCAGCTCGTTGAACTTGTCGTTGTTGGCATAGAAGGAGATCGCCGGACCACCTTCCCACCAGCCGGGATAGTAGTAGAACTTGGCGACCTTGTAGAAGCCGAGCTTTTCGTCGTCGTACGGGCCAACCCACTCGGCGCCGTCGATGGTGCCCTTTTCCAGCGCCGGATAGATGTCGCCGCCAGCAATCTGCTGCGGAACGCCACCCAGCTTGGCCAGCACCTGACCGGCGATGCCGGCGATGCGCATCTTCAGGCCCTTAATATCATTCAGGCCCTTGATTTCATTGCGGAACCAGCCACCCATCTGGGTGCCGGTGTTGCCGCAGACGAACGAGCGGACGTTGTAGTCCTTGTAGAATTCGTTCATCAGCTGTTCGCCGCCGCCCTGGTACATCCAGGCCTGCTGCTGACGGCTGTTGAGGCCGAACGGCATTGCGGTATCGAAAGCGAAGGTCGGATCCTTGCCGACGTAGTAGTAAGCGCAGGTGTGACCGGCTTCCACAGTACCGGCCTGGACGGCGTCCAGCACCTGCAGACCCGGGACGATTTCGCCGGCGGCGAACACGCGGATCTGGAACTTGCCGTCGGTCATTTCGGCGACGCGCTTGGCAACGGTTTCAGCACCGCCATAGATGGTGTCGAGAGACTTCGGGAAGCTCGACGCAACGCGCCAACGGATTTCCGGGGCGCTCTGGGCAATGGCCGGGGCGGCGATGGTCGAGGCAGCAGCGGCACCGGCGCCGACGGTAGCAGTAGCAATAAAGTCGCGACGTTTAACAGTCATCGGTCCCCCCTTGGGATTGTGACGCAGCGCTTCGGGCGGTCCGGCGCTGTCTGGTTAGCAATGGGTAATAGTTCTACCATGCAGCCCCTATCCGGCAACCGAAAAACACGGTTTTGACGCCAGAATCGACTAATTATATCAAGGGGTCACTGGCGAAGACGTCATCATTGCTGACTTTTTAGGCGATCAAGTAGTTTGCGTACAGAATTCGCAACAAATTCCCGTGGTTTTTTGATCAGCAAGCTTGTCCTGTTATCCAATTACACCCGAGTCGCGCAGCCGTTCGATTTCATCGGTGGGCAGACCCAGAAGGTTAGACAGAACATCCACAGTATCTTCGCCGCAGGTTGGCGGTGCCTTGCGGTAGCTGACCGGGGTCGCCGAATATTTTTGCGGATTGCCGATCATCTTGACCGGCAATCCGGTCAGGGGGTGCTCCATCTCCACCACCATCTCGCGCGCCTGCACATGGGGATCGGCGAAGACTTGATCGATGGTGTTGATGGGCGAGCAGGGGACGCCGACAGCTTCCAGCCCCGCCGTCCAATGGGCGGTCGGTTTAGCGGCAATAACCCCGGCAAGCATTGGCACCAGGTCATTGCGGGCCGCGACGCGGGCGCGGTTGGTGGCAAAGCGCGGGTCGGACACCAGATCGCCTAAACCAGCAAAGCCACAGAATTTGGCGAACTGGCTATCGTTCCCGACCGCCAGGATGATATGGCCGTCGGCCGTCTCGAACACTTGGTAGGGCACGATGTTGGGATGGGCATTGCCCAAGCGCCCCGGTGCTTTGCCGGAGACAAGATAATTCATGCCCTGGTTCGCCAGCCAGGACACCGTGCTGTCCAGAAGCCCGAGGTCCACCTGCTGGCCCTGACCTGTGGCATCCCGATGGCGTAAGGCGGCTAGGATCGCCACGGAGGCGTGCATGCCGGTCATGATATCGGCGATAGCGATGCCGACCTTCAGCGGCTGACCATCGGCTTCGCCGGTTACACTCATCACCCCGCCCATGCCCTGGACCAGATAGTCATAACCCGCGCGCGGAGCATAAGGCCCGGTCTGACCGAATCCGGTGATGGAACAATAGACGAGGCGGGGGAATCCCTCTTTCAGCTGCTCGTAGGAGAGTCCGTATTTCGCCAGACCGCCGACTTTGAAATTCTCCACCAGTACATCGCAGGAGGCTAGCAGCTGCTTCACCAGCGCCTGGCCTTCCGATTTCTCGATATCGATGGCGACCGAATGTTTGTTGCGATTGACCGACAGGTAATAGGCACTCTCGCTCGTATCTTGCCCGTCGGCATCCTTATGATAGGGCGGGCCCCAGCTGCGGGTATCGTCGCCTGCCCCCGGCCGTTCGATCTTGATGACCTCGGCCCCCAGATCGCCCAGCAATTGGGTTGCGGTGGGGCCGGCGAGAATACGGGTCAGATCCAGGATGCGCAGGCCCTTCAAGGGTCCGGTATTGCTGTCGCTCATCAAGTCCCCCAAGCGTGTCGGCCTTCTGCTCTAGCGCGAAAGCCGATCCTGCAAAACCCCTAATTCATGTGGGGTTGCCTTTATACCTGACTCCGTTAGTAGGATATAAAGACCAACTTGGAGGGTAGGATAATGGCGTGGCATGCAGCAGGGACGGCGGCGGATCTGGAAGCGGCGGGGGGCAAGCGGGTGGTACGGATTTCCGACCGGCAGATCCTGCTGATCCTCCGTTCTGGCGTCCTCTATGCCATCGACAACCGCTGTCCCCATGAGGGTTATCCTTTGTCGGAGGGGACCTTCGCCGAGGAGGGCTGCGTGCTGACCTGCCAATGGCACAATTGGAAATTCGATCTGGATAGCGGGGAGACGTTGATCGGTGGCGACCGGGTAACCCGTTATCCCGTTCGCGCCGTCGAGGGGGCGGTTGAAATCGAGGTGTTGGAGGCGCCGGTGGCCGAACAGCGGGCGCAACGGCTGTATAATATCGAGCAGGCGCTGGCCGATAACGACTATAGCCGTCTGGCGCGGGAAATCGCCCGCTTGGGCACGCTGCCGGGCGATGCCGGGGCGGCCATAGGAAGAGGGATCCGCTGGGGTGCTGAGTTTCTGGAGGACGGCATGGGCCATGCCTTCGGTGGTGCCTGCGATTGGCTCGATGTTGCCGATAAGGCAGATGATCCAGCGGAACGGCTGGCTGCCCTGGCCGAGGCGCTGGGGCATATCGCTGATGAATCGCGCTCCGGCAGACGCTTTCCCTACGCCCAGGGGTGCCGGACCTGGGACGAAGATGCCTTTCTCCTCGCGATGGAAAAGCAGGATGAGGCGACAGTGCTTGCCCTGTTGCGCGGCGCCCTGGCTGAAGAACTGCCGATGGGCGATCTGCGCCGGGCTTTCGCACAAGCGGCGCTGGCGCATTACCAGGACTTCGGCCATAGCGTGATCTATACGGTTGCTGCCTTTCGTCTGGTTGAAAGGCTGGACCCGTCGGTGGTCGAACCGCTGCTGACCAGCCTGACCCGCAGCATCATCCGGGCGACGCGTGAGGATCTGATACCGGAATTCCGCGCCTATGCGCCCTCGCTCGCTGCTTGGGGGAAGCCGGGGCAGGTGTCGCGCCTGTCCGGGCGGGGATTGCATCGCCTGGGCTTGAAGGCTCAGTTCGATTGCCTGCTGGGCTGGTCCGGACAGCATCGCCCGCAGGATATCCTGGCAACCCAGATCGAGGCGGCGGCACGCTCGCTGCTCGCCTTCGATCCAGCCTGGGATCTGAAGATCGATATCAAGCCTGCCGATAATGTCGGATGGCTCGATTTCACCCATATGCTGACCTTTGCCGATGCTGCCCGGCGGCTCGCGGATGCCGACCCGGCGCTCTGGCCTGCCGTCATTTTGCAGATGGGCTGCTTCCTGGGGCGCAATGCCAAATATCTGCTGGCCGAAGACCTGGAGGGACCTGTTTCCGGCGATCCCTGGGATGCGATCATCGACCATGGGCACGGCCGCTTCATCCACTCGGTCCATCGGCTGAAGACATTGACAGCGGCGGAGCGGTTGATGACACGTTATCCCGAAAGCGCCTCGCTGTTGAAAGCCGCCGTCAGCCGCTATCTGGCGGCCCCGATCAAACAGCGGCATCCGTTGCGCATCGCCCATCAGGCCCTGGCAATGGTGTAGGGCTCAAAGGCTCAGCAGCAGGCCCAGCATCAGCGGTACGGTCACGAAGGCGGCCAGCGTCTGGAACGTGGTGATGGCGGCCATCGCCTTGACGTCGCCGCCCATTTGCCGCGCCAGCACCACGGCGGCGGTGGCTGTGGGCATCGACCCGAACAGGGTCACGATCCCCAGGGTCAGGGGATCGGCCCCCATCAGCCGCGCGATGCCATGGGCGATGCAGGGGAAGGCCAGCAGCTTCAAGGCGCTTGAGATGAGAACCGGGCGCCCGGCCCGGCGGGCCGATTCCCAGTCGAGGCTCGCCCCCACCGACAGTAGTCCCAGCGGCAGGGAGGCAGCGGCGAGAATATCGAAGAAAGGCTTGATCAGCGTCGGGAAGCCGCCTGCCAGATTGACGATCAGGCCTGCCACACAGCCGACGATCAGCGGATTGCGCACCAGTTGCAGCACGAAGGTTTTTGGCCCGAAATGGCCGCCACCCTCACCCCATTTCAACAGGGTGGCGATACAGAAGATATTGACCAGCGGTACGGCAAAAGCGATGCCCAAGGCGATGGTCGCGGTTCCCGCCGGACCCCAGAGACCCGCTGCGCCCGCCAAGGTGACGTAAGTGTTGAAGCGGATGGCGCCCTGCATGGCGGAGGTAAATGTCGGCCCGCTGCCACCGATCAGCTTTCGGCAGGCTAGCGTCAGCACGGCGACCGAGGCAACCCCGCCCAGCATGCCGCAGAGCAGCGGTAGCAGTTCCACCCGCCCGATCTCTGCCTTGCCGACCGAGGTCAGCAGCAGCACCGGGAACAAGACGAAGTAATTCAGCCGGTCCAGCGACTGCCAGCCCTGCTCCGGCAGGAACCGTAGACGTTTTAGCCCATAGCCCGCCAGGATCAGCAGGAAGATCGGGATCAGCGCGGCGAGGATCGCGATCATATATGCCGCAGCCGGTCCAGCACGCCCTGGAGAATATAAGCGGCGGCCCGTGCGTCGACGACCTCGGCCCGCTTGGCGCGGCTCATGTCCTCTTCCAGCAGCGTGCGGGTGACGGCAACGGTCGACAGCCGCTCGTCCCAATAAAAGAAGGGGAGCTTCAGCCGGATATCGATTTCCGCCGCGGTATCCTTGATCCGCTGAACGCTGCCGCCTTCCGACCCATCCATATTGCGCGGCAGGCCATAGATAAGGGCGCCGACCTGGCGGTCCTTCACCAGCTTGCCTAGCTTCTCGCAATCCTTGCCGAGCTTGGTGCGCATCAGCGTCTCCATGGGGGATGCTCCCATGCCCAGGCCATCGGATACCGCAAGACCAATGGTCTTGGTCCCGATATCCAGGCCCATCAGGCGCTGTCGTTTGGCGAAAATCTCTTTGAGGTCGGGCAGGGTCACGAGCGGCATGAACCTGTGGTAGCATCCGGCGCGGGGGAGGGGAATATAGGATTGAGCTAGTGAGGCGGAGCGGGCATGCAGCGTGATGAGTTAAGGCCAAAGAAAAATCGAAACCTTGGCCGATACGACGTGGCGGCCTTGGTTGTGTTTCTTGCCGGTATCAGCGTCTATGTCTTCCTGATGAGCGGGCCTCTGCGGTCGACGGCTGTTGTTATTCCGCAGATTCCCCGCGAAGCTTCACTGAACCCAATGTCCCGCCGACAATTGATCTTCGACCTACTTGTCGCAGTGAGTGCGTCCAAGGATCACGTCTATAAAGAACGTATCGCGGACTATATTCGGGACAAACCAGACCTCCGATCATCGATTGACGACGATGTGATCGTCGATCAGCTCGAGTTATTGATGTTCGAGGAAAATCTTGATGCAAGGTCGATCGCAGTCAGGCTGGCAGCGACTATCGGGGAGCCGGCGCGCCGAACTTTGCCTACGGCTGTAAAAGCTCTGGCAATGGGAGAAAAGGATAGGCCTCAGCGTATTCGCCCCGTGCTTGGAGGGCCGGACGCGCCGGTCCCGCTATACGCAGGATATTATTATTACGGAATGTGGGAATTGCTTGGGGCGGATGGATTGCGGCTCGATGGGCGGCTGCATTTATGCCGTAAGCTTAGCGAGATAGGGGAGCCGGGGGTTCCTGAGCGATGCTCGATCCCCGGATTGATCTCGTCACTGGATCTGCAAAAGAGTCCGGTGGCGATAAGCCGTGACGGAGTGGGCCTTCTCCTCGACCAGATCGATGAAACCGCCGATTCGCGCTCCAAAATAATTTCTGCCCGCCACCTTCGGGACGCCGCTGAGCATATTGTTTGGGGCAGGGCGGACCTGGCCCTCATAAAACGGATCGAGGCTCTGACGTTCGATCAAATCGCCCAGGTGCGTGCTTATGGTGCGCTGGCACTTATGGCTGTTGGCGCACCTGCGCGTTACACGTCGGCTTCTCTGCGGCAAGCGTTGGCCCAAGGAGACAGGGGCGCATACACCAAAGAGTATGCTCCTATGCCCCCGGCACCGATGACACGCACGTTAATCGCCGCCGCCATCTGGTCTCTGGAAGGTGGTGACGAACTGGCTGGGGTGGAGCGAGAAGAAAAATGCGCTGAATTCCCCTCGGAAATCCGTCCGCTGGCCTGCTTTCCTGAATTGGCCGAACTCCTGCCTTGACGATTTAAGTCCCGTCTTAGACTGGCCGGGGAACATGTTGCAGCAGCGTGAATTTTTTCAGTTTCAGGCAAAGCGTTGACGGTGCAGTAACACTCCGGCGCCATAATGGAGGCCTACAGACAAGCGTAGGCTTCGATTGTCCATGGGTATGCGGATAACAGCGGTGACGTTCGGAATGCTGGCCCTGGTGCTGGCACTCTTCCGTCTTGTCCCGGCTGAAAGCGCGACCGAGATCGAACCGCGCCGCGAGATGGCCGAGTTGGTGGACCGGATTATCGGGTCGGGTGACTATTTGCAGAGCTGGCGGGATGCTGACAGCATGCGGCTGCTGGCCATGAAGATCGATTGGACGTCGCGGGACGCGGCGTTGATCGACCGAATGCAGCCTCTGCTGACCAACCCCTCGCGTGGGGTGCGCTATCAGGCGGCACGTGCCAGCATGGCCATGGGGAAATATGGCCGCCGCTTGCTACCTGCGCTGAAGCGAGCCGAGGTCATGGGCGAGGAGGATAAGGTCTTTTATCCGCTGCTGGCTTTCACCAATGACTCGACGGTGGAAACCGTGCGCGACGCGATCCGTATTCTCGAAAAGCATCGCGACTGAATTCTATCGCCTCTATGCTCGGCGCCGTCCTAAACGGCTGCCAGTAGGTGATCCTATGCCGCTTTCTCCCGATCTGCTTGCCCGCATCGAGGCAGGCGCTTTTGCGTTGGGGCCTGTGCGGGCGCGGCCGATGTTCGGTGGCTATGGCGTCTATCTCGACGGCCTAATGGTAGCGCTGGTTTCTGGCGGAGAGCTGTATCTGAAAAGCGGTCCCGGTAATCGCAGTGAATTCGAAGCCCTGGGTCTGCCACTCTTCACCTATATGCGCGAAGGCAAGCGCGTGGCGCTCGGCTATTCGCTAGCGCCGGACGGGGTGCATCTGGAGCCCTGGCTTGAGGGCGCGCTTGCCGAGGCTCGTCGCCGCAAACGCGCGAAGCCGGATAAAAAGAAGCCGAAACTGCCGAGCGACAATCCGTTTTTGTAGGGGGGAGAGGTTCGTTTCCCCTATGGAACCTCGCCGTCCTCGGGTTAAGCACGAGGATCTTGTGTGGACGGGCCGTGTGAACTGTCTGCGCAATAGGCTTAAGATCGGTCTCATCGGTGGTGGCGGTGAATAGCCATCCACTGAATTACGAAGCAAGCATCGTCTTCCTGATAAACTCGGTCAGTTCCCTCTCCGGGAAATAGGTCGGGCCAATACGAGCAAGCATGTTGTTCAGTAGGCTTGCCCGCAAAAGCATATCGCCCGCCCGGTTCAGGAAATCTTCATGCAGATTTTTCCAGCTAAGTCCCGGCTTCTGAACGATGAGCGATTTCGGCAGATGCTTGTGGCGAAACACCCCGATCAAGCCGTCATTCCGATAAACAGAGAGCACAAGGTTGAACCGGCTTGCCCCGTCTTCCTCGACGTGCTCGATCAAAAGAAGCCCCTGCGGAAGGTTCTTCCGAGCTGACGCGCTCCCGAACCGATCTCTCAGCCCCGATTTGAAAATCAGATTGTCGAGATGGTGCAGATAGTTCGAGGCATCGGAGGTCTCGAAATAAAGGCACCCACAAGCTTCGTTGCCGCCGAAGGTCCACCGAGATAGCCAAGGGCTGTCGTAGATCACCAATGACGTGCGGATATCTCCAGGCGGCTTCGACAGCACCTGACCATCTCCGGCAACCGCCATCTCGACCACCGGGTCAGATCGTGCCCATTCGATCAGTCTGCCTGCGCTGGGCAGAACGATAACGGCGATGAGAGCCGCGACGAAGATTAGGGACCGCCGATAGAGCCCGCCAGGGAATAGGTAGGCGATACCGAAAGCCGAAAGAATCTGGACCGTGGTCGGGATCAGCCACCCCAAAAAGAAGAAGGCTATACCGCCAAACGGCCCGCTGAACGGATGCAGACCGAAGAGATAACCGGCAGCCAAGGCACCAGCCCAGATGAGCGGTTTGGCTTCAGGCGGTACTCGTCGCTTAGGCGTCTGGGTCGGCAATGATCCACCAATCTCATTTTCAGAGATCAGCTTATGGGAGTTTCTACCGGAAGCATAGGCTTGGCGACGCAATCCCAACTCACGGACTGGCCTGCAATCCGCGACTTGCGAGGCCGGGCAGGGGCGGTCAGGAGGCCATCGGGATGAGGCCGAAACCCGCAACAATTTTCATCTTATCTGTCCGTCTAGCGGCTAAGGCGATGATTTAGATGAGTTGCACCACTTTGGTGAAGATTCCCCGTTTTCATGTTTTGGGGGTGTTGGTTTTCATCTTATCTGTCTGACTTGCAGCTTATCTATCCGAAGAAAGGAATTTGGCGAAAATCCTTTACAAATCATATTTTTCATGAAAAATTCCTGTTATGAACGATATTGACAGGAAAATTATTGAAACTCTCCAGGCCGATGGCCGTGCTGCTCAGGCACTGGTTGCCGAGGCGGTGGGGCTTTCTGTTTCGGCGGTGAACGAGCGCGTCCGGCGCCTCACCGAGGCGGGAGCCTTTGCCGTGAAGGCGGTGCCGAATGCGAAGGCGTTGGGGTTCGACGTCACGGCCTTCCTGTTCGTGTTGCTGGGCAAGCCGGATGACGATGAGCCCTTCGTCGCGGCGATGGCGCAGATCGGGGAAGTGCAGGAGGTTCACCACGTCACCGGTGAATGGTCCTATCTGCTGAAGGTTCGCGCCCGCTCCATGGCCGATCTCGAACGCCTGATGCAGAAGCGGATCAAGACTGCGCCCGGCATCACGCGCAGCTTCACCATGATCGCGCTGTCCTCGCCCAAGGAAACCACCGCCCTACCGATGGATCTATCATGAGCCTCTGGTCCGCTTATCTCGATGGTCTTGCCATGGGTGTGCTGCTGGCGATCCAGGTCGGACCGATCAGTCTGCTCTGCATGCGGCAGGCCATGAGCAGCGGCTTTTCCGCCGGGGCGGCCGTCGGGTTGGGCGCTGCGACCGCCGATGTTGTCTATGCGGTGGGGGCGGCGCTGGGCCTCGGCGCCTTGGGGCATCTGCTCGGTGAAATCGCGGGGCCGATGCGCATCATCGGCGGGGCGATGCTGATCTGGTTTGGCCTCAAGGGCTGGCTGAAGCGCACCAATCCGCCTGCCCCGGCACAGTTGGGGGCGGGCGCACAGATCTATCTGTCGACTTTCCTGCTGACGATGACCAACCCGCTCACCATCCTGTTCTTCGCCGGAGTCTTTGCCTCGATGGGCATGGCCCAGGGCGAGATTGCGCCGGGCATGATGGTGGCAGCCGGGATCGGCACCATGACGGTGGTCTGGAAATTCTCCATCGCCGCCGCTGCCTCCCGGCTGGCCCACTGGTTGACACCGGACCGCCTCAAGTGGGTCAATGGTGTCGCGAGCCTGGGGCTTGCTGCCTTCGGAATCGCGATGATCGGCCGTGCTATTTTCGGCTAGCAATCGTCGCTTGCGCGATCTCCCGCTCGATCTGGATCGGGAAGCCGTGCAGGCCGGGGGCGAAGTCCTTGGCGCCGCCATCCAGCAGCCATTCGATCCCGCGCAGGATGATCGCCGCGAAGGGGTCGAACAGGTCGGCGCCAAAAGCGGCACTGCCGGGCGCAAGGTTCAGCAGACTGCCGCGATTGAGCAGATAGACCGAGCGCTCGCCGGGCAACTGATGGGCATCGATCCAGGGGCGGACGTTTTTGCGCGGCAGGTTGTCGAGAGCATCGACATCGATCTCCCGGCTGCCATGGCCGACGTTAAACAGGATTGTGCCGTCGCGCAGCCAGCCGAAGTGGCTGTCGTCGATCACCTTGGCCCGTCCGGTGGCCGTCACCACGATACGGGCCGCGGCGAGACCGTCCTCAAGGGTGGAGGGGATGCAGCCGAAATGCTGGGCTTCGAGCATTCGGACAGGATCGCGCTCGGCAACCAGCGTCGTCGCCCCCAGGGCGATGGCACGCTGGGCGACGCCGCGACCGACCGGGCCGAAGCCGACTACCAGCACCTTGCGGCCAAAAAGATTGATGCCGGTCACTTGTTCGAACGTCGGCCAGCAGGTGGCGGCCACATGCCAGCGGTTATGCAGCGCGTCTTTCAGCGGGATCGAGTTCCAGTCGAAAACAGGGAAGGGGACGGTTTTATGCTCGGTCAGCACATGCAGCCCGGTCGTCGTCGCCTCCAGCGCCCCCCAGGGCTGATGGCCGCGCGCCGCCATCGCCACGGTGACTTCCGCCCCCATGTCCGACACCACATCGGCATCGACGGAGGCAGCCAGTTTCACCAGTTCCTGGCGCTCCGCCGGTGTCATGCCCGACCAGCCCAGCACATGGGCGCCCTTCGCAGCCAGATAGGCTGCGGCCCGGTCGTCGGTGCTATCCTCGTTACAGGCAATCGCCAACACCCGCGCCCCGGCATCCAGCAAGGGCAGGGTCACGCAGATATTGTCCAGCAGCAGATGACCGCTGACGATAATGGTCCGGCCCTTGAAATCGCGGCCCGCAATCTCACGTCCCGCAGCGTGGGTGACAGGGTACAGCCTCTCCATCCAGGCCAGTTCCCCCTCCGGGATCCGGCTGGCGAGGCTGATGTCCTTGATGCGGGAAGGCGGCAGGTCGGTCATGGGATACTCTCGTGATACGGGAGTATGGACCCTAGCCTAACTCCTGACCGGATGGACAAAGTTTCGTTCGGCTTTTTAAGCATCCCCGTCGAGCGGCGTTGCGAGGGTACCCCTGCCAATGCTAACCATCGGGACTTAGATAGATCTTCGTTTGTTGCAAGAGAAAGAGATCAAGGCATGTCCATCGATAAGGACACGGTGAAGCGGGTGGCAAAGCTGGCCCGCATCCGCGTGACGCCAGACGAGCTGGGGCCGCTGGCCACTGAAATTTCCGGTATTCTGGGCTGGATCGAGCAACTGAACGAAGTGAATACCGACGGCGTGCAACCGATGGCGCGCGTCGTGCAGATGAAGCTGCCCATGCGCGAAGACGTGGTGACCGAGCAGGATCAGAACGAAAAGGTTCTGAAGAACGCTCCCGACGGCGTTGGCCGCTTCTTTACCGTGCCGAAGGTGGTTGAATAATGACCGGGCTTCTCGACAAGAGTGTTGCCGGCGCCCTGAAGGGCCTGGCGTCAAAAGAATTCACGGCCGTCGAACTGACCGACGCCTATATCGCGCAGGCGGAAAAGACCCGCTCGCTCAATGCCTTCATCACCGAGACCTTTGATAAGGCGCGGGATGAGGCCAAGGCGTCGGACGCCCGCCGTGCCGCCGGTAACGCCGGTGCCATGGACGGCATCCCCGTCGGCATCAAGGATCTCTTCTGCACAGAAGGGACCCTGACGACGGCGGCCAGCCACATCCTCGATGGCTTTGTGCCGCAGTATGAATCGACGGTGTCGGGCAAGCTGAAGGCGGCGGGTGTCGTCTCGCTCGGCAAGCTGAACCTCGATGAATTCGCCATGGGCGGCGCGAACCTCCACAGCTATTACGGTCCGGCCCGCAATCCCTGGGACCCGACGCTGGTTCCCGGCGGCTCGTCCGGCGGTTCGGCGGCGGCGGTTTCAGCGCGCGCTGTCATGGCTGCAACCGGCACCGATACCGGCGGCTCGATCCGTCAGCCCGGTGCCTATTGCGGCATCGTCGGCCTGAAGCCGACCTACGGTCGCTGCTCGCGTTGGGGCATCGTCGCTTTCGCTTCCTCGCTGGATCAGGCTGGCCCGATGGCCCGCACGGTTGAGGATGCGGCGATCATGCTCGGCTCCATGGCTGGGTTTGATCCCAAGGATTCGACCAGCGCCAATGTGGCCGTGCCGGACTTTGCCAAGGCCCTGACCGGCGATATCCGTGGTCTCAAGGTCGGCGTGCCCAAGGAATACCGGGTCGACGGCATGAATCCGGAAATCGTCGCGCTCTGGGACAAGGGTGTTGAATGGCTGAAGGCGGCGGGTGCCGAGGTTGTCGAAATCTCGCTGCCCCACACCAAGCATGCGCTGGCGACCTACTACGTCATCGCACCGGCCGAGGCATCCTCGAACCTCGCCCGTTATGACGGCGTGCGTTATGGCCTGCGTGTCCCCGGCGAAACGCTGGACGATATGTACGAGCTGACCCGCGCCGCCGGTTTCGGTCGCGAGGTGAAGCGCCGTATCCTGATCGGCACCTATGTGCTGTCGGCTGGGTACTATGATGCCTACTACCTGAAGGCCCAGCGGGTCCGTGCCCTGGTGGCGCAGGACTTCACCGAGGCTTTCAAGAAGGTCGACGTCATCCTAACCCCGACCGCGCCGACGCCCGCTTTCAGCATCGAAGGCGCGCCGGAAGATCCGGTCGCCATGTATCTCAACGACGTCTTCACGGTTCCGGCCTCGCTGGCCGGTATTCCGGGCATCAACGTGCCGGCGGGCCTGTCGTCGGGCGGCCTGCCGCTCGGCCTGCAGATCCTCGGCCGCCCGTTCGATGAAGAAACCGTGATCCGGGCCGCCGGTGTGATGGAGGCGTCTGCCGCCTTCTCCGCCAAGCCCAGCATCGTTGCGTGAGGGAAACCACGCCATGACCTACACGATTAAAGGCAAGACCGGTGACTGGGAACTGGTGATCGGCCTCGAAGTCCACGCCCAGGTAACTTCCAACGCCAAGCTGTTCAGCGGCTCGGGTGCTGCTTTCGGCGCCGAAGCCAATGGCCAGGTGTCGATGGTCGATGCCGCCATGCCCGGCATGCTGCCGGTCATCAACAAATGGTGCGTCGAGCAGGCGATCAAGACCGGCCTCGGCATCAATGCGACCGTCAACACCTACTCGGTGTTCGACCGCAAGAACTACTTCTACGCCGATCTGCCCCAGGGTTATCAGATCTCGCAGTTCCTGCAGCCCATCGTCTCCGACGGTCACCTGATGATCGAAGTGGGCGGCGAGACTAAGCGCATCGGCATCACCCGCCTGCACGTCGAGCAGGACGCGGGCAAGTCGATGCATGACCAGGATCCGCGCCGCTCCTTCATCGATCTCAACCGTTCGGGCATCGCCCTGATGGAAATTGTGTCGGAACCGGATATCCGCACGCCCGATGAAGCGATGGCGTATCTGAAGAAGCTGCGGACCATTCTGCGCTATCTCGACACCTGCGACGGCAACATGGAAGAAGGTTCCATGCGCTGCGACGCCAACGTGTCGGTGCGCAAGGCGGGCGAGCCGTTTGGCACCCGTTGCGAGATCAAGAACGTCAACTCCATCCGCTTTGTCGGTCAGGCCATCGAATATGAAGCCCGCCGTCAGGTGGAGGTGCTGGAGGATGGCGGCGAGATCCGTCAGGAAACCCGCCTCTATGACAGCAATAAGGGCGTCACGCGCTCCATGCGGTCCAAGGAAGATGCGCACGACTATCGCTACTTCCCCGATCCCGACCTGCTGCCGCTGGAAATCGAGCAGGCCTGGATCGACCGCGTGAAGGCGGCGATGCCGGAACTGCCCGACGCCCGCACCGAACGCTACGTGTCCCTGGGCCTGTCGCCCTATGATGCGGGTGTGCTGGTGGCGGAAAAGGAAACGGCGGCTTACTTCGAAGCTCTGGCCAAGGGGCGCGATGCCAAGCTGGCGGCGAACTGGGTGACGTCGGAACTCTTCGGCGCGCTCAACAAGACCGGCAAGAGCATCGAGGAAGCCCCGGTCTCGGCCGACAAGCTGGGCGGGTTGATCGACCTCATCTCCGATAACACGATCTCCAACAAGATCGCGAAGGACGTGTTCCAGATCATGCTGGAAACCGGCGAAGATGCGGGTGCGATTGTCGAAAAGCAGGGCCTGCGTCAGGTTACCGATACCGGTGCCATCGAAAAGGCGATCGATGACATCCTGGCGGCCAACGCCGACAAGGTCGCCGAATATCGCAGTGGCAAGGACAAGCTGTTTGGGTTCTTCGTCGGTCAGACGATGAAGGCCACGGGCGGCAAGGCCAACCCCGGCATGCTGAACGATCTGCTCAAAAAGAAGCTGGCAGGCTGAACAAGAGAGTTGTCATCCCGTGGCTTGACCACGGGATCCCCTCCGGGAGCTTATCCATCTGTCTAAGACAAGGCGGAACGGCGCGGAAGGAGATCCCGGGATCGAGTCCCGGGATGACGTATTCTGGGAACTAGTCTCCGCCCTGCTGGTTCTGATTGCGCGAGCTTTTGAGGCCGCCTTTGCGGCCAGCTTCGGCTGCCAGCTTGTGGTTCTGCGAGAAGCTGCGCTTCTCGTCCGGGACGTTCTGACCGCCCTTGCGGCCAGCCGCCGCGGCAAGCTTGGGGTCGCGGGAAAAGCTGCGCTTTTCATCCGGGACGCTCTGACCGCCCTTGCTGGCGATCGCGCGTTGCTTGCTTTCGTCCATCGATGCAAAGCCTCGATTGGATTGGGCCATTGCTGTTCTCCCTCTCATCGGATGATCGGTGCTTCGAAGCCGTGACGGCTCCTGCACCTACAACACCCAAGATAGGGGTAAGTTCGATGACGTCAGCGCATGCCAGGGCGATGTCGCGCCGTTGTCACTCCGTATATACGCGAACGATTAGCGCCAGCCCGCCAACTCGCGTTCCAGGATACCGCGCAGGACGGTCAGGCCTCCGGCGCTGTCATTGAGGCAGGGGACTGTGGTGAAGTGGCTCCCACCCGCATGAATGAAAGCTTCGCGGTCGCCGATATCGATTTCTTCGAGGGTCTCGATACAGTCGGCAACGAACCCCGGCGTGATCACTGCGACCTTCTTGATTCCGGCTTTCGCCATCTCGACCAAGGTCACATCCGTATAGGGCTGCGTCCATTCCTTGGGGCCGAAACGTGACTGGAAGGTCAACTTAAGCCGGTTTTCGTCCATACCCAGGCGGGCGCGCAGCAATTCGGCCGTTTTTGCGCAAAGCTGCGGGTAGGGGTCGCCCTTTTCGCCATATTCCTTGGGGATACCGTGGAAGGAGGCGAGAATCACCTCCGGTTGCCAATCCAGCGTCGTCAGATGCTGGGTGATGGAACTGGCCAACGCCTCGATATAGGCCGGATCGTCGTGCCAGTCCGGCGCGATACGGACGGCGGGCTGGCGGCGCATCTTCATTAGAACGCGGAAGGCCTGATCGGCGACGCTGGCGTTGGTCGATGCGGAATATTGCGGATACAGCGGAACCACCAGAATGCGGTCGCAACCCTGGGCGCTCAAAGCCTCGATCTTGCTCTTGAGGCTCGGGTTGCCATAGCGCATGGCCCAGTCGACGATCACCGTGTCCTGGAACTCCGGCGCCAGCGCTTCGGCCTGCCGCTTGGTGAAGAGGCGTAGCGGCGAATCCTCGCCCCAGACCTTGGCGTAGTTCTTGGCCGTGCGGGCAGGGCGGAAGGTCAGGATGATGGTGTTCAGCAGCAATTGCCACAGGACGGGGTTGGCCTCCACCACCCGGCGATCGGACAGGAACTCGCGTAAGTACCGGCGCACCGGCCCGACGGTCGGGGCATCGGGTGTACCGAGGTTGACGAGCAGGGCGCCGATCTTGGGGGAGGGCATGGGAATGTCCTGATAAGGAAGCAGTTGAGAGCCGATATCAACGGAAGCGTCCGTTGGCAAGCTTTACCGGCCCGTTGCGACCCTTTGGCCGATATTGAGAAACCTCCGTCATCCCGGTGCCCCGACACCGGGATCTCCTCCGGGAGATTGTCCAATTCTAACATGCCGGCGTGGAAACGCCCCCGGAGGAGATCCCGTGGTCAAGCCACGGGATGACGATCACCAAAAAAGTCATCTGCCCGATGTTACAGAGCGCTACCAAATTCTTGCCCTCCCATGGTTGCGCTATCTGGGCTTCGCCCGCTACTGATAGGCCCCCTTTAGAAGGACCTGCCATGACCGCCGCTGCCCTCCAGGCCGAACCCAAGGCTGCACAACGTGCCGTGCGCCTGTTTTTCCTCGTCTGCGGGATTGGGAATGCAGCCTGGGCGCCGATGGTACCCTTCCTGAAGGTTCGACTTGGGCTCGACGACGCAATGCTGGGGCTCGTCATGCTGGCGCTCGGCACAGGCGGGACCATCGCCATGCCACTGGCAGGGGTGATGATCCATAAGATCGGCACGCGCCTGACCATGACTCTGGGCGGTCTGCTGTTCGCCGCCTCCCTGCCGCTGCTGGCCCTGGCGCCGAGCTTCTGGATCCTGGCGGCCTCGCTTGGCATGTTCGGCTTCGGGCTTGGCATGCTGGACGTCTCGATGAATGCGCAGGCGGTGATTGTCGAAAAACTGACCCCTCGTCCTCTGATGTCCGGCTTCCACGGCATGTTCAGCGTCGGCGGCCTCGTTGGCGCAGCGGGGCTGAGCGGCCTGCTGGCACTCGGACTGTCGCTCACCTCCGGGGCCGTGCTCGTGACAGGCCTGTTGCTGCTGATCATTGTGACCCAGTTCCGCGATCTGCTGCCGATGGCGCAGGAGCCGAGGTCGGAAAAGGGTGAAGGGCTGCGCTGGCCGGGTTGGAGCGTCATCGCCATCGGCCTGCTCTGCTGCATCTGTTTCCAGGCCGAAGGGGCCGTGCTGGACTGGAGCGCCGTGTTCCTGCGCTTCTCCCGCGGGATGGAGGAAGCGACCGCCGGTTATGGCTATGCGGCTTTCTCCGTCGCCATGGCGGCAGCGCGCCTCACGGGCGACCGGATCACCTCGCGCCTTGGCCCGACCACGATCCTGCGGGTTGGCGGCAGTCTGGCGGCATTGGGCTTCCTGATCGCCGTCGCAACACCCTGGGTCTGGGCGTCGATGGTCGGCTTCTTCCTGGTGGGGTTAGGGTGCGCGAATGTCGTGCCGGTGCTGTTCAGCGCTGCCGGACGCCTGCCGGGCGTTTCCCCCGGCGTGGCGATCCCCATCGTCGCCTCACTCGGCTATGCCGGGATCCTGCTGGGGCCGCCGGTGCTGGGGTTCGTCGCCAATGTCACCAGCCTGTCGTTTGCTCTTGGCTGCATTGCGGCAGCATTGCTGATCGTGGCCGCCAGCGCCCGGATCGCCCGCGCCTAAGCGGTCCTCGCCGCCGCCAGATCCCGAAAGATCTGACCCGTCTGGGCATCCGCCGGGAAGAAGGCCTCGATCGCCAGTTCTGACAGGGTGATATCGACCGGGGTGCCGAAGACGGTGGTGGTGGAGAACATGGCAAGATCTCCCAACGGGCTTGCCATGCGGATCGGCACGAAGACCCCGCCATGTTCCTCTTCCCGCACCACCTGGGACACCCGGTCCTTCGGGGCGGGATAGGCGGCCAGCTCCTCCATCAGATCTTTCAGAACCCCATCGCCGGACACATCGATCTGGCGGCGCAGGCGGGCCAGGATATGGGCGCGCCATTCGGGCAAATTGAGGATGCGCGGCGCCAGCCCGCCGGGATGCAGGCTGAGGCGCAGCACATTCACCGCCCCTGCGAGCAGGCTGGCTTCCTCCACCCCCGCCATCAACGGGGCGAGGGCGGCATTGGCGGCCACCAGCGTCCAATGGCGGTCGACGGCTAGAGCCGGGAAGGGATCATGGGCGGTCAGCACCGTATCGATGGCCCGCCGGGCCGCTGCCAGATCGGGATCATCCAGGCCGCGTTCGCCAAAGACCGGTGCGTAACCGGCCGCGATCAGCAGCCCGTTCCGGTCGCGCAAGGGTACTTCCAGCATTTCAGCCAGATGCAGCACCATGTCGCGTGACGGCTGGGATCGCCCTGTCTCCAGGAAACTCAGGTGGCGGGTCGAGATCTCGGCTTCGAGCGCAAGATCCATCTGGCTGAAACGGCGACGCTGGCGCCAGTCGCGCAGCATCTCTCCGATAGGGCGGGGTGCTTGTGTCATGGGCAAACTCTAGGCGGCATAGGGGCTCTGCTCAATTACCTTCCAGGTAATCGACGGCATGACCCCGGATGGATCATGGATAAAGGCATCGGCGATCCCCGCCGCTCGAAACCAAAAGGATCTCTGCCATGACCCGCTTCAACGCCACTCAGTTTCTGCGCCGCGTCCTGATCCTCGATGCCGTTGCCAGCGGCGCCACCGGCCTGCTGCTCCTGTTGGGCGCCGGTTTCCTGACCCCCTGGCTCGGCCTCGATGTCCCCTTGATGCAGGTGTCCGGTGCCATTCTGGTTCCCTACGCCGCCGCTGTCGCCTATCTCGCCACCCGTGAACAGTTGAACCGGAAAGCCGTGCTGGCGGTGGCTATCATTAATGCGCTCTGGGTGGTGGATAGCATTGTCCTTCTGGTCGGCGGTTGGGCCGAACCGACGCTGCTTGGCATTCTGTTCGTCGCGACCCAGGCAGCGGTGGTCGGCATCTTTGCCGAACTGCAGATCATCGGCCTCAAGCGCGCAAAGATGGCAGCCGCCTAGGCTGCTGCAAAAAACTCAGAAGGCCCGGCACAAGTGGCCGGGCTTTTTGTTTTTGTGCAGACAAATAAACACAACCTTAAGCAATCGCACCCATGCTCCTTATGGCTAGGCGGGGGCAACCGTCGGCTGTATGTCGGGGGGTACTATGGTCTTGGGAATGACGATACCGGGCGCGCGTGCGCTGGCTTTGAAGTCGGCCGCACATGAGGTGCTGGATCTGACTGTCAAACCCAAGCTTCCAGTCGTCAAGGAACCGGCACCTGCCTCCCAGCCCGTGGTGTCAGAAACCTCGGATGGCCCATCCACCAAGATCGACGTCTAAGAGTGGAAAGAGCGGCCTGCTGGGCCGCTCTCCCATCCGAACCTTAGGCAGCTTCGAAATTTTCTGTCCGAATGGCACCGATTGAGCGGATCGTCTGCACGCAGGCGCGTGCCGCCTCCTGGCCCTTCTTCACGAAATGCTCCTTGAAGAAGTCGCTATGCACGGCATGTTCGTGGAAATGATGCGGGGTTAGCACGGCCGACATCACCGGCACTTCGGTTTCCAGTTGGACCTGCATCAGGGCCGAGACGACGGTATCGGCCACGAAGTCATGGCGATAGATCCCACCGTCGACCACAAAGGCCGAGGCGACAATCGCGCGATAGCGACCGGTCTTGGCCAAAAGCTTGGCCTGCAACGGGATCTCGAACGCGCCGGGAACCTCGAAGATATCCACGTTGGCGGCAGGCAAGCCCAAGGACGGTACGGTGGCCATGAAGGCGTCGCGGCATTGCCCGACGATATCGAGGTGCCAGGCGCCGTGAATGAAGGCAACGCGACCGTTGATGGGAAGGGGAGAAGACTGATTCATGGTCATCCTTTCATCGGACCAGAATCAGGGCATACGGGGACAAAGTCCGCGATTGCAGACTTTGACCCGTTCTCTTTCATCCGGACTATGACCGTCGGCCCTGGAATCGCACCAGATCTGCTGACCCCACTGCCTTGCGGCGATGGGCGCTCGCGGGCTTGGGGTTGCCCCCTTACCGCCGGTGGGGACTTTCACCCCGCCCTGAGAACATTGTGCCGCACGGGACATCCGGCGGCCCTCTGAACCTAGGGCGTCACCTTGCCCGCTGCAAGGTCAGTTCATCTGCGATCCGGCATTGGGCAGCAGGGCGATGGCGGCATGGGTGATCGTTGCGCCGTCGTTTGACAGCGGTAGGATCAGGCGCCCGACGGTCATGAAGGGCTTGGTCGCGATGAAATGTTTGGGGTGGAAGATCGGGCGGCTTTCCGCCTCCATGATGCGCAGGCTGGCGATCAGGTCGATCTTGTAGTGTTTATCGGCCTCGGAAACCCGGCGCCCCGTCCATTCCTCGCCCGTCATGCGCACGATCTCGCTGCCGTCCAGGCGGATGATGAAATCATCGCCCACCTTCTCGAACAGACTGATGAAACCCAGCCAAGGCTGCAGCGCAAACGGGTTGAAGTCGCGCTTGGCAACCAGCCCATTTTCTTGTCGAAGCGATTGCCAGAAAGCCAAAAGCGTTGCCAGGCGAGGGTTGGTCGCTGGATCGACTGTGGTAAGGGGCTGACCGGCTGGCATGCCGCAGAGTATGACAAGCTGTAGCAAAAGCGCCAGGGGGCGCCTTGCTTTAGGCGGTGATTAATTCTGCTCCGGCACGACCGAGCGGGCTTCCTCCGCCTTGAAGAAATACTGGCTGGAAACCAGCCAGCCTTTCAGCGGTCGCAGGGTCGGAATGCAGGTCAGCAGCAGCACCGGCAGGGTGGTCACCAGATGCACCCAGGTCGGCGGCTCGAACGCGATCTCGATCCAGAGCGCCAGCAGCACGGCAGGCACACAGGCGAACATCATCACGAAAAAGGCCGGGCCATCGGCGGGATCGGCAAAGGAAAAATCGAGGCCGCAGACACGGCATTGCGGCGCCAGCTTGAGGAAACCCTGGAAAATCGATCCCTTGCCGCAGCGGGGGCAGCGACCCTTAAGGCCGGTTTTATGGGGCGGGATGGCGGGCCATTCTTGGGGGGCGGTCATAGTCGTCTCCTTCAGACGAGCGTGCGATGCGCAGGGGCCCGCATCAGCAACTCGTCCAGCAAAGTCAGGGCAGTCTTAAGGGCGGTACGGTCAGCGGCTACGCCGAGCGAGATGCGGAGGGCCTGGACAGTTGGGGCGCCGGTGGCGAACAGATCTCCGGGCACCACGGCAAGTCGGAAGCGCCGGGCCTGATCGGCGAAATCGGCGGCACGTCGGCCATTTGGCAGGCGCAGCCAAAGGTGGGAGGCGGCGGGATTGGCGGTGATATCCGCGTCCTCCAGCACTTCCCGCGCCAAGGCCTGGCGCGCGATATTCTCCGCCCGGATCGCGCTGGCGAAGCGGCCCAGCGAGCCGTCCTTGATCCAACGCGCGGCCAGGGCGGAGAATAGGGGCGGTGCCATCAGTTGAGTTGCCCGCAGCACACTGGCCAGCCGTTCCGCATCGAGCGCATTGGGGCAGACGCAATAGGCGATCCGCAGGGCAGGCGATACACATTTGGATAGGGTCGACAGGTGCCAGGTGATGTCCGGCGCGAGCCTCGCTATGGCGGCCGGGGGCTGCTCCAGCAGCGGGCCATAGGGATCGTCCTCGATGATCCAGAGGCCATGGCGGCGGCAGATGGCAGCGATCTCGACCCGCCGCGCCTCCGACAGGGTGGCGGTCGTCGGATTGTCGATGGTTGGAACCAGATACAGCGCCTGGGGCCGCTGGGTGGCGCACAGGCGTTCAAGCGCGTCCGGCAGGATCCCTTCGTCATCCATCGCAACCGGCAGCAGCGTCAGATCCAACTGCTGCGCGACGGCCTGGATGCCGGGATAGGTGAAGGCCGGAACGCAGAGCCCGTCGCCCGATTGCATTAGCAGCGCACAGACGGCATAGAGCGCGGCCTGGGAACCGCTCGTAACCAGAATATGCTCGGGCTCCAGCGTGCCGAGGCGCGGGGCGAGCCAACGGGTGGCGGCTTTGCGCGCGGCGGGGCTACCGGCGGTGTCCTGATATTGCAGCGACGTCTGACCACCTTGGAGCAGACTGGCGATGCCCTCCGCGATCCGGCTAGACAGATCGGCGACGACCGGCGGACTGTTCATCGACAGATCCAGCGCCGCTGGTGCTTCCGTCCTGTCTTCGCCTGCCCGGATAAAGCTGCCGCGCCCCACATGGGCCTCGATCAGTCCCTGGCGCTGCGCCTCGGTGAAAGCCCGCGTCACCGTGGTCAGATCGATCTCCAGATGGTCGGCAATGGCGCGCTGGGACGGCAGCCGGTCGCCGGTCTGCAATCTTCCGGTCTGGATGTCGGCCTTCAAGGCCTCCACCAGCCCAAGGTATTTGGGCCGGACGCCAGGGGCGATATGAGGTGACCAATCGGACATTTCAGAGCCATTGTCTGCTTTTGACGCTGACAATCTATGTATCATTCTTATAATGTATGGGGAATATCCGAATCATACTGGCCGACATGCAGTTAAATTGTATGGCTATAGATCCATACATTTGAGGGGCGCGATGGGGACGATTGTCTTTGATCTGGATGGCACGCTGGTGGATGCGCTGCCAGATTTTACCGACGCGATGAACCGTCTGATGGCCGCGATGGCACTGACGCCGGTGACGGGGCCGGAGATCGCAGGGTATCTGGGTGACGGGCCGCGGGTGTTGGTCGAACGGGTGCTTACGGCGCGTGGCAAGCCGATGGACGAGAGCGCACACGCAGCCTTTCTGACCGATTACACTGCCCATGCGGCTGAAGGTTCACTCCTGTTTCCAAATGTCACGGAAACTTTGGAAGAACTGGCCAAGCGGGGCTGGCGACTGGCGGTCTGTACCAACAAGCCTGCTGCAGCGACGGAGATTCTGTTGCTTGCCCTCGATATCCGCCGCTTTTTCGCGACAGTCTCGGCAGGGGACAGTCATCCCTTCAAAAAGCCCGATCCCCGCCATCTTCTGGCGGCGCTTGCGGGAGAAACGGGGCGGTCAATCATGGTTGGCGATCATCGCAACGATGTGCAGGCAGCGCTGGGGGCAGGGGTGCCTTGCATTTTCGCGGGCTGGGGCTATGGCAAGCCGGAGATGGCGGCTGGCGCGACAGCGGTTGCGGGGCGCTTTGCCGACGTCGTAGAACTGGCGGAGACACTATAGGGCGAGGGTTCAACGTGGCACGGGTATCCAAGGCAGACGATGCGGCGATCAAAGGGCAGCGCAAGCTGTCCAACGATCTGATCGCGGCCCATGATGCGGCAGGGCTGCATTCCTTCTTCCTGGAGGATGCCAAGGTGATCGCGGGCGACGGCTCGCTGATCACGGGCGCCGATGCCATCATCGAAGCCTTCGGGGCGCAGTTCCGCGAGCCGTCCTTTGGCAAATATGTGCGCACGACCCAGACTTTGCAGATCGATCAGGACGGCATGCGCGCCGCCGAAAGCGGCCGCTGGGCAGGATTCTGGAAAGGCGAGGGCGAAGATCGCACCATGTCCGGTCAGTATCTCGCCGTCTGGCGCTATACGGAAACCGGCTGGAAGATCGAGAGCGAACTATTCGTGACGCTGCTGAACCGGGGGAGCTAGGTATGGCGAAGCAGGCCAACTCCGGAATGAACAAAGCCGTATGGGTGGAGCCACCACCCGTTTACGACGTCAAGGCGCTGACACCGGTGATGAACAAAACCAAATGGGATGAGTTACGTCTGGCGATGTATGATATCGAGCCGACGCCAGGCTGGAGCACTCTTAGCGACAACGGGTATCAAAGCACTGTCGATGGTGAGTGGTACTATCATTTTCGCATAGGACTTTATGTCGATATTATTCATGTGGACATCCTTGTCGATACACTCGACCAGCGCAACAAGGTGCGGCAGGCTCTGAAAACCATTCATGTTCCGGGAGAAGAAACGGATACGGGCTTCCGAGTTTTCGGCTACATCGAATCCGGGCAGACCGTGACCTATATCTAGGCGCTAAACATCGATCGCTGCCTCGCGCCCGCCCGGCAGGGGCAGCGACAGGCGCCAGCGATCCAGAACTAGCATTTCTGCGGTGTCCGGCTTGGGTTTGGCCGTCCAGTCGATGGGATCGATGAAATACTGCTGACGGAAGGGCCGTGCGAGACCGAGGCCGATGATGCGCCAGCCGCCCTCGGCAAAATGCACGATCTTGCCCTTGATGCCTTCATGGCTGATTTCGTCGTTCGGATCTTCCTGCACGCGAACGGCCAGCGTCGCGGGCTGTTGGGTTCCGAAGAAATAACCGGAGGTCTTCTCCGCTTCCAAAGCATCGCCGATGGAATGGCCTTCGGACAGTTGCAAGGCCAGCAGCATGGGCTTGTGCTTCTTGCCGCCACCGATGTCGAAGCGCAGCATCACGCCGTGTTCTTTCAGGAAGACCAGATGCCCTGGCGCAAACTGTGCTGCCTTGCGCATGGTGAGCGCCTCGGCGGGCAGGGGCTGCGTCAGGTCCTGAATCATCAGATCTCTCAAGCGGTTGTATCCCGCATACATAGGCCGATTGCGTGCCATCATCCAGATGATCGCGCGCCGGGGGTGTTCAAAATATGGAAAATCGGTGAGAAACGACCCCATGCGACAGCTTTTGATCATCGGTATCGGCGCGGGTGACCCCGACTTCATCACCATGCAGGCCATCAAGGCGCTGAATCGCGTCGACGTATTTCTCATCCCCGACAAGGGCGACGAGAAGCAGGCCCTGAAGCAACTGCGCCTCGACATCTGCGACCGCTATGTCGAAAGAGAGTTCTCATGGCGAGAATTCTGTGTGCCGAAGCGCGAATCCGAAGGCGACTACAAGGCCAATGTCGCGCAATGGCATGCCGAGATCGCCGAAGCCTACGAGCGGTTGCTGACTGAGGTACCGGAAGACGGCGTTGCGGGCTTGCTGGTCTGGGGCGATCCCTCGCTCTACGACAGTACGCTGCGGATCGTCGACAGCCTCAAAGAGCGCGGCCGGGTTGCTTTCGAACACGAGGTCATCCCCGGCATCACCGCCGTGCAGGTGCTGGCCGCCAAACATCGCATTCCGCTCAACCGCATCGGTGAACCGGTGCTGGTGACCACGGGCCGCAAACTCGCCCAAGGCTGGCCGTCAGAGGTGGAAACGGTGGTGGTGATGCTGGATGGCGAACTTGCCTTCACCAAGATCGACCCCACCGGACTGGAGATCTTCTGGGGCGCCCATCTCGGCACGCCGTCAGAGGTGCTGGTGTCGGGTGATCTGGCGGCTGTCGCGGATGAGATTGTCGAGAAGCGGGCGCGCAGCCGGGCGGAGAACGGCTGGGTGATGGATACCTACCTCATCCGGCGAACTTAGCGCGATATTTTCGGAAGGCTTTTCCACTCTTCAATCACCGCCGTCCTCCAGTGATCGAGCGTCTCGTAGAAAGTGTCGGCGCTTAGCCATGCCTCTGCCGTAGACTGCCGAACCTCACTCGAAATCTCGCTATTGATGAAACCGATGAGGCGAACCTGATCGCCGATATCGAACTGAAGCACGTTGGTCCCGTCATCGAACTCTTGGTCCGCTGTCCACTTGATATCAGCTGTGTAGATCGCGTTTTGAAACTCTTCATTGGAAAGGCCGAAGAAGGTCTGCCCTGCTCCTTCTTCACGGTAGAGGGCTATAGCGGTTGCTAATGCGATTTCCTGAGGATTCTCGACACCAGAGAATGGCGCTGTGTGAGTCCCACGCGCGGCAATACGATCTGGAATGCAGTCATAAGAAAACATCGTTGTGGCGTCGGGTGCGTCGATACCGAACCTGCGCTCGCTTATATGAAGCAATACATAACCCATACCCAGGAAGCTGCGATGTTCCTCGCCGTAAGCCTCTGTGATCTGGGATTCGATAGCGAACGTTCTGGGGTCGCCGATAATCAAAGCGCTATCCCTCCGATGCCAGCTTCCGCGAAATCAGGTCGATGAAAGCCTCGGCCGCGACCGACAGCGGGCTGTCGGGCAGGGTAATGATGCCGTAGGAATAGCTGCGGTCGGGGCGCATCGGGCGCATCTCCAGGGCCAGATCTGAGACGGCGCTGGCAAAGACCTTGGGAATGATCGCGACGCCCAGACCGGCGGCCGCACAGGCGCAGGCGGTTTGCACTGAATGCACCTCCAGGCGGCAGCGATAGCCTGCTCCGGCGCGACGCAGCTCGAATTCCAGTTCCGTGCGGTTGACGCGCTGACGGCCCAGAAGGATCAGGTCGGCGCGAGCGAGATCGCGGATCTCGATGATCTGGTTTTCGGCCAGCGGATGCCCCTTGGGCATGACGCAGAGGGTGCCGCTGACGGTGATCGGGCGGAAATCGAGGCTCTGATCCTCGGTCGGCATGCGCACGAAGCCGAAGTCGGCGACACGGGAGCGGACCATGCGCTCGATGGCGTCATAGGGGCCTTGCAGGATTTCCAGCGTCACGCTCGGGCGGTCTTTCAGGTATTCCGCGACCATGCCGGGCAGGCTTGTATTTGCCATTGTATGGGGAAAAGCCATACGCACCAGGATTTCCCCGGTCGCGCCGTTCTTCAGGCTTTCGGCCGCAAGCCGCACCTGGGTCAGGCTCAGCATCAGGGCGTCGACTTCGCGGAAGAAAGCCTGCGCTTCGGGGCGGGGGAGCAGGCGGCCCTTGTCGCGGATGAACAGCTCGAAGCCGATATCCTCCTCCAGCGCGGTCAACTGGCGGCTGATGGCTGACTGCGACAGACCGAGCGAACCGGCGGCCGCGATGGTCGAGCCAGCCTCCATCACAGCTTTGAAGACCTGCAGGTGTTTTAGGTTCATCGGACCGAAAACGTCATAGCCTGATGCGGTCTTGTCATAATATTGCGGCCCCTCCCCGGACGTGCGTTCTTTCTTAGCACAGGAGTAGATCGGAAAACGGGGGCTCTGACAACGAAGCTCCCATCCGGTCTGCAAAGGTTGGTCAAGGGGAAGGGCAGGCCGCATGACGGTCTTCATTATAAG
>NZ_JBHUIP010000023.1:0-801 GCF_042683105.1 Lacibacterium aquatile
GGCGTGATGGTCGGCAGTTCAGGATTCTGGTCGAGCAGATCGGCCAGCTTAGTGTCGACATCGGTCACGATGATTTTGGTGGTTGTGTCGGTGGTCTGGCCCGTGGTCTGACCGGCCTGAGCATCGTTGGGCTTCGAGGTCACGTCGCGGACAACGGCTTCACGGTCAGCGGCCTGGGCATCGGCGGCCTGCTGGATGGCCTGGACGATCTGTTCGCCGACGATGCCATCAACAAAAGCCAGCACCTGGGCCAACACATCCGCCAGGGCGCCCGCTCCGGGTAGGCTGCCCATGGGCTGGGGCGATGTGGGGGCGCTGTTATAGCTGGCGACCTGGATGCCGGTATTGGTTTCGGTGATGAACTGAGTGCCTGCGGCGTTCGAGACGACCACAGCCGAGGGGCGCCCGACCGGATCGGGCAGCAGGGACAGGACAAGACCGCCGGAGACATCGATGCCGCCCGCGACCTTGGTGCCGCGGATACCGATGGTGCCGACCGGGGTGCGGATGGTCATGGCATCGGTGGAGGAGGGCGCTATTTCACCAGTGACGATGACAAAGGCGCCTTTGAGCATCGAGAGGCCCAGGGAGCCTTGTTTAGACTGGGGATTATAGACCAGCTCGTCCATGCGCATCTGGCCGTTTTCGCCCAGCGCAAAGGTGGTGTTATCGACAAAGACAATGCCGACCTTGCCGCCCTTGGTCGTCTCCACCGTGTCGCCCTGGAAGACTGGGGTGCCTTTGGCGGCCTGCACGACCGTGCCGTCAACGCGGGTGATCGTCCCGGTCCCGGCAAGCGTG